>DAORNK010000085.1:0-13414 GCA_035440985.1 Rubrivivax sp. | reverse complement strand
CTGGCCGCGGCATGGGCCGATCTGCAGCAGCTGGCCGGGCCCGACCCGAACGCCTGGCGCTGGGACAGGCTGCACCACGTCCGGCTCGATCACCCGCTGGCCAACGCCGCCGACGAGGCCACGCGCGCGCGGCTGAACGTCGGCCCTTTTCCGACGGCCGGTGGCGGTGACAGCGTGAACGTCTCGAGCTACGACCCGGCCAGCCTGCGCCAGCTGGGCGGGGCGTCCTTGCGCGTCGTCATCGACGTCGGCGACTGGGACAACTCGCGCGCGATCAACGCCCCAGGCCAGTCCGGCGACCCCGCCAGTGCGCACTATCGCGACCTGGCACCGCTCTGGCTCAAGGGCGCGTACTTCCCGCTGCTCTACTCGCGGGCCAAGGTCGAGGCCGCGGCGGTGCGTCGCATCGAGCTGGTTCCGGTGAAATAACCGTTGGCGTCAGGACTTGTGACCTGTTCCGGTGCAGGTCAGCGCGCCCAGTGGCACCAGCGTCACCGTCAACGTGCTCAGCGCGCTGGCCCCCTGAACCCGGGAGTCCACAGCCGCGGGCCCGCCACACACCCGGCGTGACGCTGGCGTGACGCGGCCGGGCTTATCGTTCGCGGCGCCGGGGCCGTTGGTTGACCCGCCGGTGCCCCCCTGACCCGCCGAACCCGAGGCCCGCAAATGATCCGCAGCTCCTTCCGTGCCGTCGTCCTGACCCTCCTGATCGCCCTGGTGCAACCACTGGCCGCAGCGCCAGCCATCGAAGTCAGTCCGAAGGAGTTCGACGTGGCCGCCACCCGGGCCGCCGCGCAGGCCGGAGACCCGCGCAAGATGGGCGAACTGGGTGCCGCGCTGGTGATGGGTGTCGGCCTCGACAAGGACGAACCCCAGGGGGTGATGTGGCTCGAGAAGGCCGCGGCGCGCAATGACAACCAGGCCACCGTGATGCTGGGCATGCTCAAGCTCGGGGGCCAGGCCGTGGCGAAGGACCCGGTGGCCGGTGCCGCACTGGTGCGCAAGGCGGCCGAGCGTGCCTTCCCCCCCGCGTGCTCGATGCTGGCCCAGCTGCACCTGCAAGGCACCGGCGTCCAGAAGAACGAGCAGGAGGCGTACAAGTGGGCCTACCGTGGCGGCGTGCAGGGCGACGCGCAAGGCCAGTTCCTCACCGGCGTGATGATGGCGGCAGGCATAGGCACTTCCGCCGACCCCGCCGAAGGTCGTCGCTGGCTGCGCAAGGCCGCCGACCGGGGGCATGCGGAGGCAGCCGAGGCGCTGAAGCGGCTGGGCGGCTGAAGGTCGCGGGCGGGCAGCGGCTGGCGGATCACCGACCGTCGCCGTCGAGCAGGTGGTCTTCGCCCCTGGATCCGGGGGGTTCGCACCCCGCTCCAGAGACGATCGAGAGACGCTCCCTTTCTAGGATGCCCCTCGGCCCCGGCTCTTGCCAAGCGCCGGGATCGGTCAACCGCCGGGAGGCCCGCCTGCGGCATCGGCGTCCGTGCCCACCACCTACGAGGGAGATCGAAGCATGTTGAACCACACCTGGCGTGCCGCTCTGATGTGCGCGACCTCAGCCCTGGCCCTGGCCCTGCCGCTGCAGTCCCGCGCCGCCACCCTGTGCCTCGCCCAGATCTCGTCGGCCACACAAGGGTCGACGACGACCAGCGGCCCGCTGCCCGCCTGCGGTGCCCAGAACGGCTACATCAACGGGGGCCAGTCCCGCGCCGAAGCCACGGTCGCCAACGGCATCCTGCGAGCCGGCGCCCAGGCCAGCACCAACGCGAACCAACCCGACGAGGGTACGTCGCTGGGCGCGCTGGCCGAGGCCAAGCTGTCCGACCGCATCACCGTGTCCACCGGGCTGGCTGCGGACGTCGAGGTGCTGCTGACGTTTGGCGTCGCCGTCGACGGCTTCATGAGCAGCGCGATACTCCTGGCGCCGCCACCCTTTTTCGGCTTCCAGCAGAACACCGCCGCCTATGCCTCGTTCGCCTTCAGCGGGACGCTCGACAACATCAGCGACGCCGCACCCGGGGCCGGGGGGCTGAACCTGCTGACGGGCTGTGTCTTCGCGCCCAATCCAAGCGTCAGCGTCTGCAACGGCTTTGCCCCGCAGTCCGGCGCCGTCATCGACGAGATGGTCTGGTTCTCCGTGCTGGCCTCTGACGGCGATGTGCTTGAGCTCAACCTGTCGCTGCGCACCGAGGCCAACGCGCGCGGCGGTGCGTCGCATCGAGCTGGTTCCGGCTAAATAGCCGTTGAGGTCAGCCGGTGGGCGCTTGCACCGGCGCCTCGGCGCGAGCGACGCGCAGCGGCGGCACAAATCCGAACAAGCAGATCGGAACCTTGGTGGCGGCCTTGGGGCTCTATCGGAAAACGCCTCAGAACCCGCATGACTGCTGGATTTCAGGCCATTCGACCGCTGCGGCTGCTGTAGAAGTTACTGGGTCACCGCCCCGGTGCTTCGTCCAGGAGGCGAGGCATCCAGAGCCTTCAGCACGCCTTTCGGGTCGCGGTCGATCAGGTTCAGCAGCACCAGGGTTGCGCCCTGGGGGCTGCGGTCTCCGCGCTCCCAATGGCGCAGCGTGGCCACGGAAAACCCGAAGCGGTCTGCGAACTGCGCTTGCGTGAAGCCCAGGCGTCCTCGCACGGCCGCCACGTCCACCGCGGACGGCCGGTAGACCTTGACACCGGCCTGTCGGCCCCGGGCGTGCTCGGTGGCCTCAACCAGGCCCCTGCGAATGCTCTCGAATGCCTTGCCCATCGCTTCACCTTTCAAACCAGATTCGCACCAACACGTTCACCAGACCGGCCAGCTCGTTGCGCTCGGCCCTGCTCAGGTTCGCGCGCTCGCTCTTCGCAAAGATCGTCAGCAGATAAAGGGGCATGGCGTCACTGTGGAAGTAGTAGATGACCCGCGCACCACCGCTCTTGCCCATGCCTTCGCGTGCCCAACGCAGCTTGCGCACACCGCCCGTGCCCTCGATCAAATCGCCCGCCTTCGGGTTCGCTGCAAGGTGAACCACCAGCGCGCGCCGCTCAATGTTCGACAGCAGCTTGCCGGCTGCGCGCAGGTACTCGGGCAGCTCTGCAACGGTCAGGAGCATCGGCGCAGTGTAATCCATTGGATTATGAATCCGTCGTCCTGGCACCAGGCATTCCGCGCGTTTGGCAACGCACTCATGGGTCTCCAGAATGAAGAACGCGCCGCTGCGCATAAACCCAAGGGCGCCTTCGAGGGGAAGGAAGGGGTTCGACTTCAACCAGGCATGCGGATGCCGGGGCTTGGGGTCCTGCGAGCGTTGCTCCCCCTTCTGCCGAAAATTCGCAGCAACTCGTCAACTGTCTGCGAACCCCGGCGCATGCGCATAGCGCACCGGCGTGGCGAGCTCGACGTCGAAGCGCCGCGCCAGGTCACCCGCAGGCCTCGAGCCCTTCATCGCTTTGTCACGCGGCCTTTCTAGAGTCGTTCGGGTCTGCCGCTCGGGTCCGCACGCGCGGGTCGCCGAGCTTCCCGCGACGACCGTCCTGCTTGTGCGCCCGCGGTCGCCGCACCCACCCCTACTCGATGGAGTTGCCCCCATGTCCGAGACCCCGGATCGCACCGAATCCGACGCCTCTTCCCGCCGCAAGCTGCTCAAGATGTTCGGCAGCGTGCCGCTGCTGCCGATGACCGGAGCGAGCGTCGCCGCGCTGCTGGCCGGCTGCGCCGCCGACGGCGAGGACGGCAAGAACGGCATCAATGGGACGAACGGCACCAACGGAACCAACGGGACCAATGGCACCAACGGCAAGGATGCGCTGCAGACCATCCTCTCGGCCCGATTCATCGGCATGCCCGCGCCCAGCCTGGCGACGGCAGCGGCGCTGGGCAAGACCAGCAGCGAAGGCGCCAAGCTCGAACTGAAATTCCCGGACGGCAGCACGCAGACCATCGACCTGGGCTACACGCCGTTCTTCGTGACCGGCGACAGCGTGCCCAAGACGGGCGGCGGCAGCATCGTCGCCGGCGGCTACTACAAGCTCGATGGCACGCCGCTGATGGTGTCGGGTGCGCAGGCCTATTCCGATTGCGTGGACGGCAGCTCGCTGCTCAGCCTGCCAGGCTCCCCGGCCAACACGGTCTACGCGGTGGTGCAGTACGAATACCAGTCGGCGGCCTACGGCGCGTATCCGTCGCCGATTTGCGTGCTGACGCTGAACCAGGACGCGGCCACGGGCGCGCTGTCGCTCAAGAGTTACCACAACATCGACACCGCGGGCATCCGCGGCTTGTGGATCCCCTGCGGTGGCAGCCTGTCGCCCTGGGGCACCCACCTGTCGAGCGAGGAGTACATGCCAGACGCCTTCGACCAGGGCGACAACCAGACGCTGGCGCTGTACAACACCTTCATCGCCAATGCAGGGCTCAGTCCGGCCACGGCCAGCCCCTACCACTACGGCCACCTGCCCGAGGTGACCGTCAAGACCGACGGCACCGGCAGCATCAGGAAGCACTTCAACCTGGGCCGCTACTCGCGCGAGCTGGTGTGCGTGTTCCCCGACAACAAGACGGTGCTGGGCGGTGACGACGCCACCAACGGCGGCCTGTTCCTGTTCATCGCCGACAGCGCCGGCGACCTCTCGGCCGGCACGCTGTACGTGGCCAAGTACATCTCGGCCTTCAACGAGACCACGCCCGGCAACATCAAGTGGATCAAGCTGGGCCACGCGACCAGCGCCGAAATCGAGGCGATGACCAACAACGCCACCCTGACCACCGTCACCACCGTCGGTGGCATCAAGGAAAACGGCATCCTGCAATCCACCACCACCGACCCGGTCGACCCGAGCTTCACCGAGGTCAAGCTCAGCGGTGCCAGCCGCTGGGTCAAGCTCAAGCCGGGCCAGGACAAGGCGGCGGCCTTCCTGGAAACGCACCGCTATGCGGCGCTCAAGGGCGGCAGCCTGGTCTTCACCAAGATGGAAGGCACGGCGGTCAACGCCAAGGACAAGCTGGCCTACTCGGCGATCGCCGCCATCTCGGCCTCGATGGTGCCGGGCAACGCCGCCAACCGCGAAAGCCCGCTGGGTGGCGGCGCGCCGATCGCCAGCCTGGTGGGCTTTGCCTCCAACAGCGCCGGCATGGTGGTGCAGCACAAGCTGGGCGGCAACCAGGCCGACAGCGACGGCAACCTCATCAACAGCGACTGGGTGCCGTATCAGTCAAGCATGCTGATCAATGGCAAGCCGATCGCCACCGACACCATGGGCAACACCAACGACCTGGAGAAGATCTCGAGCCCCGACAACCTCAAGTTCTCGGAGAAGCTGCGCACGCTGTTCATCGGCGAGGACAGCGGCAACCACGTCGGCAACTTCGTCTGGGCCTACGAGGTGGACACCGGCCGCCTGCAGCGCCTGCTGTCGGCGCCGGCCGGCGCCGAATGCACCGGCCTGCACGACGTGGACAACCTCAACGGCTGGACCTACATCCTCACCGGCTTCCAGCACGCGGGTGACTACACCAGCGCGACCGTGCAAGCCGTCAAGGACGCGGCGGGGCCGGGGATCATCGCCAACTACAAGGGCCTGATGAAGGGTGCGGCCATCGGGTACGTCAGCGGCAAGTCGGTGGCGGTGCGGCTGACCAAGTAGCGCCAGCAGCTTGCGCATCGTGTTTTCAAGCGGCCCCTCGATGGGCCCTCGAATGCCCGATGCGGGCTAGGTTGGTAGCCATGCGGGGTCAAGGCCAGCCACGATGGCTTGCATCTGGCGGTTGATCCGTGGCCCAGTGCCGATTCGGCCCGCCCTGACGCTCCGCCTGGGGCTGCTCCGGCCTGGATCTCAGGCTTGGCCCTGATTCCGCAGCGACGCGCCAACCCCGCACGCAGCGTCGCCCCGGCTGCCTCGCCGCGCTGCAGCCTGTGGATGTGGTGTTGATGACGGCCGGTGCGGTTCAGGTGGTGTCAGGCTTGCCTGACCTCAAGCACCTTTCCCCGAGGCGGGGGCTGGGGGTCCAGTCCTAGGTGCGAAGGGATCTTTTCGTCCACCCCGCAGGATGGCCGCGATGATCTTCAGATTCCCGCCGCCGCAATTCGGGCAGGTGCATGGCCTGGTCGGCATCTTCAACGCTGCGGCAACCATCCACGGCTCCGGCGACTACATGACGGCAGTCGCCGCCGTGGCCTTGCAGCGAGCCCATCGCGGCGGTGGGTCGCATCGAGCTGGTTCCGGCGAAATAGCGGTTGGCGTCAGCCGGAGGGCGCTTGCACCGGCGCCTCGGCGCGGGCGACGCGCAGCGGCGGCACCTGCCGGTAGGTGAAACCCCGCCACAGCCACTCCATCGGGCCGTAGCGGAAGCGCTGCAACCACCAGTGGCTGAACGCGACCTGCGCGGCAAACACCACCACCACGAACACCAGCTGCTGCGCCCGCGGCATGCCCCACTGCCCCAGGCCGAATCCGAAGAAGTAGATCGCGCAGATCAGCGACTGCAGCAGGTAGTTGGTCAGCGCCATCCGGCCCAGCGGCGCCAGCATGCGCAGGCGCGACGCCGGCCCGCTGCTGTGCAGCAGCGTCACCACGAGTCCGACATAGCCCAGGCTTGCCGGCAGATTGCCCAGCATCGTCAATCCCCGCACGATGCCCCAGCCGTCCTGGCGGTCACCCGGCGTGTGCGACATCGCGATCAGGCTGGTCAGCAGCCCCAGTCCGATGCCCAACGGCAGGCCTATCAGCGCCAGCTTGCGGAAGAACGCCAGATGGGCAGCCGGGGCCTCCATCACGCCGGACCGCACGAACCAGGCGCCGAGCAGGAAGACGCTGCCCAGCACGACGGCGAATCCGGCGTCGCCGGCCGCCTTCTCGACGAACTGGCGTGCGCGGAATTCGACGGTCTCGAGATAGCTGCCCTTGGTCAGCGCCCGGATCTCGTCCGCCGTCTGCGTGGCGTCTTCCTGGAGCCGCTTGGCGCGCTCGGCCCTGATCTCGGCCGCGCGCTCTTCCCTGGTCTTCTTCGGCTTGACCGCTGCTGCCTTGGCCGACGAGGCGGCCGTGCCGGCATCCGCCTTCGAAGCCGGGGCCGGGGCCGCCGCGGTCACGGCGGCCGGGTCGGGCGCGAATTGCTGGATCACGCCTGCGGACGTCACCGCGAGGCCGACGAACAGGTAGATGGCCACCGCCATGCGCACGGTGCGTTGGTCGGCCGGCTCGTGGTACTTCCATGACAGCCAGCCGGTCAGGAACAGCATGGGCCCGAAGACCGTCATCGGCCAGCGCGGCTGCAGGGGGCCGTCGGGCAGCAGCCACAGCACGACCGCGCTGATCGATACCAGGGTACCGGCCAGCAGCAACAGGAACGAAAACAGCGGCATCGAGATGCCCCGCCACGACAACCGCTTCGTGCCGCGCAGGTACAGCGCAAACAGACCCATCGCAGCCAGGCCGCCGACGATCGCGAAGAAGGGCTCGGCGTCGGCGATGAGCCCCAGGCCGATCAGGACGGCGCAGCCGATGATGATCGGCCGGGCTTTGCCGTAAAGGACGATCAGCAAGCCCAGCGCGGCCACCGCATAGCTGAACAGGATGTCGCCCTCCCACAGGTAGATGTAGTGCACGGCGCCGAAGACGGCCAGCGCCAGGATGCGGCGCAGATAGACCCGGATGAACGGCCGGCCGGCACGCTCGGCGCGCACCAGCATCACCGCGAAGCCCATGCCGAACAGCAGCGAGAAGATCATCCAGAACTTGCCCTGGACGAAGTAGGTGACGAACCAGCTGGCCAGCCAGTCCACGCCGGTCAGCCCGCGTGGCATGCCCTGCCCCATCGTCGAGAGCGGGCGGTTGAACCACTCGATGTTCATCAGGAAGATGCCCAGCAGCGCGAAGCCGCGCACCACATCCAGCGCCTCGATGCGCTGCTCGCCAGCCAGCGGTGCAAAAGTCGCGGGCGCGGGCGCGGGTGATGCCACCGCCGGTCCTCCCATCGGTGCTGCGTCCATCGCGAAGCCTCCTGTTCTGGCGCGACGCCCAACCGTGACCTCGTCACGCGCGTCGTGCTCCGGGTGCGCATCGTGACAGGAAGCCGTGGCTTCAGGCATCCCTTGCGACGAACCGCCGAAAACCCGGCTCCGCCGGCGGCGATCGGTGGGTGGATCGCCGGCCTGTCCTCGTCCCTCGGGACGCGGCCAAGCCGCTGATGCAAGGCTTGACCGTGATGGGTAGTCGAGGATCGGGTGCAGACGGTTGGCAAAGCGGCGGTTTGCCACCCAGGGCCAGAGAGCCTGGCTCCGGAACTTGGGCGGGAATCAGCGCGCCAGCGGGTGTCGTCGCGTGGTGCGAGCGTGGGCGTTGGGCAGGAACCTCGCGGCGTGCCTCAGCCGCACAGGTTCCGGGCCTGCGATCGCACGCGACTGCACACTAGCCGTGGTGCGCCGGATGAACAGGCGGTCTCGTCGCGACACGGGCCTGCACCTTCTTGTCCGCCACCATGCGCGCCAGCCAGTCCAGCCAGGGCTCCAGGCCCAGACCGGTCTTGGCCGACAGTTCGGTCAGCGGCAGATCGCTGCGGATCTCACGCACCGCGGCACGTGCGCGCTCCAGGCTGAACTCCTCGATGTGCGGCAGCAGGTCCATCTTGGTGATCAGCATGCGGTCGGCCGCACGCACCATCACCGGGTACTTCACCGGCTTGTCGTCGCCTTCGGTCACCGACAGCAACAGCACGTTGGCGTGCTGGCCGATGTCGAAGCTGGCCGGGCACACCAGATTGCCGACGTTCTCGATGAAGAGGATGTCGACGTGGCGCAGGTCCATCTCGTGCAAGGCGTCGTGCACCATGTGCGCGTCCAGGTGGCAGGCCATGCCGGTGGTGATCTGCACCGCAGGCACGCCGTGGCGGCGGATGCGCTCGGCGTCGTTCTCGGTTTCCATGTCGCCTTCGATGACCGCCACGGTCAACGACTTCGGAAGCGCCTGGATGGTGGCTTCCAGCAGGCTGGTCTTGCCGCTGCCGGGGCCGGACATCAGGTTCACGGCAAACACGCCCAGTGCGTCGAAGTGCGCCCGGTTGTGGTCAGCCTGGCGGTCGTTCTCGTGCAGCAGGTCTTCCAGCACCTCGATGGTGTGACGGTCGGCCTGCACCAGGTGTCGGTTGCCGTCGGTGATGCTGCATCCGCAGTTGTCGCACATGGTGTACTCCTATTCAGCAGGGCGGCGCCTCCGTGCCGTGCCAGCCGTGCCACCGGGGCTGGCCGGTGATCGCTCAAGACGGCGTCTCGGCAGGCACGCCCAAAGTATCCGCACGGCCTGCCCGCGGCCACCGCCAGGCCGGCCGCCCTGGAGCCGGCTGTGTCAGATCGGTACATGTGTCGCGGGCGTTCATGGCCCTTCGGCTTCGAAATGGTCGATGTACAGCTCCTGGCCCTGGATCACGTCGACCTCGCCGGCGCCACAGGCCGGGCACTCGAATCGAAAGCGCGGTACCTCGAACTCCGCGGTGCAGGCCTTGCAGCGCGCCCGCACGGCCAGGCTCAGCACCTGCAGCTGCGCGCCTTCGGCCACCGTGCCTTCGGCAAACATCTCGAAGCAGGCCACCAGCTGTGCCGGCTCGACGGCACGCAACCGGCCCACCTTGACGGTGACACCGGTGATGCGGGCCACGCCATGCTGCGCCGCCTGCCGTTGCAGGATGCGCATCAAGCCTTCGACGATGGCGGTTTCGTGCATGGGCCCTGGGCCTGCGGATGCATGCAGGCACCCGATGACGGGTTTGTAGGCGATGCGCCCGCAGGCGCCCGCCCCGGCGGCCGACCAGCCGGCGCGCCTGTCCCGAACTGACACAGGGGCCACCGGGCGAGGCCGGTTTGATGGCCGAGCGGCCCCGCGCTTGCCGACACTGCCGTGGACAGCTGAATCGTCGAGGTCAACCGCCATGCTCGCTACCGCCAACCTGGATACCGGCCTGCTGGCCTGGGCCGGCACCGCCATCCTGCTGCTGGGCGAATTGCTCGCCCTGCTGTCACTGCGCCAGCTGCCGCGCCTGATCCTCTTTTCCACCGTCGCCGAACTGGGCTATGTGCTGCTGGGGCTGGGGCTGGGCGGCAGTGCCGGCGCCACCGGTGCCTTCATGCACCTGGGCTACCAGGCCGTGATGCGCGGCCTGGTCGTCATCACGGCCTGGTGGCTGATCCGCCGCACGGGATCGGGCCGGTTGGACGACCTGGCCGGTGCCGGCCGGCGCATGCCGGTGATGGCCACGCTGTTCGGATTCGCGATGTTCTCGGTGATGGGCCTGTCACCCTTCAAGGGATCGTTCAGCAAGTTCATGGTGCTGTACGCCGCCGTCGAGCAGGGCCAATGGCTGCTGGCCGCAGCCGGCACGCTGGCCAGCGTGATGGCCGCGTGGTACGTGCTGCAGGTCATCCAGCGCGTGGGCTTCGAAGCGCCGGCGTCCGAGCGGCCGCTGGCCGCCGCACCGCCGGCCATGGCGGCCATCGCGGTGGCCCTGCTCACCGCGCTGACGGTGGCCATGAGCATCTGGCCCGAGCCCTTCGTGCACCTGGCTGCTGCCGCCGCCGGCGTGGCCGACCTGTCGCGCGTGCCGCAGTTCGAGTCGCCCTGGTCATTGCTCGTGCTGATGCCCTACGTGGGCGGATTCGTGCTCTACGCCATCGGCCTGCAGAGCGTGGCGGCGCGCAACGCGGCTTCGCTGTTGCTGGCCGGCGCCACGCTGGCGCTGGCTGCCACCACCGGCGGCCTGGACGCCGCCTCGAAGGTCTTCGCAGTGCTGGTGGCGGCCGTGTCGTTCGTGGTGGTGCTGTATTCGGTGGGCTACATGAAGCACGGCCACGCCAGCGGCCGCTACACCTTCTTCGTGTTCCTGATGACGGGCTCGATGCTGGGCCTGGCCACGGCGCACGACTTCGGCAACTTCTATGTCTTCTGGGAGCTGATGACCTGGACTTCGTACTTCCTGGTCATCCACGAGCAGACGCCCAAGGCACTGCGCGCCGGCTTCGTCTACTTCATGATGTGCGCGTCGGGCGCCTACATCATGCACTTCGGCATCCTGCTGGTGCATGCGCAGGTGGGCAGCTTCGAGTTCGCCACCATCGCCGCTCAGATGCCCGCCATCGACACGCGCGTGGGCGCCGTCGCCGCGCTGTGCCTGTTCATCGGCTTTGCGGTCAAGGCCGGTTTCGTGCCGCTGCAGGCCTGGCTGCCGCTGGCCCACCCCGAGGCACCGGCGTCGATCTCAGGGCCGCTGTCGGGCATGCTCACCAAGGCCGGCCTGTTCGGCATGGTGAAGATCCTGATGGTGGTGTTCGGCGCCAAGGCGCTGGCCCGCTTTGCCGGCCCGGGGCTGGACATCGGCACCCTGATGCTGGTGCTGGGTTGCATCACACTGGTCTACGGCGAGGTCATGGCGCTGCTGCAGACCGAGCTCAAGCGCATGCTGGCCTACTCCACGCTGGCGCAGATCGGCGAAATCGCCGCCATCCTGGGCCTGGGCACGACGCTGGCCACCACGGCCTCGCTGCTGCACGTGGGCAACCACGCGGCCATGAAGACGCTCCTCTTCTTCGCCGCTGGCGCCTTCATCCTGCAAAGTGGCCGTCGCCACCTGAAGGATCTGGTCGGACTGGGCCGCGTGATGCCCTTCAGTGCCGGCTGCTACGCGCTGGCCACGGTGGCCATCATGGGCCTGCCGCCGTTCTCGGGCTTCATCAGCAAGTTCCTGATGATCACCGCCGCCGCAGCCGCCGGACGCGTGGACGTGGCCGTGCTGATCCTGCTGGGCAGCATCGTGGCCGTCTTCTACTACCTGCGCATCGTGCGCCTGCTGTTCTTCCATCCCTACGAAGGGCCGGCCGTGCACGAAGCGCCTGGCACGATGCGCCTGGCCATGGGCGTGCTGGCGGCTGCCATCGTGCTGGGCGGCGTGATGCCGGGTTGGCAGCTCGATGCCGTGGCCTCGGTGGCCAACCTGGTGGCCGCGCGCGACGGGGTGTCGCCCGTGGTGCTGCCTTCGCTGTTGATCGACTGGCCTGCCGCGGCACTGATCGCCACGCTGGGCGCGGTGGCCGTCTGGCTGCTGGGCAAGGCAGCGCCGGCCTGGGCCACCCGGCTGGCGGTGGCGGTGCCGGCCGCTGCCTTCTTGGCGGTGCTGGCGCAGCCCGGCCGTTACGACAGCCTGTCCTTCGCCTTCGCGCTGCTGGTGTCGGGCGTGGGCACGCTGAACATGATCTACGCCACCGGCTACCTGGCGCACCACCCGCACGCCCAGCACCGCTTCTACGCCGCCTTCGCGCTGATGATGGCCGGCCTGCTGGGCATGGCCGGCAGCCGCGATTTCTTCAACTTCTTTGCCTTCTGGGAACTGATGAGCAGCTGGGCACTGTACGTGGCCCTGGTGCACGAAGAGAGCGCGGACGCGCGCCGCGAGGCCTTCAAGTACTTCATCTTCAACACCGCCGGCGCCGCCTTCATGTTCCTGGGCGTGGCCATGCTGGGCAGCGCCGCGGGCAGCTTCGACTTTGCCGCCATCGCCCGCGCCGCACCGGCCATAGGCACGGCCTGGGCCGGCAGCGCGCTGGTGCTGGTGCTGCTGGGCATGCTGATGAAGGCAGCCATGCTGCCGCTGCGCATCGACTATCAGATGCACCCGGCCACCGCGCCCACGCCGGTGTCGGGCTACATCTCGGCGGTGCTGCTCAAGAGCGGCCCGTACGGCGTGCTCAAGCTGATGGCGCTGTTCGGCGGGGCCACGCTGCTGGACCGCCTGGGTCTGGTGCACGGCCAGTCGCTGGTGGCCAACGCCATCGCCGTCATTGGTGGTGTCACCCTGCTGTACGCCGGTGCCATGGCGGTGGTGCAGACCGGCATCAAGCGGCTGCTCATCTACAGCACCGTGTGCCAGCTCGGCTACATCACGATGGCGCTGGCCCTGGGCACGCCGATGGGCGTGGCCGGCGGGTTGATGCACCTGGTCAACCACATGATGCTCAAGGACCTGCTGTTCCTTTGCGCCGGCGCCATCATGGTGGTCAGCCACGCGCGCACGCTGGACGAACTGGGCGGCCTGGGTCGCAAGATGCCGGTGACCTTCGGCGTCTTCCTGTTCGCCGGGCTGTCGCTGGCGGGCATCCCGCCGCTCAACGGCTTTGGCTCCAAGTGGCTGATCTACGTGGCCGCCTTCCAGTCCGGCCACTACGTGCTGGGCATCTTCGCGCTGGTGGCCAGCCTGTTCACGCTGGCGGCGGTGCTGAAGTTCGCGCACGCCGCCTTCATGGGTTCGCCGTCGGCCGCCGCCGAGCACGCCCGGGAAGCCCCGGCCGCGATGCTGGTGCCGATGGTCGTGCTGGCCGCCGGCTGCTTTGCCGTGGGCATGCTGCCGGGCCTGCTGCTGGTGCCCATCGCCGGCATCCAGCAGTCGCTGGGCCTGGCACCC
>DAORNK010000084.1:0-13428 GCA_035440985.1 Rubrivivax sp. | reverse complement strand
TGGCCGGCCGCGTGCCGGCCAGGGCGGCCAGCACCTGGGCCTTGGGTCCGTCCATCGCCACGCGCCCGGCGTCGATCACCACCACGCGGTTGACCAGCTCCAGCACCGCCGGCCGGTGCGTCACCAGCAGCAGCGTGCAGTGGCCGCAGGCCTCCTTGAGCTGGCGCAGGAAGACGACTTCGCTCTGTGCGTCCATGCTGCTGGTGGGCTCGTCCATCAGCAGGATCTGCGGCCGTGTCACCAGGCAGCGGGCGAGTGCCACCAGCTGCCGCTGGCCACCGGACAGCAGGGTGCCACCTTCGCCCACCGGCAACTCCCAGCCCTGCGGGTGGTGCGCGATCAGGCGGTCCAGGCCGGTGAGCTGGGCCACCTCGCTCAGGCGCGAAGGGTCGGCCGCCGAGCGATCCAGCAGCACGTTGTCGCGCAGCGTGCCGTTGAACAGGCGCGGGTCCTGGCTGACGAAGCCGACGCGGGCGCGGTAGTCGGCCGGGTCGATCTGCCGCAGGTCCATGCCATCGACCTCGATCTGCCCGCTGCTGGGTTGGTACAGGCCCGCCAGCAGGCGCAGCACCGTGCTCTTGCCGGAGCCGATGCGGCCGAGGATGGCCACGCGCTCGCCGGGTTCGAACTTCAGCGTCACGCCGCCCAGCACGCGCGGCCCGTCCACCCCGCCGGCGGCAGGGTAGGAAAAGCCCACGTCGGCCAGGCCGATGCGGCCACTGAGTTCGCGTCGTGGCACGTAGACCTTGTGCGGGTCACGCTCCACCGGCTGCTGCATGACGCGGTTGAGCTCGCGCAGCGCGGCGCGCGCGCCCTGGTAGCGGATGGCCAGCTGCACCACGCTGGACAGCGGCGCGACGGCGCGTGAAGCAAACATCACGGCCCCGATCAGGCCCCCCGCGGTGAGCAGCCTGGCGTCGATCAGGTACACGCCCCAGACCAGCATCACCACGGTGACCAGCTGCTGCGAGATGCCCGAGATGTTGATGGCCCAGCTCGTGATGCGGCGCGAACGCAGCATGGCCGTCGCGGCGGCCGCGGTGGCCTCTTCATAGCGCCGCAGGAAGCGGCCCTGCGCGCCCGCGGCCTTGAGGTCTTCCAGCCCATCGACCGCCTCGACCAGCACGCCGTGCAGGTCGGCCGTCTCCTGCATGTGGCCCATGGTGGCGCGCCGCAGCGAGCCCTGGATCAGCAGCGAGCCCAGCAGCAGCAGCGGAATGGCCAGCACCAGCACCCAGCCCAGGGAGCCGCCGATGGCAAAGGTCATCGCCACGAAGATCACGATGAAAGGCAGGTCGGAGATCGCCGACAGCGTGGCCGAGGCGAAGAATTCGCGCACCACCTCGATCTGCGCCAGGTGGTAGCCGTAGGCACCGGCCGAGTCCGGCCGCTGCTCCATGCGCAGGCCCAGCGTCTGGCGGAAGAGGACGCTGCCCACGATCAGGTCGGCCTTGCGGCCGGCCACGTCGATCAGGTAGGCGCGCAACTGGCGCGCCATCAGGTCGAACAGCAGCGCCAGGGCCGCCCCGGCAGCCAGCGACCACAGCGTGACCCAGGCCTTGTGCGGGATGACCTTGTCGTAGACCACGGTCGTGATCAGGCCGGTGGCCAGCATCAGCACGTTGCTCAGCAGCGCGGCGAGCAGGGCCGAGCGGTAGTAGGGCAGGAAGCGCCGCATCGTGCCCCACAGCCAGTGGCTGCCGGGCTCGCGCAGCAGCAGCTGATCCGGGCGCTGGGTGGCGCCAGCGGCGGTCTGCGGGGTGGCAACGAGGGCGAAGCCGGTGTATTCGGCTTCCAGCTCGGTTTCGCTGGCGGTGCAGGCGTGGTGCTGCCGGCCGGGCATCACGATGTCGTAGCGGCGCGGGTCCCGGGCATGGCGCGCCACCACGATGCAGGCGTCACCTTCCTTCAGCAGCAGCACCGCCGGCAACAGCAGGTGGTGCAGATCGGCCACGCGGCGCTGCACCAGCCCGGCGCTGTAGCCCGCCTCGCGCAAGGCGCGCAGCGCCTGGTCGGGCCCGAGCCTGCCCTGCAGCGGCTGGCCGGCCAGCATCGATTCGGGCGTGCGTTCGCGCCCGTGGTGCCCGCTCAACCAGCTGATGGCATGCGCCAGGGCGTCGTTGTCCAGATCCCAGCCTGCCTGCACCGGCGGGGGTTGGGCCGTGGCGTGCGGCGTGGGGGCGGTTTGCTGGACCATCGTTCAACCCGCAGGGGCCGCCCGCGCCGCCAGGGCCAGGCGTTCGAACTCGGCTTCGATGTCCTGCACCAGGCGCGGCAGGTCGAACAGCGGGGACGCCCGGCCCTGCTCGGCCAGGTAGCGCTTGTACGAGGCCACCCGCGCGGGTTCACGGCCCAGCGTGATGGCCAGCCGCTGGTAGGCGGCCAGGTCCTCGGTGATCAGGTCGGGCAGGCCGACGGCGCTGAGCAGGCTGCCCGCCATGCGGCTGATGTAGGTGCGGCCGGCACGGGTGACGATGGGCAGGCCCATCCACAGTGCATCGCTGGCCGTGGTGCCGGCGTTGAACGGGAAGGTATCCAGCATCAGGTCGGCCAGCGCAAAGCGTGCCAGGTATTCGGGCGGCGAGACGCGTGGCGCAAAGATCAGGCGTTCGCGCGCGACGCCGTGGGCATCGGCAGCGGCCAGCATGTTGTCGCGTGCGGTGTCGTTGTCCGCCAGCAGCCACAGCACGCTGACCGGCACGGCCTTGAGGATCTGCATCCAGGCCCCGAACATCTCGGAAGTGAACTTGTGGTTGTTGTTGAACGAGCAGTAGACGAAGGCCTCTTCGGGCAGGCCGTAGCGGGCGCGCTGCGGCCTGGGCGCCACGGCGCGCTGGCGATCGCTGACCTGGTAGCAGTGCGGCAGGTACAGCGGCTTTTCGGTGCAGTAGGGCAGCAGCGCGTCTGGCATCACGTAGCGGTCGGCCAGGATCCAGTCCACCCCGGGCAGGGCCGAGGTGCCCGGCAAGCCCAGGTAGCTGACCTGCACCGGTGCCGGTCGCTGCACCAGGATGCCCGGACGCGCGCCGTTGGTCAGGCCCTGCAGGTCCACCAGCACGTCGATGCCGGCCTGGGCGATCAGGCGCGCCGCGGTGTGGTCGTCCACGCCCGCCAGGCGCACGTGGTGATCCAGCGCCTTCAGGATGCGCTGGCGCTGTGGTTGGGCCGAATCCGGTGTCCAGCAGAAGCCGTAGATCTCGAAGCGGCGGCGGTCGTGCAGTTCGAAGAGCTCCGGCGTCAGCAGCCCCACCGCGTGCATGTGCAGATCGCCCGACAGGTAGCCGATGCGCAGGCGCCCGCTGCGCGGCGGGCTCTGCAGGTGCAGCGGCGCAGCCGGCGCCGGCGGAACCTTGCCATGCACAAAGCGCAGTGCCGACAGCAGTTGCAGCGCCGGGTCGTCGCTCAGGCCCATCGTGGCCAGCAGCGAGGTGCCCATCAGGAACTGATTGGGTGTGACCTCGCCCACCGGCAGGTCGTGCGGCCAGGCGCATTGCTTCTGGCGGATGTGCACGTAGTGCTGGATCACGTCCGGCTGCGCGGCCTTGAGCTCCAGCGAGCGCCGCATCAGGGCTTCGCCTTCGGGGTAGCGGCGCAGCGTCTCCAGCAGCCGCGCGCTGTTGTTCAGCGCGTGCAGGCGGTGGTCCAGCGCGGCCGGCGGCTGCACCTGCAGCGCCTGCTGCCAGCAGTCCAGCGCCGCGGCGCTGTCACCGCGGCGTTCGGCCAGATGGCCCAGGTTCAGCCAGGCCGGGGCGAAACCGGGCTGCAGCGACAGGGCCTGGCGGTAGGCGGCCTCGGCCGCTTCCAGCCGGCCGGCGGAAGTCAGCAGCGTGCCCCAGTTGAAGCAGGCCGCCGGCCGCATCGGCGAATCGGTGTGTGCGATCCAGGTTTGATAGAGCAGCGCGGCGGAATCCGGCTGCCCGGCGGCCTGCAACTCCTGGGCACGCGCGATCAACTCCGGCAGCGTCATCTGCCCGCTGCGCGCAGCCAGCAGCCCAGCCCCGGTGTCGGGCACCGGCGCTTGGGTGGGCGGGCTTTCGGCCAGGGCAGACGGCATGCAGGCTCCTCCAGCAGGCAGATAGCTCGCATGCTAGGCAGGCAGGCGCCGCAACAGCGGCTCAATAGCGGGGTGGAATGGCCGCTATTCCGGACTGCCGGGCCGCCCGTCAAATGGCTTGCACTTCGCGCAATGCCCGAATTTCGGCAGCGCCCAGGCCCAGTTCGGCCAGGATGGCCGCGGTGTGCTGGCCCAGCGCGGGCACGGCGTCCAGGCGCGGGTCGCCTGCGTCCCAATTCCCCGGCGGCAGCAGCGTGGGCACCACCCCGGCGGGCGTGTCGACCTGCCGCCAGCGTTGACGCGCCGCCAACTGCGGGTGGGCCCACAGGCCGGCCATGTCCTTCAGTTCGGCGTTGGCGATCTGCGCGTCTTCCAGGCGCTGGGTCACCTCGGCGGCCGTCAGCGTCGAAAACGTCTGCACGATCAGATCACGCAAGGGCTCGCGATGCTGGCTGCGCTGCGCCGCCCCGGCAAAACGGGGGTCCTGCACCAGGCTGTCCTGGCGCAGGACCTGGCGGCAGAAGGCCTGCCACTCGCGTTCGTTCTGCAGGCCCAGCATGACCGTCCTGCCATCGCCGGTGGGAAAGGGGCCGTAGGGGTAGATGGTGGCGTGCGCGGCGCCGGCCCGTGGCGGCGGCGGCGCGCCTTCTAAGCTGTAGTACAGCGGGTAGCCCATCCATTCACCCAAGGCTTCCAGCATGCTGATGTCGATGCGCCTTCCGGCGCCATCCGCCTGCCGCTGCAGCAGCGCCGCCAGGATGCTGCTGTACGCGTAGATGCCCGCGGCAATGTCGGCCACCGGCAGCCCGGCCTTGCAGGGTTCTTCCGGCGTGCCGGTCAGGCTGACGAAGCCGCTTTCGCTCTGGATCAGCAGGTCGTAGGCCTTCTTGTCGCGGAAGGGGCCGGGGTGAGCGGTGTCATCGCCGTAGCCGGAGATGTCGCAGACGATGAGGCGCGGGCAGTCGGTCTTCAGGTCGTCGTAGCCCAGGCCCAGGCGCGTCGCGGCGCCCGGCGCCAGGTTCTGCACCAGCACGTCGGCCCGCTCCACGATGAGCCGGCGCAGCAGGGCGATGGCGGATGGGTGCTTCAGGTCCAGCGTCAGGCTCTCCTTGCTGCGGTTGACCCAGACGAAATGCGAAGCCAGGCCACGCACGCGCTGGTCGTAGCCGCGCGCAAAGTCGCCCACGCCAGGCCTTTCGATCTTGATCACGCGTGCGCCCAGATCGGCCAGATGGCGTGTGGCCAGCGGCGCCGCGATGGCATGTTCCAGCGAGACGACGGTCACGCCCCGCAGTGGTTGCAGGGGCCCCGCCGCCGGCAGCGGCGGCGTCAGCACTGCAGCGTGGCGGTGGCGTCCATCGTCATCCAGCCTTCATGATCCTGCGCCCAGAGGTGCACCGTCGCGCCTTCGCGCCGCCCGCACACGCGCAGCGGCGGCCCATCGAAGGTAGGCCGCAGCGCCTTGAACTGAAACGCCGCCACCTGCGCATCGGGCAGTTCGCGGCGCAGCAGATCGAGCAGCAGCGTGGCAATCAGCGGGCCGTGCACCACCAGGCCCGGATAGCCCTCGACTTCGGTCACGTAGCGGCGGTCATAGTGGATGCGGTGGCCGTTGAAGGTGAGCGCGCTGTAGCGAAACAGCAGCACGTCATCGGGCACCACGTCACGCCACCAGTGGGCATCGCCCGGCGCGGGCTGGGGCGGGGGCTCCACGTCTGCGGGCCGGCGCGCTTCGCGGTAGACGATGTCGTGGAACTCCACCAGTGCAGGGTCAACCGCCCCATCGCGGCGCAGTTCGTGGCGCACGGTCACGAAGACCAGTTCGCCGCTGCGGCCCTGCTTGCGCGCGACCCTGTCGATGGTGCTGGTGCGCGCCACCGCATCACCCACGCGCAGCGGTGCGCGAAACTCGAACTGGCTGCCGGCCCACATGCGACGCGGCAAGTCCACCGGCGGCAGGAAGCCGCCACGTCGGGCGTGCCCGTCGGGCCCGATCTCGCTTTGCCGGTGCAGCGGCAGGAAGTACAGCCAGTGCCACAGCGGCGGCAAGGGCGTGCCCGCGACGACAGGGCTGGCAGGGTGGTCCAGCGTGGCCGCCAGCGCCAGGACGGGCGTAGGGCCCAGGGTGTCGTGCACCGTCTCGCTGCGGCCGATCCAGGCGGTCAGGTCCTGCAAGGGCTTCCTTTCGTCACGAAGCGGCGGCGGGCCGCCGGCTCACCGGATTGTGCACAGCTCGTGAGTGCGTGCATCTGGGGTAGGCCATGGCGACGCTGTTGGCCGACAAGCCCAAGCTGCCCGCTGCGGCCGAAGAGCAGATCGCGGTGCGGTCGGGCGCCGCGCTTGCCTGGGCGTTCAGGTCTTCACGAAGCGGGCGGCGCAAACTCCTCGGTGTCCACGTCGGCCTGCGCTGCCGGGCTGTAGCGGGCGCCGGCGACACGCGCCGGCGGAAGCAGCGCATCCACCTGGGCCAGCCAGGCTGGCGACAGCCGCAGCGCGCCAGCGGCCAGGTTCTCCTGTAGATGCTGCTCGTCCGTGGTGCCGGGCAGCGCGATGACCTGCTCGCCCTTGGACAACACCCAGGCCAGGCTCAACTGGGCCGGCGTGATGCCGGCCTGTTGGGCAAGGCCGGCAAAGTCGTGCCACAGGGCCAGGTTGGCGGCATGGGCGGCCGGCTCGAAACGCGGCATCGTGCGGCGCAGGTCCTGCGGTTCCAGTTGCGCCGGATCGGGCGGCGAAGCGGTCAGGAAGCCGCGGGCCAGTGGGCTGAAGGCGACGAAGGCCGTGCCTTCTTCGGCGCAGGCCCGCAGCACGGCAATTTCGGGGTTGCGCGTCCAGGGCGAGTATTCACTCTGCACGGCAGCGATCTCATGCACCGCCCGCGCGCGGCGCAGGGTGGCGGCGGAAACCTCCGACAGGCCCAGCGCGCCGATCTTGCCTTCACGCTGCAGGTCCACCATCGCGCCGACGGACTCCTCGATCGGTACCTTCTTGTCCCACCGGTGCAGGTAGTACAGGTCGATGTGATCGGTCTGCAACCGCTGCAGGCTGGCTTCGCAGTGGCGCCGGATGGCGGCAGGCCGGCCGTCGATGACACGCTGCAGGCTGCCGTCGGCCTGGGGCTCGCCGGCCATGCCGCCCTTGCTGCACAGCACGATGCGGCCCCGATGTGGCTTGAGCACCCGGCCCACCAGGGCTTCATTGGCACCAAAGCCATACAGCGCGGCGGTGTCGAACAGCGTCACACCGGCCTCCAGCGCCTGCAGCAGCAGACGTTCAGCCTGCCCGGGCGTGGGTGGCTTGCCGTAGGCATGGTTGAAGTTCATGCAGCCCATGGCGATGGGCGCGACGTGGAAGGGGCCGATGCGGCGTGTGAGCATCTCGGATCTCCTGCCCTACGGGGACAGAACACATCGAGGCCGGGGAACGGGGCACCGCGGTGCACGCCATCCCCGGCGTCGAGGCGCATCCCGGCCTGGCGGCTGTGACTTACCGCGAGGCTAGCAGAGCGCAGCCCGGCGCCCAACAGCGTGGCCGAGCCGGCACGTGCCTTCAGGCCGGCTGCAGCAGCATCAGGCCCGAAGCCGTGTTGCTGATGGGGATGTGGTAGTTGCGGTGCAGGGCCTTGACCCGCTCACCCAGCATGGCCCGCGTGGTCAGCCACATCAACAGTTCCACGCCCTGGGTTCCGGTGTGTTCCACCAGCTCGTGGGTGTCGAACTGGCAGGCCCAGCGCGGATCGTCGCCGACCAGGCTGTCCATGAACTTCAGGTCGAAGTCCTTGTTGATGAAGCCGGCGCGTTCACCGTCGAGCTGGTGGCTCAGGCCGCCGGTGCCAAGCACCAGCACCCGTTCATCGACAGGCCAGCTGGCCACCGCACGCGCCAGGGCCTGGCCCAGCTTCCAGCAGCGCGTGGCGCTGGGCAGCGGCGCCTGCACGGTGTTGATGCACACCGGCACCACGCGCACGGGCCAATCCTGGTCCGGCCACAGCAGCGCCATCGGCAGGGTGAAGGCATGGTCGACCTTCATCTCCTGGCAGGTGGTGAGGTCGAACTCCTCACCCACCAGCTGCTCGATCAGATGCCAGCTCAAGCCCGGGTCGCCCCGAAAGGGCGGCACCGTGGGGATACCCCATCCTTCGTCGGCATTGCGGTATTCGGGCGCCGCGCCGACGGCGAAGGTGGGCATCCTGTCGAGGAAGAAGTTCAGCCCGTGGTCGTTGTAGACCACCACCACGACATCCGGCCGGGACTCACGCAGCCACTTCCGCACGGGGATGAAGCCGTCGAAGAAGGGCTTCCAGTAGGGGTCCTGCTGCAGGCCCCTGGCGATGGCCCGGCCGATGGCCGGCACATGGGAGGTGGTGATGCCACCGATGATCTGTGCCATGGTGCGGGTGTCTCCGTGCGGCTGCTGTTCAGCGGGCGGCCAGGAGCCTGGCCTGGAACTGTTCCTTGGTCATGCCGGTCTGCTGTGCGCCGATGTCCTGCATGTCCAGGCCGAAGATGCCGGCGAACTTGGCCAGGTAGTAGGCGTTGCCACCGGCCGCGATCAGTTGCAGCACGTTGCGCGCGCGGATGGCCTCGCGCTGCTGAGGATTGAGGCCGTAGGCAGCGCAGTAGCCGTCCTCGTCGGCCAGGAAGGCCTTGCGGTTGGCTTCGTCGTTGAAGCTGAAGCACATCCGGTTCAGCGCGTAGCCCTTGATGGCCTGCGCGCCGTCGAAGATCACGGTGCCGGGAATGGGAGGGTGCTGGCGCATGCGGCGGTCTCCTGAATGGGGGCGCGGTGCCGCGCAGTATGGGCGCCTTCACGATTCTGAAGAATGGCGGCAAACTGATGGCAGTCATGAACAGAATCGATCATTCGGCCCTGGACGGCCAGCTGCTGCAGCTGTTGCTGGCGGTGCACGAAGAGCAGTCCGTCACGCGCGCCGCACTGCGCCTGGGTGTCACGCAATCGGCCGTCAGCCATGGGCTGGACAAGCTGCGCGGCATCGTCGGCGATCCGCTGTTCGTGCGCGCCGGCCGCGGCATCGTCGCCACCGCGAGGGCCGACGTTCTGGCCCAGCGCGCCCGCCTGCTGCTGGAAGACCTGCGCGGTTTCGTCACGGCCGGCGGCTTCGACCCCGCCACCGTGCAGGCCGGCATCACGGTGGCCGCCAACGACTTGCAGCGCGACTTGCTGATGCCGCCGTTGTTGCAGCGCCTGCGCGACCAGGCGCCCGGGTTGACGCTGCGCGTCATCGCCTCGGGCGTGCCCAGCGCCGAGATACTGCGCGAAGGTGATTGCCTGCTGGCCATTTCGCCACGCCCGCCGGACGCGCCGGACATCGTGCAGAAGCGCCTCTTCGAAGACCATTACGCGGTCTTCTACGACGCCAGCCGGCGCGAAGCACCGCGCACACCGGTGGCCTACCTGGCCGCCGAACACGTCACGGTGGTCTACGAGCCGCACCGGCGGCTGGACATCGACCAATACCTGGCCGACCGTGGATGCGTGCGCCGCTTCGTCGCCGCCGTGCCTGGTTTCGCGGGTGTGCCGGCCCTGTTGCTGGGCAGCACGCGGCTGGCAACCCTGCCCAGCCTGTTGCGCAGCCAATTGCTGCGCGGCCTGGCGTTGGCCCCCGTACCCCTGCCCTGCCCGCCCATGCCCATGTACCTGATCTGGCACCTGCGCCACCAGGCCGACCCGCTGCACCAGTGGTTGCGCCAGCAGATCGAGTCGGTCGTGCCCGCCGCACTGGCCGCCGCCGGGCCCATGCCTGCACCGCCCAGACCGCGCCGGCGGCGCTAAAGTCTCCCGCAGACCACTCCCCTGTACGCCAAGATGAACCAGCCCCCACGCGACATCTACACCGAACCCGACCCGATCGACACCGACACCCTGGCCAACCTGGGACCGCTGCGCCGCATGGCCGGCATCTGGGAAGGAGCCCGCGGCCTGGACGTGAAGCCCAAGGCCGAAGGCCCGAAGAAGCAGGCTTATGTCGAACGCATCGAGTTGCAGCCGGTGGACCCTGTCACCAACGGTCCGCAGTTGTTGTACGGCCTGCGCTATCACACGCACATCACCAAGCCCGACCAGGTGAAGACCTATCACGAACAGGTCGGCTACTGGCTGTGGGAGCCGGCCACCGGCACGGTGATGCACACGCTGACCATCCCACGCGGCCAGATCGCGATGGCCGCGGGCCAGGCCACGGCCGATGCCGAGCGCTTCGAACTCGTGGCAACGCAGGGGCTGGACACCTGGGGCATCTGCTCGGCGCCTTTCCTGCACGAGGCCTTCCGCACCACCGAATTCCGCATCCAGGTCGCCTTCAATGCCGACGGCAGCTGGAGCTACGAAGAAGACACCGTGCTGCAGATCCTGGGCCAGGCCGAGCCCTTCCACCACGTGGACAAGAACCTGTTGCACAAGGTGGCCGAACCCACGCCCAACCCTCTGGTGCGCGGTCGGACCCGGTGACCGTGGCATCGCCCCGGCGGCATCGACAGCCGGGGGCCGACCCGCCGGTGGCTATGACGGGCTGCGCTGCCGATACTCGCGCGGGCTGCAACCGATTCGGCGCTTGAAGAAGCGGCAGAAGTAGGCCGGGTCCTCGAAGCCCAGTTCGTAGGCCAGCCGCGAGATCGGCGCGGCCACATAGGTCAGGCGCCGGCAAGCCTCGCGCGCCAGCCTTTCATGCACCAGTTCCAGCGCGCTGCGGCCCGCTTCGGCGCGCACCAGGCGGTTCAGGCGTTCGGCGGTCAGGCCCAGCGCCCCGGCGTAACGCGCCACGGCCCAGTGCTCGGTGTGATGGGCTTCCACCAGCACCACGAAGCGCGTGAACAGGGCTTGATGTTCGCGCTGCAGCGCTCCGGCGGCCAGTGCGCGCCTGGCCACCCATTCGCCCAGGCGCCAGACCACGATGCGGGCCAGCCACAGGGGCACGGGGGACCCCGCCGGCCGCGGAGCGGCGAATTCGTCTGCCAGCAGTTCGAAGAGCAGGATCAGGCGCGGCAGTTCCGGGTCGTCCTGCAAAGCCAGCACGCGCGGTGCGGCGAACAGCGTGCTCAGTGCCTGCGCGGCGTCCCGGGCGTCACCCTCCACCACCGCACCCGCACTGAGCGTCAGCACGCAGCCCACCGAATGCGGCGCAAAGCGAAAGGCGTGCACGACGCCGCTCGGAATGACGATCACCGCCGGGCTCTGCACCACCTGTTGCGCATCGTCCAGCCACACCTGGGCCGACCCCGACTGCAGCCACAACACCTGATGCAGCCCCCGATGCAGGTGGGCATCGATCTCCCAGCGGAAGCGTTGGCTGCGCGAAGCGATGCTTTCCAGGTGCAGCATGTCGGCGCCTGGGGCGGCGGCTTCGCCATACAGGGCAAACGCCGGCACGCTGCGGCGCAGGACCCGGGCGGCTGGAAGACGGCGTGGCATGGCCACAGGCTACGCCAAAAGTACAAGTCTGCGCAGCCCTTTGTCCAGCACAAGCGGTCGCCGACCGCCTAAAGTGCCGGCACAGCGCCCGGCCGTGGCGCGCACGCGGAGACGCCGGCATGTTCAGCTTCGACCCCTATTCGCCTTCGGTGGATGCCGACCCCTTCCCCTACTACCGGCGCCTGCGTGACGAGTACCCCTGCTTCTGGAGCAGCGAAGCGCAGATGTGGGTGCTGTCGCGCTACGCCGACATCGTCAGTGCAGGGCAGGACTGGCAGACCTATTCGTCGGCCAGCGGCAACCTGATGACGGAACTGCCCAACCGCGCCGGGGCCACCCTGGGCACGACCGACCCGCCGCGGCACGACCGGCTGCGTGGCCTGATCCAGCACGCCTTCATGAAGCGCAACCTGGAGAGCCTGGGTGAACCCATCCGGGCGATCGCGCGCGGCGCGGCGCAGGAACTGCGTGGCCGGTCGGACTTCGATTTCAAGGACTTTTCGTCCAAGTTCACGGTGCGTGTGCTGATGGCCGCCCTGGGCCTGCCCAGCGGCGAGGAAGCCATCGTCGACGAGGCCACCGTGCGCGACAAGGCCGTGCTGATGGTGCAGAGCGACCCGCGCACGCGTGGCAAGGGGCCGGAACACATCGAGGCCTTCACCTGGATGCAGGACTACGCGGCCAAGGTCATCGCGATGCGCCGCGCAGCGCCGCGCAACGACCTGATCAGCAACTTCGCGATGGCCGAGATCGACGGTGACAGGCTCGATGAACGTGAAGTGCTGCTGACCACCACCACGCTGATCATGGCCGGTGTCGAGAGCCTGGGCGGCTTCATGATGATGTTTGCCTACAACCTGGCCAGCTTCCCCGAGGCGCAGGCGGCGTGCGTGGCCAACCCGGCGCTGCTGCCCGACGCGATCGAGGAATCGCTGCGCTTCAACACATCCGCGCAGCGCTTCCGCCGCCGGCTGATGAAGGACGTCACGCTGCACGGCCAGACCATGAAGGCGGGCGACTTCGTCTGCCTGGCCTACGGGTCGGGCAATCGCGACGAACGGCAGTACCCCGATCCCGACCGTTACGACATCGCCCGCAAACCCCGTGGCCACCTGGGGTTCGGCGGCGGCGTGCACGCCTGCCTGGGCACGGCCATCGCGCGCCTGTCGGTGAAGATCGCCTTCGAGGAGTTCCACCAGGTCGTGCCACGCTACGCCCGCCTGGCCGACCAGCTGGCGTGGATGCCCTCGTCCACCTTCCGCAGCCCGCTGCGGCTGGATTTGGCTGTCCAATAGCCACATGAGCCCCATGACGCAGATCACCTACATCGAGCCCGGCGGCAAGGCCGTCACCGTTGAAGTCGCCGAAGGCTGGAGCCTGATGCAGGCCGCCACCGCGCATGGGGTGGAAGGCATCGTCGGCGAGTGCGGCGGCTCCTGTGCCTGCGCCACCTGCCACTGCTACGTGGACGAAGCCCGCCTGGCCGACCTGCCACCACCCAGCGAAGCTGAACTGGGCATGCTGGCCAACGTGGCGGCCGAGCGCAGGCCCACGAGCCGCCTGAGCTGCCAGCTCAAGGCCGGCCCGGCGCTCCAGGGTCTGACGCTGACGCTGCCCGACACGCAGGAATGAGCGCCGCCGCCCATGTCGCCATCGTCGGCGCGGGCCAGGCCGCGGTGCAGGCGGCCGAAGCCCTGCGCAGCGGCGGGTTCGAAGGCGCCATCACCTTGCTGGGCGACGAAGCCCATGGGCCCTACCATCGGCCGCCACTGAGCAAGGCCTGGCTGGCCGGCGAGATCGAGGCAGCGCAACTCGTGATGCGTGCGCCCGAGATGCTGGCGCGCAAGGGCATCCGCTTGCGCACCGGCGTGCGGGTGCTGGCCATCGATCGGGCGGCCGGCACACTGAGCTTGTCCGATGGCAGCACGCTGGCCTACACCGGTCTG
>DAORNK010000083.1:2337-13495 GCA_035440985.1 Rubrivivax sp. | reverse complement strand
GATGAACTGGCCCAGGTGCGCGACACGGTGGCCGAGGTGCGCCAGGCGGCGCGGCTGAACGGCAAGCCGGTCGTGGCCTTCGAGGTGGCCCGCTCGCGCGGTGCCGGCGAGATCGACGTGGCCGAGGGCGTGCGTGCCGCACTGCAGGCGGTGCGCGAGCGGCACCCGGACGTCGTCATCACCGAAGCCTTCAATTTCGTCGAGCCGGTGGTCGAGAACTACCACGGCTCGATGGCACTGCTGCTCGAAGGCGCGCTGCTGGCCGTGATCGTGGTCTGGTTCTTCCTGCGCGAGTGGCGCGCCACGCTGGTTTCGGCGGTGGCCTTGCCGCTGTCGGCCATCCCGGCCTTCGCCGTGATGCACTGGATGGGCTTTTCGATCAACGTCGTCACCTTGCTGGCGCTGTCGCTGGTGATCGGCATCCTGGTCGACGATGCCATCGTCGAGATCGAGAACATCATGCGCCACCTGCAGATGGGCAAGAGCCCGTACCAGGCGGCGATGGAGGCGGCCGACGAGATCGGGCTGGCGGTGGTGGCCACCACCTTCACGCTGATCGCGGTGTTCCTGCCCACCGCCTTCATGAGCGGCATGGTGGGCAAGTTCTTCGTGCAGTTCGGCTGGACGGCGGCGATCGCGGTGTGGTTCTCGCTGGTGGTGGCGCGCATGCTCACGCCGATGATGGCCGCCTACCTGCTCAGGCCGCCGCGGCGCGTGCACGCCGAACCGCGCTGGATGGCGCCCTACCTGCGGCTGGCCGCCTGGTGCCTGAAGCACCGCCTGTGGACGCTGCTGGCGGTGGTGGCCTTCTCGGCAGTGTCGTGCGCGCCCCTGGTGGCTGGCAAGATCCCCGGGGCCTTCATCCCGCCGGACGACCTGTCGCAGACGCAGATCACGCTGACGCTGCCGCCCGGCGCCACCTTTGCCCAGACGCTGGCGGCCACCGAGCAGGCCGAGGCGTTGGCGCGAAAGCACCCGCACGTCAAGCTCATCTACACCGCCATCGGCGGCGGCAAGGCCGGTGCCGATCCCTTCATGAGCGCCGGTGCCGCGGAGTCCAACAAGTCCACGCTGACGCTCAACCTCACGCCGCGCGACCAGCGCCCGGGCATCTCCAAGCAGGCCATCGAAGCGGACCTGCGCCAGGCGCTGGAAACCCTGCCCGGTGCCCGGGTCAAGGTGGGCTTCGGCGGCTCATCCGAGAAGTTCATCCTGGTGCTGGCCGGCGAGGAGGGCGAAGCGCTGGCGGCCCATGCGCGCATCGTCGAGCAGGAACTGCGCACCCTGCCCGGCATCGGCAATGTCACTTCCACCTCCAGCCTGCAGCGGCCCGAACTGGCGGTGCGGCCCGACAACGCCCGCGCCGCCGATCTGGGCGTCACCTCGGCTGCCATCGCCGACACGCTGCGTGTGGCCACGGCCGGCGACTACGACCAGGCGCTGGCCAAGCTGAACCTCTCGCAGCGGCAGGTGCCGGTGGTGGTGCGGCTGCCCGAATCGGCGCGCCAGGACCTGGCCCTGCTGGAGCGCCTGCCCGTGCCGGGTGCACGCGGGCCGGTGCCGCTGGCCAACGTGGCCACGCTGGAGGTGACCAGCGGCCCGGCGCAGATCGACCGCTACGACCGGCTGCGCAACGTCAACTTCGAGATCGAGCTCAACGGCCAGCCGCTGGGCAACGTGCAGGCGCAGGCCGACCAATTGCCCAGCCTGCAGAACCTGCCGCCGGGCATCATCCGCACCGTGGTCGGCGACGCCGAGGCGATGGGCGAACTGGTGGAAGGCTTCGGCCTGGCGATGGCCACCGGCGTGCTGTGCATCTACATCGTGCTGGTGCTGCTGTTCCACGCCTGGGTGCAGCCGGCCACCATCCTGGTGGCGCTGGTGTTGTCCATCCCGGGCGCCATCCTGGCCCTGTACCTGACGCGCACCGACCTGTCGATGCCGGCCCTGATCGGCATGATCATGCTGATGGGCATCGCGGCCAAGAACTCCATCCTGCTCGTCGAGTACGCGGTGATGGCGCGGCGCGAACATGGCCTGAACCGCTGGGACGCGCTGCTGGACGCCTGCCACAAGCGGGCCCGGCCCATCGTGATGACCACCGTCGCGATGGGCGCCGGCATGCTGCCCATCGCCATCGGCTTCGGCACCGACCCGAGCTTCCGCGCCCCGATGGCCATCGTCGTCATCGGCGGCCTGATCACCTCCACCTTCCTGAGCCTGCTCGTGGTGCCGGTGGTTTACACGCTGGTGGACGATTGGGTGCAGTTCGCGCTCCGGCACCTGCGGCGGCGGGGCACGGCGACAGCGGGGTCGACGGCGGCGGCAGACTGATCCGGCTGCCGCGATCGGCCCTGTCCCGTATGCCTCAAGGGGTGTGCGGATTGCACACTTCGGGCCCCGCCACCCTCAAGTCGGGGGCAAGGTGGCCGATGTGCATGGCACCTCGCCCTTTCAACTCCCACTTTCAGAGGAATTGCCATGCACACGATTGCCCGCCGTCACCTTGTTCTGCTCTGCGCCTGCCTGGCCACCGGCGCCTGGGCCGCGGACCCTGCCCGCGGCAACCGCGATGAAGCCAAGGCGATGGCCGAAGCGGCCGCTGCCCACGTGGGCAGCGTCGGTGCCGAGCAGGCCGCGAAGGACTTCGCCGGTGACAAGTGGCACCAGAAGGACCTGTACGTCTTCATGATGGACATGGACGCCAATATGCTGTTCCATGGCGCCAACGCCAAGCTGGTCGGCAAGAACTTCGCCGAGGTGCGCGACGCCACCGGCAAGGAGTTCAACAAGGAGATGATCGCCACCGCCAAGAAGGGCAGCGGCTGGGTCGACTACCAGTGGGCGCACCCGGTGAGCAAGAAGGTCGAGGACAAGACCGCCTTCATCATCAAGACCAAGAAGCTCGAAGGCTTCGTCGGCGTCGGCGTCTACCGCTGAGCATGACGGCCCGCGCCGGTTGACACCAGGAGAGACGATGATGCCGCGCCTGAATGACCTTTCGATCTCGACGAAGGTGGCGGCCGCGCCCGTCGTCGTGGCGATCTGCCTGCTGGTCTCGGCCGGCTCCGCCTGGTGGACCAACCAGCGCACCGGCGAGGCGGTGGCAACGGTGGCCAGCCAGGGGCTGCCCAACGTGGTTGCCACGACGGCGCTCAACGAGCGTGCCACGCGCGTTTATGCCCTGGTCATGCAGAGCCTGGCCTACGAAGGCGCCGGCATGAAGCAGGAACTGATCGCCTCGATCGACAAGCGCATCCCCGAGGAGTTCAAGGCCATGCGCGCCGAGATCGCGCGCATCAAGACGGCTGCCGTGGGTAGACCCGAACTGCAGGCGCGCTGCGACAGCGTCACGGCCGCCATCGGCAAGCTGGAGAAGACGTCGGCCGACGCGCTCGACATGAAGAGTGGTGGCCTGGCAGGTGCGGCGATGTTTCTCACCGGCAGCGAAAAGGCCTTTGCCGACCTCAAGGTGCAGACCGACGCGCTGACCGCGTTCGAGGTTGACAGCGGCCGCGCGCAGGCGCAGGCGGCGGGTGACGCGGTGGCCACCGGCAACCGCATCACGCTGGGCCTGGCGCTGCTGGGCCTGGTGCTGTCGGCGCTGGCCACGCTGACCGCTGTGCGGCTGATCACGCAACCGCTGTCTCGCGCGCTGGCGATGGCGCGCGAAGTGGCCGGCGGCAACCTGCGCCGGCAGACGCTACAGGCCGGCCGCGATGCCACCGGACAGGTGCTGGGTGCGCTGGACCAGGTGTCGACGCAGCTGAGCCAGACCATCGTGGGCATCCGCAGTGCCGCCGACCAGATCGATACGGCTTCGCGCGAGATTGCCCAGGGCAACCTGGACCTCTCGTCGCGCACCGAGCAGACGGCTTCGGCCTTGCAGCAGACGGCGGCCACGATGGATCACCTGTCGTCCACCGTGCGCCAGACGGCATCCACCGCCCAGCAGGCCAAGCAGGTGGCCGATGGCGCGCTGGCGCAGGCGCGCGAAGGCGGCGAAGCGGTCGGCGACGTGGTGCAGACGATGGCCGCCATCGACGCCCAGGCCAAGCGCATCAGCGAGATCATCGGCGTCATCGACGGCATCGCGTTCCAGACCAACATCCTGGCGCTCAACGCCGCGGTGGAAGCCGCGCGTGCCGGCGAACAGGGGCGCGGCTTCGCTGTCGTGGCGCAGGAAGTGCGCGCACTGGCCGGCCGCAGCGGCACCGCGGCCAAGGAGATCCGCGGCCTCATCGGCACCTCGGTGGAACAGATCGGCGACGGCACCGGCAAGGTGCGCCGGGCCGGCGAGACGATGCAGCGCATCGTCGGCTCGATCGAGAAGGTCTCGACGCTGGTCAACGAGATGTCGACGGCCAACGCCCAGCAGGCCAACGGTTTCGAGGAAGTGAATACCGCGGTGCGCGACATGGACCGCTCGACGCAGCAGAACGCGGCGTTGGTCGAGCAGGCGGCCGCTGCGGCAGAGTCGCTGCGCCAGCAGTCGGCTGGACTGCTGCGCTCGATCGAGTACTTCAAGACAGCCTGAGTGCGGCGCCTTCGGATCGAAGGAGGCGATTCGCCATCCCGACGCGCAGCGCCCGCCCGGCGCTGTGCCTGTTTGCGCTTCAGGCGCCCTTGACCACCGCGTAGCGCGCCAGCGACTTCTCGCGCGCCAGCGCATGGTCCACAACAGGCAGCGGGTAGTTGCTGCCCAACGAGACACCCGCCGCCGCCAGGTCCACCGGCCGTGCCAGCCACGGTGCGTGGATCAGCTTGTCCGGCAGCGCGGCCAGCTGCGGCAGGTAGCGGCGAATGAAGCGGCCCTGGGCGTCGAACTTCTCGCTTTGCGTCACCGGGTTGAAGATGCGGAAGTAGGGCTGAGCGTCGCAGCCCGATGAAGCCGCCCATTGCCAGCCGCCATTGTTGGCGGCCAGGTCGAAGTCGTTGAGGTGCTGCGCAAAGTAGGCCTCGCCGCGGCGCCAGTCCAGCCCCAGGTCCTTGCACAGGAAGCTGGCCACCACCATGCGCAGCCGGTTGTGCATGTAGCCGGTCTGGTTGAGCTGATGCATGGCCGCGTCCACCAGCGGGTAGCCCGTGCGCCCCTCGCACCAGGCGTTGAAGAGATCGTCGGCGTGTCTGCCACGGTCCCAGCGGATGCGGTCGTATTCGGGCTTGAAGGACTGTGTGGCCACGTGCGGGTGGTGGTGCAGGATCTGGTGGTAGAAGTCGCGCCAGATCAGCTCCGACAGCCAGACCTCGGCGCCGCGCGAGCCACCGGTACTTCGCGCATGGGCCTCGCGCGCCAGGCGGCGCACCGACACCGTGCCGAAGCGCAGGTGGGTGCTCAGATAGCTGGGGCCCTTGACGGCCGGGAAGTCGCGTGTCTCGTGGTAATGGCCGATGCGGGTCAGGAAGTCGTCCAGCAGCTCCTGTGCGCCGGCCGGCCCGGTGGGCAGGCGCAACTGGTGCAGGTTGGTGTGGGCAAAGCCGATGTCGGCCAGTGTGGGCACACCGCCCAGCCCTTCCGGCAGGGCCGCCAGCGCCGATGCGTGCCGGGCCACGGGCCAGGCCGACAGGTAGAAGGCGTCGCACTTGCGCAGCCAGGCGTTCCTGTACGGTGTGAAGACGCTGAAGGCGCCGCCGCCCTGGGTCAGCACCTCGTTGCGCTCGAAGACCAGGTGGTCCTTGCCCAGGTGCAGCGCGATGCCGGCATCGGCCAGCCGGCCGCGCACCCGCGCGTCACGGGCCAGGGCCGAGGGTTCGTCATCGTGGTTGGCATAGACCGCCTGCACGCCCAGCTGCACGGCCAGCGACACGATCTCGTCGCTGGCCCGCCCATGGCGCACGATCAGCCCGACGCCTTCCACCCCGTGCGAAGCGCCCAGCCCCCGCAGTTCGGCGTCGACGCCAACCAGGCTGTCGCGGATGAACTCCACGCGCCGGTCGGCCCGGGGCAGGGGCTCCAGGATCGTGCGGTCGAAGACGAAGGCACACCACACCTGCCGCGCGGCCCGCAGCGCGTGGTGCAGCGCGGCGTGATCGTCGGCGCGCAGGTCGCGACGCAGCCAGACGAGGGCGCGGTCCAGGGGCTTGTCCACGGGCCGTAGTGTGGGGCCGGAATAGAATCCCGGCCATGGCATCGGCCTCCCACATCGACCTGACCAACCAGTTCCTGATCGCCATGCCCGGCATGGCCGACGAGACCTTTGCCGGGACCGTGGTCTACCTGTGCGAACACAACGACAAGGGCGCGCTGGGCCTGGTCATCAACAAGCCCATCGACATCAAGCTGCGCAACCTGTTCGAGAAGGTCGACCTTGACCTGCGCCAGGCCGAACTGGCCGACCAGCCGGTGTTCTTCGGCGGCCCGGTGCAGACCGAACGCGGGTTCGTGCTGCACGACAAGCTGGGCGAGGACGAGGCCAGCTACAACTCCACGCTGTCCATCCCCGGTGGGCTGGCGATGACCACCAGCAAGGACGTGCTCGAAGCGATGGCCGAAGGCGCAGGCCCCAAGCGTGTGCTGATCACGCTGGGCTTCAGCGGCTGGCAGGCCGGCCAGCTCGAGGACGAACTGGGCCGCAACGGCTGGCTCACCGTGGGTGCCGATCCGGCAGTGATCTTCGACACACCGATCGAAGCGCGCTACCACCGTGCCCTGTCGCTGCTGGGATTCGATCCGCGCATGCTGTCGCAAGAGGCCGGGCATGCCTGAGGGTCGAGGCTGAGATGCAGCTTGCGCCCGCCTTGCCATCGGCAAACCCGGCGCCCCAGACCCTTTTGTCCTTCGATTTCGGCACCCGGCGCGTGGGCGTGGCCACCGGCAACACCCTGCTACGGCAGGCACAGGCCCTGCGGACCGTGGCGGCGCAGGGTGACGCGCGATTTGCCGCCATCGCACGCCTGATCGACGAATGGCGGCCGGCGGCCCTGGTCGTCGGCGTGCCCTTCCACCCCGATGGTGCGGCGCACGACAACACCCGGCGCGCGCGGCGCTTTGCGCGCCAGTTGCAGGGGCGTTTCCGCTTGCCCGTGCACGAGGTGGACGAGCGCTGGACGACCACCGAAGCGCTGAGCCAGGGCGCGGCCGATGCCGATGCCGCCGCTGCCGCGCTGATCCTGAACCAGTTCTTTCAACAGGGGTTCTTCACCCATGATGCTTCAGCTTGATGCCCAGGCGCTGTACGCGGAGCTGCGCAGCGGCGTGCGCGGGCTCCTGCGCCCCGATTCCGCCCTGGTGGGCGTCTGGTCCGGTGGGGCCTGGCTGGCCGAGCGCCTGCAGGCCGACCTGGGCCTCGCCGGCACGCACGGCGTGATCAGCAGCACGTTGCACCGGGACGACTTCTCGGCGCGTGGCCTGGCCAGCGGCACCGACGCGACTCAGCTGCCCTTCGACATCGACGGGCGCCACATCCTGCTGATCGACGACGTGCTGTACACCGGCCGCACCATCCGCGCCGTGCTCAACGAGCTGTTCGACTTCGGCCGCCCGGCGAGCGTGACGCTGGCCGTGCTGGTGGATCGCGGCGGGCGCGAACTTCCCATCGCGGCGGCCTTCTCGGCCGCCAAAGTGGTGTTGCCGGCCACCCAGCGCCTGTCGCTGGCGCGGGCCGACGACGGCCACCTCAGTTTCAGCCTGAGGGAGGCCGCGTGATGCTGTCCCGACGCAACCCCCAGCTCAACGCCCACGGCGAGCTGATCCACCTGCTGAGCATCGAAGGCCTGCCCAAGGCCGTCCTGACCCAGATCCTGGACACCGCGGGGACCTTCCTCAGCGTCAACGACCGGGACGTGAAGAAGGTGCCGCTGCTGCGCGGCAAGAGCGTGTTCAACCTGTTCTTCGAGAACAGCACGCGCACCCGCACCACCTTTGAGATCGCTGCCAAGCGGCTGAGTGCCGACGTCATCAACCTGGACATCGCGCGCAGCAGCACGGCCAAGGGCGAGAGCCTGCTCGACACCATCGCCAACCTCAGCGCGATGCACGCCGACATGTTCATCGTGCGCCACGCCGAAAGCGGCGCCCCGTACCTGATCGCCCAGCACGTGGCGCCGCACGTGCACGTGGTGAATGCCGGCGACGGCCGGCATGCCCACCCCACGCAGGGGCTGCTGGACATGTACACGATCCGTCACTACAAGAAGGACTTCAGCCAGCTCACGGTGGCCATCGTCGGGGACATCGTGCACTCCCGCGTGGCGCGTTCGGACATCCACGCGTTGACCACCCTGGGCGTGCCCGAGATCCGCGCCGTCGGCCCCAAGACCCTGGTGCCGGGCGACCTGGCGGCCATGGGGGTGCGCGTGTGCCACGACATGGCCGAGGGCATCAGGGGCGCCGACGTGATCATCATGCTGCGCCTGCAGAACGAGCGCATGAGCGGCGGCATGCTGCCCAGCGCGGGTGAGTTCTTCAAGAGTTTCGGCCTCACGCCGCACAAGCTGGCGCTGGCCAAGCCGGACGCCATCGTGATGCACCCGGGCCCGATCAACCGCGGCGTCGAGATCGATTCGGCGGTGGCCGACGGCGCGCACAGCGTGATCCTGCCGCAGGTCACGTTCGGCATCGCCGTGCGCATGGCCGTCATGAGCACCATCGCCGGGAACCAAGCATGAAGATCCTCATTCGAAATGGCCGCCTGATCGACCCGGCCTCGGGCCTGGACAAGGTGGGTGACCTGGCCATCGCGTCGGGCCGCATCGTGAGCCTGGGCAGCGCGACCGAATTCGCCGCCGATCGTGTCATCGACGCCAGCGGCCTGGTGGTGGCGCCTGGGTTGGTGGACCTGTCCGCACGGCTGCGCGAGCCAGGGCATGAACACGAAGGCATGCTGGAAAGCGAACTGGCCGCCGCCGCGGCCGGCGGCGTGACCAGCCTCGTCTGCCCGCCCGACACCGACCCCGTGCTCGACGAACCCGGGCTCGTGGAGATGCTCAAGTTCCGCGCCCGCAAGCTCAGCCGCTGTCGCCTGTTCCCGCTGGGTGCGTTGACACGGAACCTGAAGGGCCAGTCGCTGACCGAGATGGCCGAACTCACCGAGTCGGGCTGCGTGGGCTTCAGCCAGGCCGACGTTCCCGTCAGCGACACCCAGGTCCTGCTGCGTGCGCTGCAATACGCGGCCACCTTCGGCTACGCCGTCTGGCTGCGCCCGCAGGATGCCTGGTTGAGCAAGGGCGTGGCGGCGCAGGGTGCGGTGGCCACGCGGCTGGGCCTGTCGGGGGTGCCGGTGCTGGCCGAGACCATCGCCCTGCACGCCATCTTCGAATTGATGCGCAGCACCAAGGCGCGTGTGCACCTGTGCCGCCTGAGCAGTGCCGCCGGGGTTGCCGCCTTGCGCCAGGCCAAGGCCGAAGGTCTGCCGGTGACGGCCGACGTGAGCATCAACTCGCTGCACCTCACCGACATGGACGTCGGCTACTTCAACGCCGACATGCGTCTGACGCCGCCGCTGCGCCAGGCCGCCGACCGTGACGCCCTGCGCGCCGCGCTGGCCGACGGCACGATCGACGCGCTGGTCTCCGACCACAACCCGGTGGCCGAGGACATGAAGAACCTGCCGTTCGGCGAAGCCGAGCCTGGTGCCACCGGGCTGGAACTGCTGCTGAGCCTGGCCTTGCGCTGGGGCCGCGACAGCGGGGTGGGCCTGCCCCAGACGCTGGCGCGCGTCACGCGTGATCCCGTGCGCGTGCTGGGCGATGCCCTGGGGTCGCTGGCCACGAGCGCCGGCCGCCTGGTGGAAGGTGGCGTTGCCGATGTCTGCCTGTTCGATCCGGCGGCCGAATGGGCCGTCACGCCGCAGGCGCTGGTCAGCCAGGGCAAGCATACGCCGTTCGGCTTTGCGGCCACCGGCATGGCGCTGCCGGGGCGCGTGCGCGCCACCCTGGTGGCGGGCACGGTGGCTTACGAGGCGGCCACCGGCCAATGAGATCGCTGCTGGCGTGCTGGCGCCTGGCGAGGGTCCTGCTGCATGGGGTGCATGGGCTGCTTGTGGTGCTGCTGCTCTTCCCCTGGCTGAAGGCTGCGCAGCGCCAGCCGCACATCGCCTGGTGGTCCGCCAAGCTGCTGCGCGTGCTGGGCTTGCGCCTGCAGCTGCAGGGGCAGTTCAGCCCCGGGGCCACGCTGGTCGTGGCCAATCACATCTCCTGGCTGGACATCATGGCGGTGCACGCGGTGTGCCCGCGGGCCCGCTTCGTGTCCAAGGCCGATGTGCAGCGCTGGCCCGTCGTGAACCGCCTGGTATCGGCGGCCGGCACGCTGTACATCGAACGCGAAAAACGGCGCGACGCGCTGCGCGTGGTGCACCAGATGGCGCAGGCGATGCGGGATGGCGATACCGTGGCGATCTTCCCGGAGGGGACCACCGGCGAGGGGCGGGCGCTGCTGCCCTTCCACGCCAACCTGCTGCAGGCCGCGATCGCCACCAGTACGCCCATCCAGCCCGTGGCCCTGCGCTATGCCGATGCCGACCACGCCGTCAGCCCGACGGCACTCTGGGTGGGCGAGACCACGCTGGTGCAAAGCCTGTGGCGGCTGGCCCGTGGCAACGGCTTGCGCGTGCTGCTCACGGTGCTGCCACCGATGGGCACGGCCCACGCCGACCGGCGCGCGCTGGCCGAGCACGTGCGTGACGAAATCGGCCAGGCCCTGCGGATGGAGTCCGGCGCATGATGCAACAGCGCCCGCTGCGGGTGCCGGGCGGTCGGCCTTGAGCCTGGTCCTGCACTTCGCCGACGAGGCGGGGCTGGCCGAGGCACTGGCGCGTGAACTGGGCTGGGCCTGCGCGCCCATCGGGTGCCATGTCTTCCCCGACGGCGAATACCGGCTCACGCTGCCCAAACCCCTGCCGCCGCGCGTGGCGCTGCTGCGGGGCCTGCAGCAACCCAACGCCAAGCTGGCGGCCCTGCTGATCGCGGCGCCCGCGGCGCGCGAGTGCGGGGTCCACCACCTGACCCTCGTTGCGCCCTACCTGTCGTACATGCGCCAGGACACCGAATTCCACCCCGGCGAGGCCGTGAGCCAGCGCCATCTGGGCCGCGCCCTGGCCGCCTGGTTCGACGCCCTGATCACGGTCGACCCGCACCTGCACCGGGTGGCCACGCTGGACGAGGTGGTGCCGGGGCGGCGTGGCGTGGCGGTTTCAGCGGCGCCCCTGCTGGGGCGCTTCAT
>DAORNK010000083.1:0-2292 GCA_035440985.1 Rubrivivax sp. | reverse complement strand
CCGGGCAATGGGTGCGCGCTGCCGCCGCAGCCGGCAAGCTGGAGCATGCGGTCTGCCAGAAGCTGCGCCAGGGTGATCTTGAAGTGCAGGTGGCGCTGCCCGGCACCGACCTGGGCGGCCGCCCGGTCGTGCTGCTGGACGACCTGGCCAGCACCGGCCGCACGCTGGAGGCAGCCGCACGGGTGGCGCTGGCGCGCGGTGCGGCCAGCGTGGACGTGGCCGTCACGCACGGGCTCTTCATCGGTGATGCGCTGGACCACCTGCGCGCGGCGGGCGTGCGGCACGTCTGGAGCAGCGACTGCGTGCCGCACACCAGCAATGCCGTCAGCGTGGTGCCGCTGCTGGCCGCGGCCTTGCGCGGGGTCGGGGGCTGAGCGAGCGTCAGCCTTTCGCGCGCCCCTGGTTGGCCACTGCCGCGGCGGCCTTGGCTGCGGCTTCGGCATCGCCCAGGTAGTAGCTCTTGATCGGGCGCAGCCGGGCGTCGAGTTCGTAGACCAGCGGAATGCCGTTGGGGATGTTGACGCCCACGATGTCGGCGTCGGCGATCTCGTCCAGGTACTTGACCAGCGCACGGATGCTGTTGCCGTGCGCGGCGATCACCAGGCGCTGACCGGCCAGGATCGCCGGTGCGATGCGTTCGTTCCAGCAGGGCAGCACGCGCTCGACCGTGTCCTTCAGGCACTCGGTGAGCGGAATCTGCTCGGGGGCCAGCTGGGCATAGCGCAGGTCGCCACGCTGGCCGCGCGGATCCTTGGGGTCCAGTCGCGGCGGCGGTATGTCGTAGCTGCGGCGCCAGATCAGCACCTGCTCGTCGCCGTACTGCTTGGCCGTGTCGGCCTTGTTCAGCCCCTGCAGCGCGCCGTAGTGGCGCTCGTTGAGGCGCCAGTCGTTCTGCACCGGCAGCCAGGTGCGGTCCATCTCGTCCAGCGCGTGCCACAGCGTCCAAATGGCGCGCTTGAGCACCGAGGTGTAGGCGACATCGAATTCGTAGCCCGCTTCACGCAGCAATCGTCCGGCCTGCCGCGCCTGAGCCACCCCGGTGTCGGTGAGCGGCACGTCGGTCCAGCCGGTAAAACGGTTCTCGAGGTTCCAGGTGGATTCCCCGTGGCGGATGAGGACGATCTTGTACATGGGGTCGGATTCTATAATCGCCGGCTTTGCACGACTGCGGCGGCATGCTTTGAACTTCTTCGTCGAGAACTGGCTCCTGATCCTGTTGGCATTCGTCTCGGGCGGCATGCTGGTGTGGCCGATGGTCCAGCGCAGCAGCGGCGGCGGCTCGGCGGTCAGCGCCAGCGAGGCCGTGCGCCTGATCAATCGCGAAAAGGCCGTGCTGATCGACGTCTGCGAACCGGGTGAGTATGCCGCCGGCCACGCCATCGGTGCGCGCAACGTGCCGCTGGGGCAACTCGACGGAGCCAAGGCGCTGCCCGGCAACAAGGCCCTGCCGGTGGTGCTGATCTGCGCCAGCGGTGCCCGTTCGGCGCGCGGCGCGGCCCAGCTGCGCAAGGCCGGCTACGAAAAGGCCGTCACCGTGGCCGGTGGCAATGCCGCGTGGCGCGACGCCCAGCTGCCGATGGAGAAGTCGGCCTGACAGGGTCGCCTGCAAGGCTTTGCGCGCTGCCGGACAATCCGGCCCCTGCCTTCCCTCGTTGAGGTCCAGCCCATGACCCCGGTCAAGATGTACACCACCCAGGTGTGCCCGTACTGCCAGCGCGCCAAGGCCCTGCTCAAGCAGCGGGGCGTGGCAGCCATCGAAGAGATCCGCATCGATCTCGATCCGGCCCAGCGCGACCAGATGGTGGCGCTGACCGGGCGGCGCACGGTGCCGCAGATCTTCATCGGCCAGACGCACGTGGGTGGCTGCGACGACCTGATCGCGCTGGACCAGCGTGGCGGGTTGGCGCCCCTGCTCGGGGCCTGACCACACCCCGTCGCCGCGCCACGCGGCGCGTCGCCCGTCACACCCGGTGCCACCAGCCGGTGGCGCCGCCGTGGTGGGGCCGGGCCATAATCGGCGGTTGCGGCCCGGCGCCATGGCGGCGGCGGGCTTTGCCACTTCTTGCGGATTCCCATCATGGCCGACGACACCCCGGTTTTCCAGATCCAGCGCATGTACCTGAAGGACTTGTCGCTGGAGCAGCCCAACTCGCCGCAGATCCTGCTGGAGCAGGCGCAGCCGCAGGTGGACATCAACCTGGCGATGGCCGCCGCGCCGGTGGCCGAGAGCGTCTTCGAAGTCACGGTCACCGCCACCGTGACCGCCAAGGTCAAGGACAAGGTGCTGTTCCT
>DAORNK010000082.1:0-13613 GCA_035440985.1 Rubrivivax sp. | reverse complement strand
GGCATCGTGGCCATGATGAAGTGGCTGCGCGAGCGTTTTCCGGCCGAGCACGCGGCCTGCGTCTTCGACGCCAAGGGCCCGACGTTCCGCGATGCCTGGTACCCCGAGTACAAGGCCCAGCGCGCCCCCATGCCCGACCCGCTGTGCCAGCAGATCGAACCCATCCATCAAGTCGTGCGCCTGCTGGGCTGGCCGGTGCTGGAAGTACCGGGCATCGAAGCCGACGACGCCATCGGCACGTTGGCGCGCGTGGCCGCGGCCAGCGGCCACCAGGTGCTGATTTCCACCGGCGACAAGGACCTGGCGCAGCTCGTCACGCCCGAGGTGACGCTGATCAACACGATGGCCAAGCCGCCCGAGAAGCTGGATGTGGAAGGCGTGAAGGCCAAGTTCGGCGTGCCACCCGAGCGCATCATCGACTACCTGACGCTGATCGGCGACGTGGTGGACAACGTGCCGGGTGTGGACAAGGTCGGCCCCAAGACCGCGGCCAGGTGGATCGCCGACTTCGGCAGCCTGGATGGCGTGGTGGCCGCTGCCGACAGCATCAAGGGCGTGGCCGGTGAAAACCTGCGCAAGGCGCTGGACTGGCTGCCCACCGGCCGCAAGCTGATCACGGTGGTCACCGATTGCGATCTCACCGGCCACGTGCCCGATTGGCCAGCACTGGAGGCATTGGCCCTGAAGCCGGTGGATGCCCAGGGCCTGCGGGCCTTCTACGAACGCTTCGGCTTCAAGACCTGGCTGCGCGAATTCGAAGGCACGGGGCCGGCCGCCGCAACCGAAGCGCCGGCCTCCGCCACGCAGCCCGCGCCGGAACTGCCACGCGATTACGAGACGATCACGAGCTGGGAACGCCTGGAGCACTGGCTGCAGTGCCTGCAGGCCGCCGAACTGGCCGCCATCGACACCGAAACCGACAGCCTGGACCCCATGCGCGCCCGCATCGTGGGCATCAGTTTTGCCGTGCAGCCGGGCCGCGCGGCCTATGTGCCATTGGCCCACGCCGGGCCGGATGCACCCCTGCAGCTGCCGCTGCAGGCGGTGCTGGATCGGCTGCGCCCCTGGCTGGAGGACCCGGGTCAGGCCAAGGTGGGCCAGAACATCAAGTACGACCGTCACGTGCTGGCCAATGCCGGCATCACCGTGCGCGGTTACGCCCACGACACGATGCTGCAGAGCTATGTGCTGGAAGCGCACAAGTCGCACGGGCTGGAATCGCTGGCCGAACGCCACCTGGGCCGCAAGGGCCTCAGCTACGAAGCCCTGTGTGGCAAGGGCGCCAACCAGATCCCGTTTGCCCAGGTGGATGTGGCCAGGGCAACGCAGTATTCGGGCGAAGACAGCGAGATGACGCTGCAGGTGCACCAGAGCCTGTGGCCGCAGGTGCGCTCGGATGCGGGCCTGCGGTTCGTCTACGAACGCATCGAAGTGCCAGTCAGCGAAGTGCTGGCCCGGGTGGAGCGGCATGGGGTGCTGATCGACGCCGCGGTGCTGGCGCGCCAGAGCCAGCAGCTCGCCGAGCGCATGGTGGCGCTGGAACAGGAGGCCTACGCCGTTGCCGGCCAGCCTTTCAACATGGGCAGCCCCAAGCAGATCGGCGAGATCCTGTTCGGCAAGCTGGGCCTGCCGGTGAAGAAGAAGACGGCCACCGGCGCACCCAGCACGGATGAGGAGGTGCTGCAGGAACTGGCCAACGACTACCCGCTGCCGGCGCGCATCCTGGACCACCGCAGCCTGGCCAAGCTCAAGGGCACCTACACCGACAAGCTGCCGTTGATGGTCAATCCGGCCACGGGCCGCGTGCACACCAACTACGCCCAGGCCGTGGCGGTGACCGGGCGCCTGTCCAGCAACGACCCCAACCTGCAGAACATCCCCATCCGCACCCCGGAAGGCCGGCGTGTGCGCGAGGCCTTCATCGCGCCACCGGGCCACCTGCTGATGAGTGCCGACTACAGCCAGATCGAACTGCGCATCATGGCCCACATCAGCCAGGACCCCGCCCTGCTGCGTGCCTTCGAGCGCGGGCTGGACGTGCACCGGGCCACCGCCAGCGAAGTCTTCGGCACGCCGGTGGAGGAAGTCAGCAGCGAGCAGCGCCGCTACGCCAAGGTCATCAACTTCGGCCTCATCTACGGCATGGGTGCCTTCGGGCTGGCCAGCAACCTCGGCATCGAACAGAAGGCCGCCAAGGACTTCATCGACAAGTACTTTGCGCGCTTTGCCGGCGTCAAGCGCTACATGGACGAGACGCGCGTCCAGGCCAAGGAAAAGGGCTACGTCGAAACCGTGTTCGGCCGCCGGCTGTGGCTGCCCGAGATCAACTCTGGCAACGGCCCGCGCAAGGCGGGTGCCGAGCGCCAGGCCATCAATGCGCCGATGCAGGGCACGGCGGCGGACCTGATCAAGCTGGCGATGATCGCCGTGCAGCAGGCGCTGGATGCCGAACAGCGCGCCACGCGCATGGTGATGCAGGTGCACGACGAACTGGTGCTGGAGGTGCCGGCCGCCGAAGAAGCCTGGGCGCGCGAAGCCATCCCGCGGCTGATGGCTGGGGTGGCGCGCCTGCGCGTGCCGCTGCTGGCCGAGGTGGGCGTCGGGGCGAACTGGGACCAGGCGCATTGAGCCGCGGTGCAGAATGCGCAGTTTCGCGATGTGAGGACAGTCCGTGGATCTGAAGGTACCCATCACCCTGAGCGACGAGCTCAGCGACGAGGTCATCACCGCCACCGCGCAGATGAACCTGGCCAGCGGCGAGATCCTGCGCGTCGAGTACCAGGATTACGACGCCGAGGCCCGTGGCCTGCCCTGGGAGAGCGAGGACTACGAGTTCACCAGCGGCGTGCTGTCCAACGGCGGCAAGGATGTCGAGTTCAGCGTGCACGTCAACCGCACCACCGGTCAGTACTCGGTGAGCGCGAATGAACTGCTGGAAATCAAGGTGCGCGCCGCTGCGCTCTTTGCGGGTGTGAGCGGCAAGGATCTGGCCAGCGGCACGAAGTAGCGTTCCTGCGGCCGTTGCCTCTCACGCGCTGAACTCACAAGTTCAGGCCGGCAGCGTTTCCCAGGGTGGCACGCTGGCCGCGGTAGAACCCTCGGCCGCCATGGCCGCCGCTGCTGGGGCCTGGATGCCGCCCAGTGCATCGATGAGCTGCGGGATCAACTGGCCGAGTTCGCCGGTGGCGATCGCCACGTCGCTGTCGAAGTCCTTGCCGCCCGCTTCGGCGTTGCGGCCGGCGGACTCCATCACCACGTCCAGCAGCTTGATCTTCTTCAGCGCCAGGCTCTCGGTGAGCACGAAGGACACGCGGCTGGCCCAGGTCATCGCCAGCTGGGTGGGCAGCTTGCCGGCCTGGATGTGCTGAGCGACTTCGTCGATGTCCAGGGTGTGCCGCGCGTAGCGCACAGTGGCCCTTTCACTGTCGGGCTGCTTGAGTTCGCAGTCGCGGTCCAGGCTGAAGCCGGCCGGCGCCTCCCTGTCGGCCAGCCAGGCGGCCATCGCGGTGGCGGGCGCCATCTCGGTCTGGATGGGCGCCAGCTTCAGGCCACCGCCCAGCAGTTCCACCAGCCGCGTGATCACGCTGTCGGCCTTCTTCATGCTGGCCGCGTCCACCAGCACGAGGCCGGCTTTGGCATCCAGCCAGACCAGCGTGTGCCCGCGCTTGGGAAAGGCGCGCGGCAACAGCGTGTGCACGATATGGTCCTTCAGTTCACGCGCCTTCTTGCCCTTGGGGCGGCGACCGGTCGCCTGTTCGATCTGGTCGAGCTCGGCTTCGAACTGGGTCTTCACCACGGCGCCCGGCACGGCCTTGGTTTCGGTGCACAGCTTGAGGATCACCTGCCCACCCACGCTCTCGGCCAGCGCCGCGTGCTTGTCGCCGCGTGGCGCCACCCAGCCGGCGGATTCGGGCTGGCTCGCGCCGCACTCGACGAAGCGAAAGGCATCCAGCCGGCGTTCCATCTCGGCCAGCGTGGGCGGTGCCCAGTGTTCGATCCGGAAGACGAGCGCGTTCTTGAACATGTTGGATTCCTGTGCTGGACACGGCTGTGGCCGGGCCGGTGCCGCTGAACGGGTGAACGCGTCAGCGTTCAGCTCGGCGCGTACGCCAGCCGCACGTAGATGGGGGCAAAGGCCTCGGCCTGCGTCACCTCGAGCAGGCGTTCGCGGCTGAGTTCGAGCAGGGCGATGAAGGTCACCACCAGCACCGGCACCCCGCGCCGGGTGTCGAAGAGCTCGTGGAACTCCACGAAGCGCCGGCCTTGCAGACGGCGCAGCACGATGCTCATGTGTTCGCGCACCGAGAGCTGCTCGCGGCTGATCGTGTGGTGCTGGTTGAGCCGGGCGCGCTGCAGGATCTCCTGCCAGGCCTGGCGCAGGTCTTCGGCGTGCACTTCGGGCCAGCGCGGCACCAGGCTTTGTTCGATGTGGATCTGTGCGCGCAGGAAGTCACGGCCGATCATCGGCAGTGCGTCGAGCCGGGCCGCGCCCAGCTTGATCTGTTCGTATTCGACCAGCCGGCGCACGAGTTCGGCGCGCGGGTCTTCGGGCTCGCCGCCGTCCGCGCTCTTCTTGGGCGGCAGCAGCATGCGGCTCTTGATCTCGATGAGCATGGCCGCCATCAGCAGGTACTCGCTGGCCAGCTCCAGGTTGTGCCGGCGGATCTGATCGACGTACTCCAGGTACTGCCGCGTCACGCTGGCCAGCGGGATGTCCAGGATGTTGAAGTTCTGCTTGCGGATCAGGTACAGCAGCAGGTCCAGCGGGCCTTCGAAGGCCTCGAGAAAGACCTCCAGCGCATCCGGCGGGATGTACAGGTCCTGCGGCAGGCGGAACAGCGGCTCGCCGTACAGGCGCGCCACCGCCACCTGGTCCACCACTTCGGGTGCCGGCGGGGCGACTTCGGCCGCCAGCTCATCGGCCAGCGCGGGGGCCAGCGGCGTGTTCAGGAGTCGGCCTTGCTCTGGTAGACGTAGGGCTGCTGGGGCACGCGGGCATCGCGGAATCCGGCCAGGGCTTCGCGGTCGAGTGCGCGGTCCCACAGCAGGGCGCGGCCGGCGCGCTGTTCGGCTTCCAGCGTGGGCCTGGCGGCCTTGAGCCCTTCGATGAAGGACGTCACTTCGGACTTGTAGGGCTTCCAGAACAAAGGCATGGGTCGGGCCGGTGAAGGGTGCGGGCAGAATGACAAGCCATGATTTTAGCGGGGGACGACCATGTTCGAACTGAGACCGGTGGTCTGCAGCGGTCTGCTGCTGGGCCTGGTGGCCCTCCTGGGCGGTTGTGATCCGCAGCGCGTGGCCAAGCTCGAAGAAGGGGTCTCCACCGAAGTCGAGGTGCGCAAGCAGTTCGGCGACCCGGTGACCATCACCGTCGAGCCGGATGGCACGAAGACCATGGACTACCCGCGCCAGCCCGAGGGCTGGACCAACTACGTCATCAAGATCGGGCCCGACGGCAAGATGAGTTCGCTGCGGCAACTGCTCACCGCGGACAACTTCGCCCGCGTGCAGCCGGGCCTGGGCCAGCAGGAGGTGCGCAACCTGCTGGGCCGGCCGGCCAAGCAGCAGCGTTTCGACCTGAAGAAGGAGGAAGTCTGGGACTGGCGCTTCAAGCAGGGCCAGGAGTCCAAGATGTTCAGCGTGACCTTCAACACCGAGGGCAAGGTCACGGCCACCGGCGTCGGGGACGACCCACGCGAGACCATGGGCGGGCCCAAGTAGCAGGCCTGGGCGGCGCCGCGCGTCGCGCTGCGCTGGTCAGGGCAGGATCGGTTCGTCCGCTTCCCCCTGTACTGCCGCGGCGATGTTGGGCACGATGTTCTCGGCACCGATCACGGCCTCGAAGCCCGAACGCTGGATCAGCGACAGCGGCTGCGGGTTGACGTTGGCCAGCACCAGCGCGATCTCCTGACGGTGCAGGGTGCGCTGCATCTGTTCCAGCGCGTCCAGCCCCGAGGTGTCCATCGAGACCAGGCGCTGCATGTCCAGCACCACCGCGCGCGTGTTGGCCGGCAATTGTTCGGGCAGGGCCTCGATCTTGCCCACGGCGCCGAAGAACAACGCGCCGTAGAGCTCGAACGCCGCCACGCCCGGCGGCAGGTCGTTCTCGGTGTGCGGCTTCACGCTGAACAGCGTGCTCATGCGCCAGATGAAGAACACGCAGGCCAGCACCAGGCCGACCTCCACCGCCACGGTCAGGTCGAAGACGATGGTCAGGATGAAGGTGCCCACCATCAGCACCCGGTACTGGACCGAGAAGGCGCGCAGCCGCGAGAACTGGTGGCCCTCGAACATGTTCCAGGCCACGAACAGGAGGATGCCGGCCAGCGCCGCCAGCGGCACGTGCGAAGCCAGCGGCGCGGCGATCAGGAGGATCAGGAACAGCGTGATCGCATGCACGATGCCGGCCACCGGGCTGACCGCCCCGGCGCGCACATTGGTCACCGTGCGCGCGATGGTGCCCGTGGCCGGAATGCCCCCGAAGAACGGCGTCACGATGTTGGCCACGCCCTGGGCCATCAGTTCCTGGTTGGAGTCATGGCGCTTGAAGCTGGTCATGTTGTCCGCCACGCGGGCGCACAGCAGCGACTCGATGGCGCCCAGCAGGGCGATGGTGATGGTGGGAATGGTGAGCTGGCGCAGGCTGTCCCAGCTCAGCGGCGGCAGGTCCAGGCTGGGCAGGCCGCGGGGCAGTTCGCCAAAACGCGAGCCTATGGTTTCGACCGGCAGCTTCAAGGCAAAGGCCGCCAGCGTCAGCACCACCAGGGCCACGATAGGCGCGGGCAAACGCGCCACCGTGCGCAGCGGCTGGCGTTGCAGCAGGCCTGCCGGGATGAGCCTGCCTGGCGTGAACAGGCGCGGCCACAGTGCCAGGCCGGCCACACAGGCCACGCCTATGCCGAAGGCGTAAGGGTTGAAGCTGCCGATGGCGCCGGCCAGTGTGGCCAGTTGCGAGAAGAAGTCGCCCGGCATCTTGCCGATGGCCAGGCCCATCAGGTCGCGCAGCTGCGACAGGGCGATCAGCACCGCAATGCCGTTGGTGAAGCCGATCACGATGCTGACCGGGATGTAGCGGATCAGCACGCCCAGCTTGAACAGGCCCAGCAGGAACATCAGCATGCCCGCCATCACGGTGGACACCAGCAGGTTGGTGAAACCGTAGCGGTCGATGATGCCGTAGACAATGACGATGAAGGCACCGGCCGGGCCGCCGATCTGCACCTGGGAGCCACCCAGCGCGCTGATTAGGAAACCGGCGATCACGGCGGTGATCAGCCCCTGTTCCGGCTTCACCCCTGACGCGATGCCAAAGGCCAGGGCCAGCGGCAGGGCCACGATGCCCACGGTGACGCCAGCGCCCAGATCGGCGAGAAAGCGCGGGCGGTTGTAGCCCTGCAGCGTGTCAAGCAGTCGCGGATGGAAGGCGTGGAAGCGGTTGGGCAGCATGGTGTCTCCGGAGTCGGGTCGGTCGCGGGGCGAGACGCGCGGTCGGAGGGCCGCCATGCTGCAGCCGCGCCATGAAGCGGCGCCGGCGTGAGGGCAGCAGCGCACGGGCAGAGGGCTCGGGATACCGTTACATGGAGCCGCCATTGTCGCAAACGCTGTCCGGCCGGTGCCGACCGGGGCTGGGTGGCCTGGACATCATGGTCGCCTGCCTCCGTGCAGGCGACCACGATGTCTAGTCATCAGCCCCTTTTTTCCGGCGACATTGCTGAAACGCAATGACCGGGTGCTCGATGGCGGCGCAAGATGGGCTGCATCGGCACTCCAAGGGGCAGATTGCACATTCCTACGCTCGCGCTGGCGGTTGTCCTGGTCAGCGCGATCCTGGCACTGGTGGTGGGGCTGGTCGCCGAGAAGGGCCAGCGGGATGGGATGGTCCTGTGGTCCGCCGGACTCTGGGCGCACGCGCTGGCTCACGCGGTCTTCGGCCAACGCGGGCAGATCGGCGAGGGCCTGTCCGTCGTGCTGACCACCACGCTGTTGTCGACGTCGCTGGCGTTGGTGGGCGAGAGCCTGTGCCAGTTCCACGCCCGGCGCCCGCACCGGCTGCTGCTGTGGGCACCGGTGGTGGCCAGCTTCCTGGGCGCCGTCGTGCTGTGGCACACGCCGCCGGCGCGCATACTGGCCGGATCGGCGATCTACGCGGTGCAGGTCGTGCTGTTGCTGGAGATGCTGGTCCGTGCACGCGCATCCACCGCTGGGCGTGGCCAGTACCTCGTGATCGTTTCATGGCTCCTGGTGCTGCCGCTGCTGGCCCTGCGCGCCTTCGCCGCCTGGCAGCAGCCCGAGGCCGTGGCCGACGTGAACGGCGCCAGCGTGATGATGGGCATGACCTTCACGATCGTGCTGTCCGGGGCTTTGCTCGGTACCTTGGGCTTCGTGCTGATGACCAAGGAGCGAGCGGATCGCCACAGCCGACAGATGGCCATGTTCGACGAACTGACCGGTCTGGCCAGCCGGCGCAGCGTGCTGGAGGCGCTGGCGCAGCAGGCCGCGTTGGCGCGCCGCAGCGGTCAGGCCCTGACGGTGCTGATGCTGGACATCGACCACTTCAAGCAGGTGAACGACCAGTATGGCCACCTGGCCGGTGACTTGGCGTTGCGGCACGTGGCGGCCATCCTGCGTGCGCGCTTCCGCCGCCAGGACCTGCTCGGACGCTTTGGTGGCGAGGAGTTCCTGGCCATCCTGCCGGCCACTGCGGCCGCGGAAGGCGGAATGGTGCTGGCCGAGACGGTGCGTGCCGCCCTTGCGGCCGCGCCGGCTGCCGGCATCGGTGGAAGCGGCCTGTCCCTGACGGTGAGCATCGGCGTGGCCGAACTGGCGCGGCATGCCGCCGCCGACACCGAAGCCGTCGTGCGGGCGGCCGACCTGGCCATGTACAGGGCCAAGGTGGGCGGGCGCAACCGCGTCGAACTGGCGCGGGCGCCCGACTACCTCGGGAGCCCCGATCAGCGGATGCGCATGCCCGGCACGGCACCGGGCCACGGTTCGACGAGATAGACGCCGGGCGTGGCCTCTTCGTCGGCATGGCTGGCTGCCAGCACCATGCCTTCGCTGACGCCGAACTTCATCTTGCGCGGTGCCAGGTTGGCCACCAGCACGGTCAGCCTGCCGGCCAGTTTTTCTGGCTTGTAGGCGCTGGCAATGCCGCTGAAGACCGTGCGGTGCCTGGCCTCGCCGGCATCCAGCGTCAGGCGCAGCAGTTTGCTGCTGCCCTCGACCCGCTCTGCTGCGACGATGCGGGCGACCCGCAGGTCCACCCGGGTGAAGTCCGCGATGCCGATCTCGGGGGCCAGGGCTTCCCCGCCGGGCAGAACGTGGGCAGCCAGTGCCGGTGCCTCGGCTGGTGCCTCGAACAGGGCCTCGAGCTGTTTGGGGTCCACGCGCTGCATCAGGTGGCGGTATGCGCCGATCGTGTGTTCGCGCAGTGGCTTCTGGGCATCGGCCCAGGCCAGCGGCGGGATCTGCAGGAAGGACTCCACCTGCGCCGCCAGTGCCGGCAGCACCGGCTTGAGGTAGACGGTCAGCACGCGGAAGGCCTCGATGCAGACGCTGCACACGTCCTGCAGTGCGGCGTCCATGCCGGCTTGCTTGGCCAGTTCCCAGGGCTTGTGACGATCGACGTATTCGTTCACCCGGTCGGCCAGCAGCATCACCTCGCGCAGCGCCTTGGCGAACTCGCGTTCGTCGTAGTGCTGGCGCACGGTGTCGGCATGGGCACGCAGGCCGTCCAGCAGCACGCGGCCCTCAACCCCGACATCGGCCGACAGCCGGTTGCCGAAGCGCTTGGCCAGGAAGCCCGCGGCGCGACTGGCGATGTTGATGTACTTGCCCACCAGGTCGCTGTTGACGCGGGCGACGAAGTCATCGGGGTTGAAGTCGATGTCCTCGACGCGGGCATTGAGCTTGGCGGCGATGTAGTAGCGCAGCCATTCGGCGTTCAGACCCAGCTCCAGGTAGCGCAGCGGGCTGATGCCGGTGCCGCGGCTCTTGCTCATCTTCTCGCCGTTGTTGACGGTGAGAAAGCCGTGCACGTAGACGCGGTCGGGCACCTTGCGTCCGCTGAACTTCAGCGTGGCCGGCCAGAACAGCGTGTGGAAGGTGACGATGTCCTTGCCGATGAAATGGATCTGCTCCACATCGGGGTCGGCCAGATAGGCCTCGATGTCCACGCCGCGGCGATCCAGCAGGTTCTTCAGCGAAGCCAGGTAGCCGATGGGCGCATCCAGCCAGACGTAGAAGTACTTGCCCGGCGCGTCCGGAATCTCGATGCCGAAATAGGGCGCGTCGCGGCTGATGTCCCAGTCGCCCAGGCTGACCTGGCCGTCGTCATCGCGCTTGAACCACTCGCGCACCTTGTTGGCCACCTCGGGCTGCAGGCGGCCGTCCTGCGTCCACTCTTCCAGAAAGGCCACGCAGCGTGGATCGGACAGCTTGAAGAAGAAGTGCTCGCTGGTGCGCAGCACCGGGGTGGCCCCGGTCAGCGCGGAGACCGGGTTCTTCAGGTCCGTGGGGGCGTAGACGGCGCCGCAGGCTTCGCAGTTGTCGCCATACTGGTCCTTGGTGCCGCAGTTGGGGCATTCACCCTTGATGAAGCGGTCGGGCAGGAACATGCCCTTTTGCGGGTCGAAGAACTGCTCCACCGAGCGCACCTCGATCAGCTCGTTCCTGCGCAGCGCGCGGTAGATGTCCTGTGCCAGCTGGTGGTTCTCGGGCGCGTCCGTGCTGTGCCAGTTGTCGAAGGCGATGTGAAAGCCATCCAGGTAGCGCTGGCGCCCGGCGGCGATGCCGGCGACGAACTGCTGCGGCGACTGGCCCGCCTTCTCCGCGGCGATCATGATCGGTGCGCCGTGGGTGTCGTCGGCGCACACGAAGTTGACCTCGTGGCCCAGCATGCGCTGCAGCCGCACCCAGGTGTCGGCCTGGATGTATTCCATCATGTGGCCGACGTGGAAGGCGGCGTTGGCGTAGGGCAGGGCGGTGGTGACGAAGAGCTTGCGGGTCATGCCTGCATTCTAGGAGCCGGTTCTCGACGGTCGGCGCTTCAGATTCCGCCCCGCAAGCCGATACCCTGGCCATGGCGCCGACCCTGCGACAGGTCATGCTCCGCCTACCCACCTGGGTGGTGGTGACCGCTGTCACGGCGTTCAGCGTCGCGCTGTCGGTGGTGGTGATGGTCCTGGCGGTCAGCGCAACGGCGCGTGGCTTCACACCGGAGTTCCCCATCTACCTGGCGATCACGGTGGCCATACCGATGGTGGTCGCCGCGCCGGTGAGTTTCGTCATCACACGCCTGCTGCACGAGGTCGAGGCCGCGCGAGCCCTGGCCGTGGAGATGGCCTGGCGCGACCCGTTGACCGGGCTGCTGAACCGCCGCCGATTCGTCGAACTGGCGCAGCGTGAGCTGGACATCGCGCGACGGGCGAAGCTGCCGTTGACGGTGGCGCTGCTGGACCTCGACGACTTCAAGCAAGTCAACGACAAGTATGGCCATGCAGTGGGCGATGCGGCACTGCAGGCCGTGGCCTCGGCCTTTGGCGCCACCTTGCGTTCCACGGACCTGGCCGCACGTTGGGGCGGCGAAGAATTCGCGCTCGTATTGCCGGCGACGGATCAAGCCCATGCGGCCGACGTGCTGCAGCGTGCTTTGGCCGCCATCCGCAACGTGCGGTTGAGCACATCGGGTGGCCATGTCATCCGCTGCACGGCTTCCGCAGGCCTGGCCCAGTCGGGCGAGGGCGGCACGCGCTGCGAGGAAGTGATGGCCCGCGCCGATTCGGCCATGTACCGCGCCAAGGTGGCCGGCAAGGACCGCGTTGTGCTGGATGAGATGTTCGCCTGAGCTGCGAGCTGGCCGGAGGCCAGGCGGGTCAACGACCCTTCGCAGGTCCCGGCTGCGGCTTGCCCGCTAGACTTCGGTCCCTTCCAGTCCGTTACCGGAGCCCCTGCCCGCCATGTCCAAAGCCGTCACCGAAAGCGCGCTCATCGACTCGCTGAAAACCGTTACCGACCCGAACACCGGCAAGGACTTCGTCAGCACCAAGGCCCTCAAGAACCTGCGCATCGAGGGCGGCGATGTCGCCTTCACGGTCGAACTGGGCTATCCCGGGAAAAGCCAGCATGTCGCGCTGCGCAAGGCGTTGGTGGCCGCTGCGCGCAGCGTATCGGGGGTCACCAACGTCAGCGTGGAGATCGCCACCCGGATCACCTCGCACGCGGTGCAGCGCGGGGTGCAATTGCTGCCCCGCGTGAAGAACGTCATCGCCGTGGCCTCGGGCAAGGGCGGCGTGGGCAAGAGCACGACCACCGTCAACCTGGCGCTGGCCCTGGCCGCCGAAGGCGCCAGCGTGGGTATCCTGGACGCCGACATCTACGGCCCCAGCCAACCCATGATGATGGGCGTCTCGGGGCGCCCCGAAAGCGCCGACGGCAAGACCATCGAGCCGATGGAAAACTACGGTGTCCAGGTGATGAGCATCGGCTTCCTGGTCGAGCCCGACCAGGCCATGATCTGGCGCGGCCCGATGGCCACCCAGGCGCTGGATCAGCTGCTCAACCAGACCAACTGGCGCGACCTGGACTACCTGCTCATCGACATGCCGCCGGGCACCGGCGACATCGCGCTCACGCTCAGCCAGCGCGTACCGCTGACCGGCGCCATCATCGTCACCACGCCGCAGGACATCGCCTTGCTGGATGCGCGCAAGGGCCTGAGCATGTTCGAGAAAGTCGGCGTGCCCATCCTGGGCATCGTCGAGAACATGGCCGTCTACTGCTGCCCCAGCTGCGGCCACACCGAGCACATCTTCGGCGCGGACGGCGGCAAGCGCATGGCGGCCCAGCACAAGGTGGACTACCTGGGCGGCCTGCCGCTGACGATGGCCATCCGCGAACAGGCCGACAGCGGCCGGCCCACCGTGGTGGCCGATCCGGATGGCGAGACCGCCGCCATCTACAAGGCCGTGGCGCGCCAGGTGGCGGTGAAGGTGGCCCTGAAGGCCAAGGACTTCTCGGCCAAGTTCCCCACCATCACGGTGTCCAAGGGCACCTGAACGCAAGCCGGGCTGGCCGGGTCGTTGGTTCGCCTGCCACGCTGAGCTCAGGCCGTGTTCGAACCCAACCCCCCGAGGGCAACGCCGGCAGGGGACCGTGTGCGCCAGCGCGGGGCCCTCAAGGGGCGGCAGTCCGACCCGGCCGTGCTGGCCGAACTGCAGAGCTGGCTGGAGCAGCCGCCGCCGCGCGAGCGGCTGATCGAAGCCCTGCACGTCATCCAGGATCGGCTGGGTGCGCTGCCGGCACCCCACCTGGTGGCGCTGGCGTCCTGGATGAAGCTGGCACCGGCCGAGGTCTACGAGGTGGCCAGCTTCTACCACCACTTCGAAGTGCTGCACGAAGACGCTGCAGGGCTGCTGCCGAAGGCGCCGGGGCTGACGGTGCGCGTGTGCACCAGCCTGCCCTGCCAGATGGCCGGCAGCGCCGACCTGCTGGCGCGCTTGCCGGCCCTGCTGGGCGATGGGGTGCGCGTGCTGCCTGCGCCTTGTGTCGGGCGCTGCGACCAGTCACCGGTGGCCGTGGTGCACCAGCACCCGGTGCCGCGTGCCGACACCGCC
>DAORNK010000081.1:0-13767 GCA_035440985.1 Rubrivivax sp. | reverse complement strand
CCGCCGGCGCGGACACGCGGCTGAAGGCCACGCGATGGCGCAGTGGGTCACGGTCTGGCGCGCGGCTCAGCTGGTGGGTGTGCCGCGCGGCGCGCTGCAGCAGCGCGTGCGCGCCGGCGAGCTGGAACTGGCCGACGGCCTGGTGTCCACCGAGTCGCTGCTGCGCCTGTACCCGCAGGCCGAGTTCGAAGCCACCGGCATGCTCGAGCGCGTGGTGCAGATCCGCGACGAGAGCTTCGGCCGCCGGGTGCGCGAACGCCTGCTGCCCAGCCAGGAGGTGCTGGCGCAGCGCCTGTTCCGCCAGAGCCAGGAACTGGCCGATGCGCAACGCCACCTGCAGCGCTACCACGCGCTGGTGTTGCAGTTGCGCGCAGGCCTGCAGGCGCTTGCACAGGACGATGACAACCCCAGGCTGCCCGCACTGCAACGCCAGCTGAACGACGGGCTGGCCAGGGCACTGGCCACCGAACCGGTCGATGTGCTGGACGTGATGGACGACATGCTCAAGGTGGTGTCCGCGCAGGTCACGCTGCGCCCCAGCGGCCACCAGTTCGTGGTCGAAGGCCACGAGACGCTGTTGCAGTCCGGCATGCGCGCCGGTCTGAAGCTCAACTATGGCTGCGGCAACGGCACCTGTGGCATGTGCAAGGTGCGCGTGACCAACGGCCAGGTCAAGCGCACGCTGCCCACCGACTATCCCTTGTCTGAACAGGAAAGGGCCCAGGGCTATGTGCTGGCCTGTGCCCACACCGCCGCCAGCAGCGAGATCACGCTGGAAACCCTGGAAGCCTTGGGCCCCGCGGACATTCCCGTCCAGGACATCGTCACCACGGTGCGCGCGGTGCGCCAACTGGCCCCCGATACCCTGCTGCTGCACCTGCAGACACCGCGCAGCCACCGCCTGCGCTTCCTGGCCGGGCAATCGCTGACGTTGGCCGCTGCGCAGGGAGCGGCCGCGCTGCATCCGATTGCCAGTTGCCCCTGCGACGACCGCAACCTGCAGTTCTTCATCGGGCGTGATGACGACGATCCGCTGGCCCAGCGCCTGTTTGCCGGTGCGCTGAAGACCGGCGACGCGATCAGCCTGCGCGGCCCGGTCGGCGAATTCGTGCTCGCCGATTCACCCCACCCGTTGGTCTTTGCCGCCTGCGACACGGGTTTCGCACCCATCAAGAGCCTGATCGAACACGCCTTGTCGCTGGACGCGGCGCCCACCATCACGCTGTTCTGGCTGGCCACCCGGCCGGACGGTCACTTCATGGCCAACCAGTGTCGCGCCTGGTCGGAGGCCCTGGATCCCTTCGAGTACAGCCTGTCCACGCACAGCGACGCGGCGATGGGCGCCAGCCAGATGGCCGCCGCGATGCGTGCCGACCTGTTCGACATCGACTGCGCCTTCTACATTGCCGGGCCAGCGGCCTTTGTGGAGACGCTGCGCTCCGAACTGGCCGTTGCCGGCGTGCCGGCAGCGCAGTTGCACACCGAGGTGCTGGCATGAGCTGCGCCTGTCAAGGGCCGTCCGAGCCCCGCGCCGACGACGATTGCAGCGGCGGCGAATCCTTCGCGCTGCGCGTGCTGGGGGATTCGATGCTGCCCGAATTCCATCACGGCGACATCATCATCATCGAGCCAGATGGCGCGCTGCACGATGGCTGCTATGTGCTGGCGCGCCTGAACGGCGAACACCATTTCCGCCAACTGCTGGCAAGAGGCGACGGCTGGGTGTTGCACGCCTTGAATCCCGTAGACGACGAGGCGGCCGATCTGCCCCTGCCCGGCCTGCACGCGGTGCGCGGCGTGGTCTTCCAGAAGGCCGTGCCCGGCCGCCGCCACCTGAGCCGGTCCTACCTGGGCGCGCGTCGCTGATGGCCTACTTCGTCTACGCCGTGGGCCATTTCGCGCAGCTGGAGAAGCTGGCCGAATTCGACGCCTTTGCAGCCGCTTCCGCGTACGCCAAAGGACTGCGCGCCACGCAGGCGCACGAACCGGGCCAGCGCATCCGCGTGATCTTTGCGCAGACCGCGCTGGCCGCCGAGGACCTGCTGCTGCAGATCCGCCAGCCCGGCCCTGGCGGCGACGAGTAGGCATGTCGGAGACCCAGGCCTGGACGGGCTGCTGCGACAGCGCCACCGCCTGCGTGTTTGCCAAGGCCCTGCTGGCGCGTCAGGCGCCATGTTCAATGGCCGTCCGGCGCCAGCAGGCCGAGCGCACCCTGGTTGAATGCGGATCGCCGGTGGCGCGCACCAACTGCAGCTTGCTGGCGGCCTTGCTGCACGAGCGGGCGCGCTTTGCCCTGCGCCTGCCGCCCGCCGGCCGGCCCCTGATGCACCAGCAGGCACTGCGCCTGCAGTGCGGCGGCGTGACGGCCTTGCAGCAGGCGCTGGGCGCGCCGTGCAGCGACGTCCACGCTCTGATCGGGCTGGCGCATGAGCGCCACGGCAGCCTGACCGACCTGCCCTGGGATCAGCTGGTCACGGCCCTGGCCGCCTGGCAGCCGCCGCGCCGGCATGCCCGATGAACCCGCCAGCCCTAACGCCGGCCGCGCTGTCGGAGGCGACCCATCGGGCGCTCCGGCTGAAGACAGGTCAGGCGGCGCCGGTTGCATGCCCCGGCCGCTAAGCAACGAAGAACAGCGCGATGGAGCAAGCCAACGCCAGTGCCCAGAGGATCGAACGCAGGTATGCGCGGTCTGCGAGATACGCTCCGATGAAGCCGATACGCAGAACGACAAAGGCAACTGCCAGAGCATTGATGGTGTGTTGTGGCGCTTGGTGTTGCTGTGCGATCAGCACGCCGGCGACGAAGATCGGAAGAGCCTCGAAGCTGTTGAGCTGGGCTGCGTGGGCCCGAGCTTGCCAACCTTGAAGACGCGCCAGCCAATCGCGGGGATTGTGGTTGTCGAAGCCGCCCTCCCGGCGAGGCTTGCCAAAGCCTCGCGACTTGGCGATTCCTGCGCAAGCGATCGGCAGGAGGCAGGCGATGAGGACGCAGGTTTCAGCGATGGTCATGAGATTCAGGCAACCAGTGGGGGACTTGGGGGCGCTGGCATCCCGGGTGAAAGCAGTTGCGCCGCCTGACGAACGAAAGGGACCATCATCCCGACCGCTCATCAGGGCGCCTTGACGTAGACCTTGACCCTGACGCGGAATAGAAGAGAGGACTCGTTGGTGCCCTTTGCATTCGCTTCGTACTCGAAGTAATCCTCACCTGAGAAGCCGGGCTTGGGCGTGTAAACGGCACGCGGTGGGTTGAACTCGGCGAATCCCGAAGATGGCGCGCGTGTGATCTGACCAGAGAAGGCAGGGTTCTGCCTCTCGGTGAAGTTGCCGTAGTTGCTGATGGCGCACGCTCTCCCGGTGTTGACGATGTGCATCTCGGCGTCTGCCCCTTGCGGTGATGCGGCTCCCCGAAAGACGGGTACACGGCAAGTCTGCTGTTCTGGCTGCGCTTGTGCGGAGCCAATCAGCAGTGCACCGAGGAGAGCCGAGATGGCGATCGAGAGCAGCATGGGGTTCTCGTGCGGCCTAACGAATACGAAGGGACTTCCCCAGTCCAGTAACGGTATCGAGGTACCAAGATTGACTCGCGGAAGTTCAATCTGATCGGAAAGGGGAAGTCATGACGGAGGTTACACGCGGCGCGGCCGCACGGGTAGGGGTGGATCTGTCCAAGCGCGTGTTCCAGGTGCACGCCGTTGACCGATCGGGCCGTTTGGTGATGGCCAAGCCGATGGCGCCGGATCGCTTCTTCACCTGGTGCGCCGCCTTGCCTGCGGGCTGCCTGGTGGCGATGGAAGCCTGCGGCGGCGCGCACCACGTGGCGCGGCGTCTGCGCCTGCTGGGCCTGGATGCGCGGCTCATTGCCGGCCACTTCGTCACACCGTACCGCATGGCCGGCAAGAGCGGGAAGAACGATGCGAACGACGCCGCGGCGATCTGCGAGGCGGCGGGCCGGCCACACATGCGCTTCGTGCCGGTGAAGACCGCAGAGCAGCAGGGTCAGCTCAGCGTGCACCGCCTGCGCGAAGGCTACAAGGCCGAGCGCACCGCGCTGATCAACCGCATCCGCGGCGTGCTGGCCGAGTTCGGGCTGGTCTTCCCGCAGAGCCCCCAGGCGCTGCGCCGGGTGCTGGCCGAGGTGCTGGAAGACGCGAGCAACGAGCTGACCGGCATTGCGCGCCTGGTGCTGCAGCACGCGCAGCTGCACTGGATCGCCCTGGACCTGCAGATGAAGTGGTGCAACGAACGCATCCAGGCCCATGCGCGCAGCGACGACCGCGTCAGCCAGGCCGCGCAGTTGCAGGGGATCGGTCCGATCGGCGCCTCGGCTCTGGTGGCCAGCGTGGGCGATTTCAAGCAGTTCGCCAGCGCCAGGCAGTTCGGCGCCTGGCTCGGCCTGGTGCCCAGCCAGAACTCCACCGGTGGCAAGGCCAACCTCGGACGCATCACCAAGCGCGGCGACGACTACCTGCGCACCTTGCTGATCCAGGGTGCGAAGTCGGCGGTGATGACGGCGGCCAAGCGCACCGACCGGATCAGCCAATGGCTGGTCCAGTTGACGCAGCGGGTTGGCTGGCAGAAGGCCGTGGTGGCACTGGCCAACAAGAACGCGCGCATCCTGTGGGCGATGCTCACGCGAGGTGACCGATTCGATCCCAATCATGTTCCCCAAGCGCCGCTGCCGCACTGCGAATTGAGTCAGCGGCCAGCGCTCTGAAGAGTTCCCTCCCACCCGCAGACGCGAAGCGCAGATAGTCATCACAGGTCAGACCGGCGGCAGGCAAACCCGGTAACCCTCAAGGGCGCGATGCCCGGCGAGCGAATGGGGTCCTGCAGAGCGGTTCGTATCTGGGGCCTCGGCCGAAACGCCGAAACAAGCCCGTCTGTGGATGTGCAGTCTGTCCCTCGTTGGTGCCGTCAAAGCGCGCTGCATTTGCGGGCTTGGAATTGAGTCGAGTCAGTCTGAAAACCAATTCAATCCGTTGACCAAAGGGGGAGTCCCTGTAGAGGGGTTAGGCGTCAGCGCGCCCGCCGCCCCAGCGAATTCATCGTTGAATAGAGCGGACAATGCCATTGGCGTCGTCCTTCCTGGCCTCGGTGTAGACGTAGATGCCGCGTGAGCGATACACCATCTGGGCGGATGTGCGCTGCGCAGTTGTGGTTGTATTGTTGCTGTCGGGCATTCCGAGGACAGCAATAACTCCGCAGGTCGACATGCCGACATCGACGCGTTGTGTGGGAACCAGTCGCATGTCGTCGGGAGTAAGCAAGTCGTCTTGGTCAAGCGGCAGCGTTAAGGCCAGCGTTCGGCGAGTCCTTGTCTTGGCACGCATGCCGCCGCCCCACTGCCGACATGCCTCGTACCACTTGAGCGGTCGCAGCTGCTTCACGAGGGCTTGGTCTTCGGGATGGTCTGAGTTGACGAGTTCCCACCATGCTGTGGGGAGCCGGCGGTCAGCCGCCGATGCAAAGTTGATCTGCAGGCACACAACAAGAAGCACCGCGAGCCCTGCGTTGACGATCTGGCGTGACTTCATGGTGTAAGCCGCGGAAGTGAGTGTCATGACGCCTAACGAATGGAAGGGACTTCCCCGTCCCGAGCTAACCGCATTGCGGCGACCGGCAACGAAGTGCCACGATGGGAAGTGCGACTCTCATCAACTCACTCGGAAGGGGAAGTCATGGGCATTGTCACAGTCGGAATCGATACTTCCAAGAGCGTGTTTGCCATTCACGGGGTGGACGAGGCGGGCAAGGTGCAACTGCGCCAGACCAAGGCGGCGCGTGCCAAGCTCAATGCCTTGATGGCGGAGTTGCCGCCGTGCACGATCGGCATCGAGACATGCACCGGGGCGCACTATTGGGCGCGGCAGTTTCAGGCTCACGGGCATACCGTCAAGCTGATGGCGCCCAGGCTGGTAGCGCCGTACCGGATGAGCGGCAAGCGGGGCAAGAACGACGCGGCCGATGCTGCGGCGATCTGCGAGGCGGTGTCGCGGGCGAACATGCGCTTCGTGCCTGCCAAGAGCGAGGATCAGCAGGCCCGACTGATGGTGCATCGGGCACGCCAGGGGTACGTGACAGCGCGCACGGCCACGATCAACCGCATCCGCGGGCTGCTGGCCGAGTTCGGCATGGTGCTACCGCTGAAGGCTGAGGTGGTGCGGCGTGAGCCAGCGCAAGAACTCGCCTTTCGTGGCCATCAACTGCGCGGCGCTTCCGGAGTCGCTGATCGAGAGCGAGCTGTTCGGGTACGTCGAAGGCTCGTTTACCGGGGCGACCAAGAAGGGCAAGGCCGGCCTGTTCGAGATGGCGCACGGCGGGACGATCTGCCTCGACGAGATCAGCGAACTGCCGCTGGTCCTGCAGGGGCGATTGCTGCGGGTCCTGCAGGAGAAGCAGGTCATGCGCATCGGGGACAACAAGCTCCTGCCGGTGGACGTGCGGATCGTGTGCGCCATCCTCGGCGATGCGCTCGAGGGAGAGGCGCGGGACGTGGGCCAGGTGCTTGCCGGCATCGCGCTGCACGCCGCCCGTCACGGGCAGCCCTTCGCGCCACCGTGCGTGCTGCTGTCGGGTGGCGAAACCACGGTCACCGTGCGCGGCGGCGGTCGCGGCGGACGCAACGTCGAGTGCCTGCTGTCGTTCACGGCGGCCACCGGGGGCCATCCCAACATCCACGCCCTGATGGCCGACACCGACGGCGTCGATGGGCAGGAGGAGATCGCCGGTGCCTGCATAGGCCCCGACACCTTGCCGCGCGCGCGGGCCCAGGGCCTGCGGCCGCTGGAGAGCCTGGCCGACAACGATGGGCACGGATTCTTCGAAGCACTCGGGGCTTCGCTGGTGACAGGACCAACGATGACCAATGTGAACGACTTCAGGGCAGTGCTCATCACGGGCACCTGCGCCTGAGTCACGGGCGGCTTGCTGCCGCTGCCGTCCTTGCCGGCCGCGCGTGCCGTCCCCCTGCTCAGGGCACCGCCTGGCGCAGAGTGATCGCCCCCCGCAACTGCCCCACGCTGTAGCCCGTGGCCAGATCGGCCGGGTACAGCGCCTTCAGGCGCGCCGCCACCGCCGGGCTGATCTGCTCGGCACTGCCATGACATTCAAGGCACAACTTGGCCGTGGGCAGCGCGCGGATGTAGCGCTGCACCTTCTGCCCGCCTTCCTGCGTGACTTCAGACTTCTCCAGCCTGGAAGCAGGTTCCTGTGCGGCGAGGCGGCGATCGAATTCCAGCAGGGCGGCCTGCTCCCAGGCGTCGGGCACGGCCTTGGGGTTGCGGTTGCGCAGGCTCACGCGGCGGATCGCCCAGCCGCTCTTCTCGGAGGCTACGCGCGCCATCTGCGGCGCCTTCTCGTTGCACACGGCCACGGCGCCTTCGGGCCCGCTGCGGTCCAGTTCTTCCTGCAGCACCGCCAGCAGACGCGGTGGCACGGCGGCAGCCACCTGGCGCGCTTCGGCCACCCAGGCGGGCTCCGTGGCGGCCTGTGCCGCCGCCCAGGTCGGCAACAGGGGCGCCGCCAGCAGGCAGCAGGTGTTCAGGACAGCCCGTGTTTTCATTCGCGCTCCGATTGCCACAGCATGTACTTCAGCGTCGCCACCGAGCCGACCACGATGCCGGCCACGGCCAGCACCGAACCGATGGCCATCGTGGACAGCCCCGACAGACCCTGACCCACGGTGCAGCCCACGGCCGTGACGCCGCCGAAGCCCATCAACACCGCGCCCAGCAACTGGTTGCGCAGATCGCTGAAGTTGGCAAAACCCTCCCAGCGGAACTTGCCGGCCGGTACGGCATAGGCCGCCGAGCCGGCCACCACGCCCACCACGCTGGCGATGCCGAAGGTGGCATGCAAGGAGGTGTCGGTCCACAGCATCAGCAGCTCCAGGCTGTAGGCCAGCGGTGCCACGAAGCTCAATGACTCCAGCGTCCGGGTATTGGTCGCAAAGTAGATCGTCTCCAGCGTGTCGGGGTTTTCGCCAAAGCCCAGATGACCGGTGACGTACCAGCCGGCCACCACCAGCAGGCCCATTGCCACGGCGCCCCCGGTCTGCATGGCGTTGCCCCGGAAGCGCTTGTCCTTTAGCGCAAAGGCCGCCAGCGCGAGCGAGAGCACCCCTGCGCAGACCCACAGCGCGGTCCGCGCCGGCAGGCCGCTGAGCCTGGCCAATGCGGTGGCCAGGCCCTGGTCGCTCCAGCCCCGTTCGCCCAGATTCAGGCTCACCGGATCCAGCACCCCGGCACGCCATTGGCCGAACAGGCCCTTGAGGGTCATGTAGGACGCGATGGCCAGAAAGACCAGCACCACCAGCGCACGGACGCTGCCCCCGCCCACGCGCACCAGGTTCTTGTTGGCGCAGCCGCCCGACAGCGTCATGCCCACGCCGAAGACCAGACCGCCGACGATCAAGGACAGCCAAGGCAGCAGCGGACGCTGTGGCACCGATTTGGCCAGGTCCACCAGGCCCGCCGCCGACAGCGCCGTGGTGCCGATGATGGCCACCGCCACCGTCAGCACCCACATCCGCATGCGGCCCCAGTGCCCCATGTTGACGATGTCGGACAGGGCCCCCATGGTGCAGAAGTTGGTCTTGGCCGCCACCAGGCCGAAAGCAAAGGCGACGGCAAAACCGCCTGCAATGACCAGGGTGCCCAGGCTCGTTGCGGCTGTACTCATGAAGTCTCCTCGGGAACCGGCGCCGCGGGGCTTGGCCGCGCGCTCGGGCGGGCAGTGGGGCGGGTCAGATGAACAGGCAGACGTCGGTCTCGCCGGCGAACTTCATGAACATCGCCGCCCCGCCGTACTCCACCCCATCGATGAAATCGGACTTGGAGAACTCGAACAGGTCCACCGTCATCTGGCAGGCGATGAACTTGACATCCGCTTCCTGGCACAGGGTGCGCAGTTCCTCCAGCGAGGCCACACCCTTCTTCTTCATCTTGGCCTTCATCATGCTGGTGGCCATGGCCTCCATGCCGGGCAGCACCGAGACGATCACCGGCATCGGCACGGGCATCGGCATGGCTGGATTGGCCAGCGGGCTGATGGCGATGCCGCTCAGGTCCTTGCGCAGCAGCTGCAGGCCGTAGAAGGTGAAGAAGACCTGCACCTCCCAGCCCAGGGCGGCGGCCGTGGAGGCCAGGATCAGCGGCGGGTACGCCATGTCCAGCGCGCCCTTGGTGGCGATGATCGCCATTTTCTTGGTGGCCATCCGGTGCCTCCGTGTTCAGCGTTGCGGGTCAGGCCTTCTTGAGGAAGAAGACGTACTTGCCGCCCTCTTCACCCGAATGCAGCAGCGCATGACCCGTCTGCTCGGCAAAGGCCGCCATGTCGCAGACGGAACCCGGATCGGTGGCCACCACACGCAGGACCTGGCCCGAGGCCATGTCATTGAGCGACTTTTTCGTCTTCACGATGGGCAACGGGCAGGCCAGGCCCGAAGCGTCGAATTCCTTGTCGAAGTTCATGCTTGTCTCCACGGCAGGCACGGTGCCGCCAGCCTGCGCATTAGCAAGGCTGGGGGCCTGCAGCGTCTATTCCCGCAACGGGTGATGGACCATAGCCCATATGGGTAGTGGGGTCTGCCCTCAGCGGGCCCCGTCAGCGGCCGCCGCGCTCCAGAAAGCGCTGGCGCCGGAAGACCGCGACCAGCACTACCACCACCGCCACCATCAGGCCGAAGGCCAGCCAGATGCCGGTGGCGGAGTGGATCAGCGGCAGGCTGTCGAAGTTCATCCCGAAGAAGCCCGTGATCAGGTTCAGCGGCAGGAAGATGGCGGTCAGCACGGTGAGCGTGCGCATGATGTCGTTCGTGCGGTGGCCCAACGCCGAGAAGTGCATCTGCACGGCCGTCTCGGCACTCTGCTCCAGGCGGCGCACGTGGCTGAGCACGCGTTCCACATGCTCGAGCACGTCGCGCGAACGCACACGCAGCAGTTCGCGCTCGCGCCGCAACTGCGCATCCGGTTCGTCGGGCCACTCGTCCATCGCGTCGATCCACTCCTGCACCGAGCTGCGCTGGTCCTCGCAGATGTCTTCCAGGTTGTGCAGCGTGTTGCGCGAATCGAGCAGAACCTGCCAGTCGTTGAAGCGGTTCTTGGGGTCGAGCAGCTGCTGCTGCAGCGTGCCCAGTTCGCGCGTGAGCAGGCGGCGCAGGTCCAGGTAGCTGTCGACCATGTGATTGATCATGCGCAGCATCAGGTCGGCAGGGCTGCTGGGCAGGCGTGCCATGCCGCGTGCCTCGTTCCCGCCGGCCAGACTGGCCAGGCGCCCCGCAAAGTATTCCCGTACGGCGCAATCGGTCGGATGCACGGTGACGAGCACCCGGTCGAACACCGCAAAACCCACCGGGCTGGTGTCGATGGACGCCAGGGCCTGGCGTGCGGAGCGCGCCGTGCCCGGGCTGTCGCCGGCCACCAGGGCTTCGGTGCCGGCACCGGCGGCCAGCCGGCGAAAGACCAGCAGGTCGTACCAGGAGGTGTAGTCGAAGTGACTGGGCAGATGCTGGTTCATCAGGTCGGAGATGTGCAGGTCCACGATCTGCCCGCCGGCCCAGCGCTGCAGCGCGGCCTGCATCTCCGCCGTGCGAACCTCGAACTCGCGCCGGCCGCTGCCGATCCAGACGAAGCCGGCCGCGGGCAGATCCGGCGGCAGGTCGTCCAGTTCGGTGAACTGGTCGGGCAGGACGTGGAAGACGCGCACCGGCGCTGGCCTGCTCAGGCGGCGCGCAGCAGCCGCGCCACGTCCAGCGCAAAGTAGCTCAGCACGCCGTCGGCGCCGGCCCGCTTGAAGGCGAGCATCGATTCCATCATCACGGCATCGTGGTCCAGCCAGCCGTTGGCGGCAGCGGCCTTGAGCATCGCGTATTCACCGCTCACCTGGTAGGCGAAGGTGGGCATGCCGAACTCGTCCTTCACGCGGCGCACGATGTCCAGGTAGGGCATGCCGGGTTTGACCATCACCATGTCGGCGCCTTCGGCGATGTCCAGCGCCACCTCGCGCAGGGCTTCGTTGCTGTTGCCGGGGTCCATCTGGTAGACCTTCTTGTCGCTCTTGCCCAGGTTGCCGGCGCTGCCCACCGCGTCGCGGAAGGGGCCGTAGAAGGCACTGGCGTACTTGGCGCTGTAGGCCATGATGCGCGTGTGCACCTGACCGTTGTCTTCCAGCGTGTCGCGGATGGCGCCGATACGGCCGTCCATCATGTCGCTGGGCGCCACGATGTCCACGCCCGCCTGGGCATGCACCAGCGCCTGCCGGCGCAATACGGCCACGGTGTCGTCGTTGACGATGTAGCCGCTGGCATCCAGCAAGCCGTCCTGCCCGTGGCTGGTGTAGGGGTCCAGCGCCACGTCGGTCAGCAGCGCCAGGCCGGGAAAGCGCTGCTTGAGCGCCTGCACGGCGCGCGGCACCAGGCCATCGGGGTTGAGCGCCTCGCGCCCGTCGGGCGTCTTCAGCGAAGGCTCGATGACGGGGAACAGCGCCATCACCGGCACCCCCAGCTGCATGCACTGCTCCGCCACGGCGAACAGGCCGTCCACGCTGCGTCGCTGCACACCCGGCATGCTGGCCACGTCCTGCACCTGGCCGTGGCCGTCGAGCACGAAAACCGGCAGGATCAGGTCTTCGCTGGCCAGGCGGTGCTCACGCACCAGGGCGCGCGTGGCGGCATCGCGGCGCAGGCGGCGCGGGCGGCTTCGAGGAAAGTGCGGTGGATTCATGGCCGGGGGCTGGCTGCAGCGGCTTGCGCGGGCCGGTCGGCATGCGGCTAAACCTGCATGACGGCGCAAATATCGTTCTGCTAAAGTGGCCGGCGAATGATAGCTGCGAGGCTGTCGTTCCCTGCTTTTCCTCCCTGAGCAGGTGCCTTAGCGTGATGACAGCGATAAGGCTTCCTGGCCCTGGATCCGTCCAGGGCCGTTTTTTTTGGGCCGCTGTGCAGCGTCACGCAGCGTGACGATGCGGCGCTGGTGGCCACCCATAATGGCCGGATGACTGGACAACGCCCTGGCAGCTCGGCCGTCTGGCTGGCCCTGGCCTACGCGGTGCTGGTGCTCTATGCGAGCCTGTATCCATTCGAAGGCTGGCGCTGGCCACCGGGCCAGCCCCTGTGGTCCTTGGCCGCGCTGCCGCGTTCGATCTACCACGACCCCTTCGACATCGGGTCCAACCTGCTGGGCTACCTGCCGCTGGGTGCCTTGCTGGGCATCGCCCTGAAGCGGCCCGGGACGTCCTTGCCGATGGCGCTGATGCTGGCCGGGTTGGCAGCGGCGACCCTGTCCTACGGCTGCGAGGTGCTGCAGCAGTTCGTGCCGCGGCGCGTGCCTTCGCTGGAAGACCTGGGCATGAACACCGGCGGCGCGCTGCTGGGCGCAGTGCTGGGCGTGTCGGCCCAGGCCCTGGGCTGGGTGCACCGCTGGCACCGCCTGCGCGAGCGCTGGTTTGGCGGCGAAGGCACACCGGCGCTGGGCCTGCTGGGCCTGTGGCCGCTGGGCCTGCTGTTCCCGGCGCCGGTGCCCCTGGGTCTGGGACAGGTGGGCGAACGCCTGCGCGAATGGGCCGCAGCCTTGCTGGAAGGCGTGCCCTGGGCCGAGCGAGCCCATGCCTTGCTCGCCGAGGGCCCCACCAGCTCGGCGCCGTTGCGCCCGCTGGCCGAAGTGCTGATCGTTGCCCTGGGCCTGCTGGCGCCCTGCATGGTGGCCTATGCCGTGATGGCACCGGGGTTGCGACGCGTCGTGATGGCACTGGGTGCCGCGCTGCTGGCTGCGCTGGCGATGACGACTTCGACCTGGTTGAACTTCGGCCCACGCCATGCGATGGCCTGGCTGACACCGCTCAGCGGCCCCGGCCTGCTGCTGGGCGTCTGCCTGGCCCTGCCGCTGGCGCTGCTGCCCCGGCGCCTGATCCCCGGGCTGGGTCTGGTGGTGTTGACCGGTCTGGTGGTCGGTGTGGCCCAGGCACCTGCCGACCCGTACTTTGCGCAGAGCCTGCAAGCCTGGGAGCAGGGGCGTTTCGTGCGCTTCCATGGCCTGGCGCAATGGGTCGGCTGGCTGTGGCCCTATGCGGCGATGGGCTGGATGCTGTCCAGGCTGGGTTCGCGCAGCATCTGAGCGCACGGGCCGATACGGACGTCTACCTACAATCGACGCATGAGCTACTACCGGCACCACATCTTCTTCTGCCTCAACCAGCGCGATCAGGGCGAAGCCTGCTGCGCCCAGCACGATGCGCAGGCCGCCTTCGACCACTGCAAGTCGCGCATCAAGGCCGCTGGCCTGGCCGGCCCCGGCGGTGTACGCGTGAACAAGGCCGGGTGCATGGACCGCTGCGCCGGCGGCCCGGTCGCCGTGGTCTACCCGGAGGCCACCTGGTACACCTTCGTCGACCGGCAGGACATCGACGAGATCGTCGATTCGCACCTCAAGAACGGCCAGGTCGTGCAGCGCCTGCTGTTGCCGCCCAACGTCGGCCGGTGAACCACCAGACCCAACGCTGCGCGGTGGCCGGGCCGGCCGGCCTGCTCGCCTGCGCCCTGGACACACCGACCCTGCCCTCGCGCGGGGTGGCCGTGCTGTGCCACCCGCACCCCCAGCACGGCGGCACGATGGACAACAAGGTCGTCCAGACCCTGGCCCGCGCGATGGTGCAGCTGGGCTACACGGCCGTGCGCTTCAACTTCCGCGGCATCGGCGGGTCTGAAGGCAGCTGGGACCATGGCCAGGGCGAGGTGCAGGACGCGCTGGCTGTCGTCGCCGCGCACCAGGCC
>DAORNK010000080.1:0-13856 GCA_035440985.1 Rubrivivax sp. | reverse complement strand
CAAGGCAATCGTCGCCGCTTGAGGGTCTGGGGGTTTGGTGGGCAGTGCAGGGTTCGAACCTGCGACCCCTGCCGTGTGAAGGCAGTGCTCTACCGCTGAGCTAACCGCCCGGAACTTGACGCATGGCCGGCATGGGCCTGCGTTTCCGGTAAGCCCAAGATTATGCCACGGTCGCCATCGCCTTCCAGACGGCCTTGCCGCCACAGGCCTTGTCGATGTCGGCCAGCAGGGCCTCGTGCGCAGCCTGTTCCTCAGCGCTGGCCGCCAGCACCGGCAGTGACAGGCCGGCAAGATCCACCGCCGCCTGGGCAGCAGGCCCGGTGGCACCCGGCTCGGCATCGATCACCAGCGTGCGCTGACCACGTGTCATCCGCAGGTAGACCTCGGCCAGCAGGCCGGCGTCGAGCAGCGCGCCGTGCAGTTCGCGCCCGGTGTTGTCCACCTCCAACCGCTTGCACAGCGCGTCCAGCGAGTTGCTCTTGCCCGGGAACATCTCGCGTGCCAGCAGCAGGCTGTCGGTGATGCGCCCGGCCCGTTGCTCGAACGACCCCAGGCCGAGGCGCTCCAGTTCGGCATCCAGAAAGCCAATGTCGAAGGCCGCGTTGTGGATCACCACATCGGCCCCTTCGATGAACGCCAGCAACTCGGGTGCGATGCGCTCGAACAGCGGCTTGTCGGCCAGGAAGTCGTCGGTGATGCCGTGCACGCGCACCGCATCGGGGTGACTGGGGCGTTGCGGGTTGACGTAGTGGTGCAACTGCCGCCCGGAAGGGCGACGGTTGACGAATTCGATGCAGCCGATCTCGACGATGCGATCGCCCTGCGCGGCGCTCAAACCGGTCGTTTCGGTGTCGAGGAAGACCTGTCTCATGCGCGGATTCTCCCCTGGCGTCCGGCCCACCACCACAGGCCGGCGCCAAAGGCCACCAGGGGTACGCACAGCCACTGGCCCATGCTCAGGCCCAGGGCCAGGGTGCCCAGGAAGGCGTCCGGCTCGCGAAAGTACTCCACGATGAAGCGCATCACGCCGTAGCCCACGGCGTAGGCGGCGGCCACCTGGCCGGTGGGCCTGTCGCGCCGGGCGTACCACCACAGCAGCACGAACAGCAGCAGGCCCTCGAGCAGGAACTGGTAGATCTGCGACGGGTGGCGGGGCACCATGCTGCCGCTTTGCGGAAAGACCATCGCCCATGGCAACGAGGGGTCGGCGGCACGGCCCCACAGTTCGCCGTTGATGAAGTTGCCGATGCGGCCGGCGGCATAGCCGGTGGGCACACAAGGCGCCACGACGTCCATCACCTGCCAGAAGGGCCGCGCCCTGCCGCGCGCGAACACGGCCATCGCCAGCAGCACGCCCAGCAGGCCACCGTGGAAGGACATGCCGCCCTTCCACACCATCAGGATGTCCAGCGGGTGCGCGAGGTACTCGGCCGGCTTGTAGAAGAGCGCGTAACCCAGCCGCCCGCCGACGATGACACCCAGCACGCCGTAGAACAGCATGTCCTCGACGTCGCGCCGCGTCCAGCCGGCGCCGGCGTAGTGAGGCAGGGCCACACGGCGTGTGGCCAGCAGCAGGAACAGGCCAAAGGCCACCAGGTAGGTCAGGCCATACCAGTGGATCTGCACCGGCCCGAGGCTCAGCGCCACGGGGTCGAACTGGGGATGCACGAGCATCGGCAGGCTCCTGGGACGAAGGTCGCATTGTCCACGGGGCGCGCGAGGCGCCCGGTAAACTGGTGCCATCAACGGAGACCCCTCATGAGTTCGAACCGCCGTTCCCGGAACATCACCGAAGGCGTGGCCCGTGCGCCCAACCGCAGCATGTACTACGCAATGGGCTACACCGAAGGCGACTTCGGCAAGCCCATGATCGGTGTAGCCAACGGCCACAGCACGATCACGCCCTGCAACTCGGGCCTGCAGCGGCTGGCCGACGCGGCGGTGGCCGAGCTCAAGGCCGCCGGCGCCAACCCGCAGATCTTCGGCACGCCCACCATCAGCGACGGCATGGCGATGGGCACCGAGGGCATGAAGTACAGCCTGGTCTCACGGGAAGTGATCGCCGATTGTGTGGAAACCTGCGTCGGCGGCCAGTGGATGGACGGCGTGCTGGTCATCGGGGGCTGCGACAAGAACATGCCCGGCGGCATGATGGGCATGCTGCGCGCCAACGTGCCGTCCATCTACGTCTATGGCGGCACCATCCTGCCCGGCCGCTACAAGGATCAGGACCTGAACATCGTCAGCGTCTTCGAGGCCGTGGGCCAGTACAGCGCCGGCAAGATGAGCGAAGAGGATTTCTGCCAGATCGAGCGCCGCGCCATCCCCGGCAGCGGCTCCTGCGGCGGCATGTACACCGCCAACACGATGAGCAGCGCCTTCGAGGCGCTGGGCATGAGCCTGCCGTTTGCCAGCACGATGGCCAACGTCGAGGACCCGATCGTGGCGCACACCCAGGCCGCGGCACGGGCACTGGTGGAAGCCGTCAAGGCCGACCTCAAGCCGCGCGACATCGTCACGCGCAAGAGCATCGAGAACGCCGTGGCCGTGATCATGGCCACCGGCGGCAGCACCAACGCCGTGCTGCACTTCCTGGCGATCGCGCATGCGGCCGGCGTCGACTGGACCATCGACGACTTCGAGCGTGTGCGCCGCCGCGTGCCGGTGCTGTGCGACCTCAAGCCCAGCGGCCGCTACCTGGCCATCGACCTGCACCGCGCCGGTGGCATCCCGGCCGTGATGAAGCTGCTGCTGGATGCCGGCCTGCTGCACGGTGATTGCATCACCATCACCGGCAAGACCGTGGCGGAAAACCTGGCCGACGTGCCGCCGCTGCGGGCCGACCAGGACGTGATACGGCCGCTGGCCAACCCGATGTATGCCGAGGGTCACCTGGCCATTCTCAAAGGCAACCTGAGCCCGGAAGGCTGCGTGGCCAAGATCACCGGCCTGAAGAACCCCGTCATCACCGGCCCGGCACGGGTGTTCGACGACGAGCAGAGCGCGCTGGCCGCCATCATGGCCGGCCAGATCAGGGCCGGCGACGTGATGGTGCTGCGCTACCTGGGCCCCAAGGGCGGGCCCGGCATGCCCGAGATGCTGGCCCCCACGGGTGCTTTGATCGGCCAGGGTCTGGGCGAGAGCGTGGGCCTGATCACCGATGGCCGCTTCAGCGGCGGCACCTGGGGCATGGTGGTGGGCCACGTGGCCCCGGAGGCCCATGCCGGCGGCCTGATCGCCCTGGTCGCCGAAGGCGACAGCGTCACCATCGACGCCCACCAGCTCAAGCTGGAGCTGAACGTGGATGCTGCCGAGATCGCCCGCCGCCGCGCCAGCTGGCGGCAGCCGCCGCCGCGTTACACACGCGGTGTGATGGCCAAGTTCGCGCGCAATGCGGCCAGCGCCAGCCGTGGGGCCGTGCTGGACGCCGATTGATCGTGGCTGCTGCAGGCGGCCGGGTGCTGTCCCCGCCGGCGCTCAGGGCCGGCCCTGGCGGCGCGTGGGGTCGGGCGGATAGTTGGCCTGGGTCGGGTCGGCCGACTCGGCCAGTTGCCGCGCCTTGGCCTGGGTTGCGCGGTTGGTCTGCTTGACCCGCCGCGTATTCATGCCCAGTGCTTCCATGGCCTTCTCTCGGCGCTCGACCTTGCGGCGCTCCATCTTGTCGATCTCACGCTTCTTGGTCAGGCCGCTGGAATCCGCAAACTGCCACCAGCCCACCGCCAGCGCGAAAGGCAAGGCAACGACCCACCACGACCAACTGCCGAAGGGGCCGAACTCCGCCAGTTTGGCAATCAGCAGCAGAACTCCGATGATGACCATGGGCATGATGGTGTCTCCTTCGATCACTTTAGCGCATGCGGCCCTGGCCTTGTGCCTGATCGGGCCAGGCCAGGCCGCAGCTTCGCCAGAGATGGCCAAGGACAAGCGTTGCATGAACTGCCATGCGCTGGACCGCAAACTGGTCGGTCCGGCCTTGAAGGAGGTTGCGCGACGTTATGCCGGCCAGGCCAACGCCGTTCCGCTACTGGCTGGCAAGATCATCCAGGGCGGTGCCGGCGCCTGGGGCCCGGTGCCAATGGCCGCCAACCCGCACGTCAATGCCGATGAAGCGCGCCGCCTGGCCGCCTGGGTCATGACGTTGAAATAAGAGAAAGTGGCGGGGCCCAAGCCCCGCCGCATCCAGAGCCCGTGTCGGGCCCGGTTCAGTTGGCCTGGCCCAACTGCTCCAGGATGGCGGGGTTTTCCAGCGTGCTGGTGTCCTGGGTGATGGCCTCGCCCTTGGCGATGCTGCGCAGCAGGCGGCGCATGATCTTGCCGCTGCGCGTCTTGGGCAGGTTCTCGCCGAAGCGGATGTCCTTGGGCTTGGCGATGGGGCCGATTTCCTTGGCCACCCAATTGCGCAACTGGTTGGCGATCTTCTTGGCATCGTCACCGGTGGGGCGCGGGCCCTTGAGCACCACGAAGGCGCAGATGGCCTCGCCGGTGGTGTCGTCCGGGCGGCCCACCACGGCGGCTTCGGCCACCAGTTCGGTGCAGCTGACCAGCGCCGACTCGATTTCCATCGTGCCCATGCGGTGACCCGACACGTTGAGAACGTCGTCGATGCGCCCGGTGATCGTGAAGTAGGCTGTCGTGGCGTCGCGGATGGCGCCGTCACCGGCCAGGTAATAGCCCTTCAATTCAGGCGGGTAATAGCTCTTCACGAAGCGGTCGGGATCGCCCCAGATGGTGCGGATCATGCTCGGCCAGGGCTTCTTGATGACCAGGATGCCGCCGTTGCCGTTGGGCACATCGGCCCCGGTCTCGTCGACGATGGCCGCCGTGATGCCTGGGAACGGCAGGGTGCAGGAACCCGGCACCATCGGCGTGGCACCCGGCAGCGGGGTGATGACGTGGCCACCGGTCTCGGTTTGCCAGAAGGTGTCGACGATGGGGCAGCGGCTGCCACCCACGTTCTGGTAGTACCACTCCCAGGCGGCCGGGTTGATGGGCTCGCCCACCGAGCCCAGGATGCGCAGGCTGGACAGGTTGCTGTTCTTCGGGTGCACGGCCGCGTTCGTTTCGGCCGCCTTGATCAGGGAGCGGATGGCGGTGGGCGCGGTGTAGAAGATGCTGACCTTGTGCTTTTCGATCGTCTTCCAGAAGCGGGCGGCATCCGGGTAGGTGGGCACGCCTTCGAAGACGATTTCCGTGCCGCCCAGGGCCAGCGGGCCGTAGGCGATGTAGCTGTGGCCCGTGACCCAGCCGATGTCGGCCGTGCACCAGAACACATCGTCGGGCTTGAGGTCGAAGGTCCAGGCCGTCGTCAGCGCGGCGTGCAGCAGGTAGCCGCCCGTGCTGTGCTGCACCCCCTTGGGCTTGCCCGTGCTGCCGCTGGTGTACAGCAGGAAGAGCGGGTGCTCGGCACTCACCCACTCGGGCTCGCAGGTCGTGCCCTGGGTGGCCAGTTCCTCGTGCAGCCAGCGGTCGCGGGCCGGGTTCCAGGCGATGTTGCCACCCGTGCGCTTGTAGACGATGACGTTCTGGATCGTCTCGCAGCCACCCATCGCGATGGCTTCGTCGACGATGCTCTTCAGCGGCAGGCACTTGCCGCCGCGGGCCTGCTCGTCAGCGGTGATGATCATCACGGCACCGGCGTCCTGCACGCGGTCGCGCACGCTCTGGGCGCTGAAGCCGCCGAACACGACCGAGTGGATGGCACCGATGCGGGCACAGGCCTGCATGGCAGCCACGCCTTCGACGGACATGCTCATGTAGATGACGACACGGTCACCCTTCTTCACCCCGCGCGCCTTCAGCGCGTTGGCGAACTGGCAGACCTTGGCCAGCAGCTCGGCATAGCTGACCTTGGTGACGGCGCCGTCGTCGGCTTCGAAGATCAACGCCGTCTTGCCCCCCAGCCCGCGCTCGACGTTGCGGTCCAGGCAGTTGTAGGAGACGTTGAGCGTGCCATCGGCAAACCACTTGAAGAAGGGCGCCTTTGAACTGTCCAGCACCTGGGTGAACGGCGTCTTCCAGGTCACGAACTCGCGCGCCAGGCGGCCCCAGTAGCCCTCGTAGTCGCGCTCGGCCTCGTCGACCAGGGCCTGGTAGGCGGCCATGCCGGACACCCGGGCGGTAGCCACCAGCGAGGCAGGCGGCTGATGGGTCTTCAACTCGGTGGCTTGGGTGTCTGACATGTTTGTCTCCAGTGCGAAGGAAGGGCTCTTGTCGGGGGCGAAAGCTAAGGTGTCGCTCTGACGGACACCTGACGCTGCCGGCAAGTCGTCACGGAGCGAAATCTACAATCCCGCCCGCCGACTCCCAGCCTGGATATCCCTAGACAGACCCCATGAGCACCGCCAAGCCGCCCGTCACCGCCCGTTCTAGAACCCTGCCGAACTTCATCTTTGCCAGCCGCTGGCTGCAATTGCCCCTGTACCTGGGCCTGATCGTGGCGCAGTGCGTCTACGTCTTTCACTTCTGGGTGGAACTGACGCACCTCATCGAAGCAGCGTTCGGCAACAAGGACGCGCTCGCGGCGTTGATCACCAGCATCGGCTACAAGGGCAATGCCGGCTGGGTGCCCAAGCTCGACGAGACGGTGATCATGCTCGTGGTGCTGGGCCTGATCGACGTGGTGATGATCAGCAACTTGCTGATCATGGTCATCGTGGGTGGCTACGAGACCTTTGTCTCGCGCATGAATCTCGAGGACCACCCCGACCAGCCCGAGTGGCTGGACCACGTCAACGCCTCGGTGCTCAAGGTCAAGCTGGCCACGGCCATCATCGGCATCAGTTCCATCCACCTGCTCAAGACCTTCATCAACGCCGGCAACTACGAGGAAAAGGTGCTGATCTGGCAGACGGTGATCCACATCGCCTTCCTGTTCTCGGCCCTGGCCATCGCGCTGGCAGACCGGCTGATGTCGCACGCGTCGCGCGGCGGCCACTGAGCCTGCCGGCCGCGGGGTGGTCCGGCACGGGCCTTTGTTCCAGATCAGCGCGGGAGGCGGGGCAGTGAATACACTCGGATTCCCTCTCTGAACGGGGCCACCGTCATGACCACCACCATCCGCAGGGCCGATCTGGTGCAGAGCATCGCCGCGGCACTGCAGTACATCAGCTACTACCACCCAGCCGACTTCATTGCCCATCTGGCACGCGCCTACGAACGCGAACAGAGCGCCGCGGCCAAGGACGCCATCGCGCAGATCCTGACCAACAGCCGCATGTGCGCCGAAGGCAGGCGGCCCATCTGCCAGGACACCGGCATCGTCAACGTCTTCCTGAAGGTGGGCATGGATGTGCGCTGGGAAGGGTTTGAACAGGGCCTGGACGCGGTCGTCAACGAAGGCGTGCGCCAGGGCTACCTGAACCCCGACAACGTGCTGCGTGCCAGCGTGCTGGACGACCCCATCTTTGCGCGCAAGAACACCAAGGACAACACGCCCGCCGTGCTCTACACGGAACTGGTGCCCGGCGACAAGCTGGAAGTCACCGTCGCGGCCAAGGGTGGCGGCAGCGAGAACAAGTCCAAGGTGGCCATGCTCAACCCCAGCGACGACATCGTCGAATGGGTGCTCAAGACCGTGCCTACGATGGGTGCCGGCTGGTGCCCGCCGGGCATGCTGGGCATCGGCGTGGGCGGCACCGCCGAAAAGGCCGTGCTGATGGCCAAGCAGGCGCTGATGGACGACATCGACATGCACGAGCTGCTGGCCCGTGGCCCCGCCAGCAAGCTGGAAGAGCTGCGCATCGAGCTGTACGAGAAGGTCAACGCGCTGGGCATCGGTGCGCAAGGCCTGGGTGGCCTGACCACCGTGCTGGACGTCAAGATCAACACCTACCCCACGCACGCTGCGGGCAAACCCATCGCGATGATCCCCAACTGCGCGGCCACGCGCCACGCGCACTTCGTGATGGACGGCTCGGGCCCGGTCTACCTCGATCCGCCCAGCCTGGATCTGTGGCCCAACGTGAAGTGGGCACCCGACTACAACAAGAGCCGGCAGGTCGACCTCAACACCCTGACCCGCGCCGAAGTGGCCAGCTGGAAACCCGGCGACACGCTGCTGCTCAGCGGCAAGCTGCTGACCGGCCGCGACGCCGCGCACAAGCGCATCCAGGACATGCTGGCCAAGGGCGAAAAGCTGCCCGTGGACTTCACCAACCGGGTCATCTACTACGTCGGCCCGGTGGACCCGGTGCGCGACGAAGTCGTCGGCCCCGCCGGCCCCACCACGGCCACGCGGATGGACAAGTTCACCGAGATGATGCTGGCACAGACCGGCCTGATCGCGATGGTCGGCAAGTCCGAGCGTGGCCCGGCGGCCATTGCCGCCATCCAGAAGCACCAGAGTGCCTACCTGATGGCCGTGGGCGGCGCCGCCTACCTGGTGGCCAAGGCCATCAAGGCGGCCAGGGTCGTGGGCTTTGCCGATCTGGGCATGGAAGCCATCTACGAGTTCGACGTCAAGGACATGCCGGTCACCGTGGCGGTGGATGCCACGGGCATCAGCGTGCACAACACGGCGCCCAGGGAGTGGCAGGCACGCATCGGCAAGATCCCGATCGCCGCCGCCTGAGGCCCGCCCCGACAACGTGTCACAGCACTTCGAGGTCCATCCGCAGAACCCGCAGCCCCGCCTGCTGAAGCAGGCTGCGCAGATCCTGCAGGCCGGCGGCATCGCCGCCGTGCCCACGGACAGCAGCTACGCGCTGGTCTGCCGGCTGGACGACAAGGCGGCGGCCGAGAACCTGCGCCGCATCCGCCAGGTGGACGACAAGCACCACCTGACGCTGCTGTGCAAGGACTTGAGTGAGCTGGCCAGCTACGCGCGCGTCGACAACCGCCAGTTCAGGCTGCTGAAGCTGGGCACGCCCGGGCCCTACACCTTCATCCTGGAAGCCACCAAGGAAGTGCCACGCCGGCTGAGCCACCCCAGCCGGCGCACCATCGGCCTGCGCGTACCTGACCACAAGGTACTGCAGGAGCTGCTGGCACTGCTGGGTGAGCCACTGCTGGCCACGACCTTCATCGCGCCGGGTGAGACGCATCCCCTGAACGACGCGACCGAGATCCGCGATCGCTTCCAGAAGGTGCTGCAGGCCGTGGTCGACGCTGGCGCCTGCCCGATGGAGCCCACCTCGGTGATCGACCTGACCGGCGACGAACCGGTGCTCGTGCGCCAGGGCCGCGGCGATCTGGCCCTGCTCGGCCTGTAACGCGGGGTCAGCGCAGCTGCAGAGCCGCCTGCAGACGTTCGGCGTTGAAGCCCACCTGCGTCTGCTGACGCACCAGCAACACCGGCGTACCGGGTGCCTGGCTGGCCTCGAAGGCCGCACGGCAGGCGGCGTCGCGCTCGATGCTGCACTCGCTGAAGGCCACGGCGTGCTGCTGCAACCAGTGGCGCGCCACCACGCACAGGCCACAGGTGTCGGACGACAGCATGCGGATATCGCCCGGCCCGGCGAGCGCGGCCACTTGCCGGCCGATCTGCGCTTCGTGCCGTCCGGCCCACCAGGTGCTGGCGGCCGTGATGCCCAGCACCAGCGCCGCCAGCGCCAGCAGTGACCGGTGGCTGGTACCCGAAGCCTGGCTCACAGGGCGGCGGTGACCACCATCTCCACACGCCATTCGGGCTTGGCCAGGTTGGCCTGCACCGTGGCGCGCGGCGGCGCGTTGCCGGCTGGCAGCCAGGCTTCCCACACCCCGTTCATGGCCGGGAAATCGGCCAGATCCTTGATGAAGATCTGCACCATCAGCAGCTTGCTCTTGTCGGTTCCGGCCCGGGCCAGCAGCCCATCGATGGCGGCCAGCACCTGGCGCGTCTGGCCGGCGATGTCCTGGCTGCCGTCGGCCGCCACCTGGCCGGCCAGGTAACAGACGCCGTTGTGTACGGCCATCTCCGACAGGCGCGTGCCGACGTCGAATCGCTGAACCATTTCAGTGGTGCCCCTTCTTGTGTTTGCCATGATGCCCATGGCCGTGCGAGCCATGGGGCTTGTCGTGGAAGGCCGCCGGCCCCGGCGGCGCAGCCGTGGCCTTCTGGCCCAGCTTGCTCTCCGTACCGGCCAGCAGCTTGCCGATGTTGGCCTGGTGGCGCCAGATCAACAGCAGGCTCATGCCGATCAGGGCAGCCAGCAGTGGCTCCATGCCCCAGATCAGGGCCTGGTAGAACGGCGCGAACACGGCCGAGACCAGCGAGGCCAGCGAGGAATAGCGGAAGAACGCCGCGACGATCAGCCAGGTCAGCAGCGTGGCCAGACCCAGCCAGGGGTTGATGGCCAGCAACGCACCCGCGGCCGTGGCCACGCCCTTGCCCCCCTGGAAGCGGAAGAACACCGGCCACAAGTGGCCCAGGAAGGCGGCCAGCCCGGCAAACGCCGCCGTGGTCTCTCCCAGGCCGACGCGGGGCCCGAACACCAGCACCAGCAAGGGCGGCACAAAGCCCTTCAACGCATCAAGGGCCAGTGTGAGGATCGCTGCGGCCTTGTTGCCCGAGCGGAGCACATTGGTGGCGCCCGGGTTCCTGCTGCCGTAGTTGCGCGGGTCGTCCAAGCCCATCAGGCGGCTGACGATGACCGCGAACGACAGCGATCCGACCAGGTAGGCGCCGACCAGCGCGATGACGATGTACAGGGCCTGCATGGGCTCGGGAGTTTACGCCGCCGCCGTCGAGCGGCGGGCCGCGACCGCGCCCCTAGAACCTGCCCTGCGACAGTGGCCTCAAAGGCTGCAGTGAACCGGTCGGGCACCCAGTACCCGTGTCAGAACATCGGGCTCGATGCCCACCAGGTACCCACGCCGCCCACCGTTGATGAAGAGGCGCGGCAACTCCAGCACGCTGGCTTCGACGTATACCGGCATCACCTTCTTCGTACCGAAGGGCGATGTCCCACCCACCAGGTAGCCGCTTTGGCGTTGCGCCACTTCGGGCTTGCAGGTTTCGACGCCCTTGACCCCCAGTGCGCGCGCCAGATTCTTGGTGCTGACCTGCCTGTCGCCGTGCATCAGCACGATCAGCGGCTGGGCCCTGTCGTCCTGCATGACCAGGGTCTTGACCACCGCGTGCTCGTCGACACCCAGTTGCCGGGCCGATTCGGCGGTGCCGCCGTGCTCCACGTAGTCGTACGGGTGCTCGGTGAAGGCCACGCCGGCGGCACGCAGCATCTGCGTGGCGGGAGTCTCGCTGACGTGCTTGTCCTTCTTCGCCATCGGGGTCGCTCAGTCGCCTTCCACCCACTCGATCTGTGCCCCTAGAGCGCGGATGTTCTCGGCAAAGTGCGGGTGGGCGCGGCGCACCGGCGTGGCGTTCTTGATCACGCTCTTGCCCGGGATGCTGGCGGCCAGCATCAGCATGGCGATGGCCACGCGGATGATGTAGGGGCTCTCCACCTCGGCCGGTGCCAGGGGCTTGCCGCCGAAGGTGATGATGCGGTGCGGGTCGGCCATGAAGGCGTGCGCGCCGAACTTGCTGAGTTCGCTGGTCCAGCCCATCGCGCCCTCGTAAACCTTGTTCCAGTACATCACGCTGCCTTCGGCGCGCACGCCCAGCGCCACGAAGATGGGCAGCAGATCCACCGGCAGATAGGGCCACGGCGCGGCCTCCACCTTCTGCAGGATGTTCTGCGTGAAGGGTTCCTTCACGCGCAGCGGGCCCTTGACGACGGTGTGGCTCCACCCGCCCTCGTGCACGACCTCGACGCCGAACTTGCCGAAGGTGCGGTCGATGAGCGGAAACTGCTCCGGCGCCGAGTTCTTCACCGTGACGCAGCCACCGGTGATGGCCCCCAGGGCCATGAACGTGACCGCCTCGTGGAAGTCTTCGGCAAAGGTGTGCGTGCCGCCACCGAGTCTGGCGATCCCATGCACGGTGATGCGGCTGGTGCCGATGCCCTCGATCTGCGCGCCCAGCAGCGCCATGAAGCGGCAGAACTCCTGCACGTGCGGCTCGCTGGCGGCGTTCATCAGGGTGCTGGTGCCGTGGGCCAGCGCGGCACAGAGCACGAAATTCTCGGTCGTGGTGACGCTGGCGTAGTCCAGCCAGTGGTCGTTGGCCAGCAGGCTGCCGCCCTTGCCGTCACCGGCGCGGATGATCAGCGCTTCGCGGCTGCGCTCGACGACGCAGCCGAAGCGTTCCATCACCTCCACGTGCGGATCGATCTCGCGCACGCCCAGGGTGCAGCCCTGCACGTCGTTCTCGATGCGCGCCACGCCAAAGCGGGCCAGCAGCGGCGGCACCAGCATGATGGAGCTGCGCATCTCCTCGGGCAGGTGGTGCCGCTCGGGATCGAAAAGCGTGTCCCTGTGATGCACGTCCAGGATGCCGGCGGCGTAATCCACCGCCACGCTGCTGCCCAGGGTGCGAAAGATCTCCAGGATCTTGCGCACATCGGTGATTTCCGGGATGCCCACCAGTCGCACCGGCTCGCGCGTGAGCAGGGTCGCACACAGGATGGGCAGCACCGCGTTCTTGTTGGCGGAAGGCACGATGCGGCCGGTCAGCGGGGTGCCGCCGTGCACGATGAGGTTGGACATGGGGACTCTTCAGCAGGGGTTCGGTTCCGGAACCCGATTGTCGCGGGCTTTGGCCTGGAGCCTCGTCACCCGGGCTTCACTGGGCCGGGTCGCGCAACCAGGCCCTCAGCGCGTCGATCTGCGCCAGCAGTTCCGGCGCCAGGCGCGTGCGCCAGGCGGCAACCGCTTCCTCCACATGCTGCACCTGGGTGGCACCGATGATGGTGCTCGCCACGCGCCAGTTGCGGTAGCAGTAGGCCAGCGCCATCTGCGTCGGTGTCAGGCCATGCGAACGGGCCAGCGTGTTGTACTCGCGCGCCATCGTCACCACCTCGGGGCGGCCCCAGCGCTGCGCTCGCATGCTGGCAAACCGGGTGAGCCTTCCGATCTCCGGTCTGGCGGCGTCCAGCCCCGCCGTGTCGTACTTGCCCGTGAGAATGCCAAAGGACAGCGGCGAATAGGCCAGCAGACCGACCTGGCTGCGGTAGAGGGTCTCGTCCAGTGCGTTGTCGACGCTGCGGTTGAGCAGCGAGTATGGGTTCTGCACGCTGACGATGCGCGGCAGCCCCAGTTGTTCGGCCACCTTGATGAACTCGCACACGCCCCAGGGCGTCTCGTTGCTCAGGCCGATGTGACGCACCTTGCCGGCCCTCACCAGCCCGGCCAGCGCCTGCAGCTGATCCGCGATGGAGGTCTGCGGCTGATCCTTGGCCGGGTCGAAGTACATCGCGCCGAACCAGGGCCCGTTGCGGTTGGGCCAGTGGATCTGGTACAGATCGATGACGTCGGTCTGCAGCCGGCGCAGGCTGTCGTCGCAGGCCTGCACGATGTCCGCCGGCTTCAGATCGTGGCTGCCGTTGCGGATCCAGTCCATGTTGCGGGAGGGTCCGGCCACCTTGGTGGCCAGCACAACGTGTCGGCGCACGCCGGGACGCGTGGCAAACCAGTGCCCGATGATGGTCTCGGTCGCGCCGAAGGTCTCGCGCCGCGGCGGCACGGCGTACATCTCGGCGGTGTCGATGAACTGGATGCCCAGTTCGAGCGCGCGGTCCAGGATCTCGTGCGCCTGGACCTGCGGCACCTGTTCACCGAAGGTCATCGTGCCCAGGCAGATCGGGGTGACTTCGGGCCCGGCTTGGCCCAGGGTGATGGGTTTCATGGCGGCTCGATGGGGTTCAAGGCCGGCGCGGGCAGCGCGGCTGGCGATGGCCGAGTGTGCCGCAAGTGGCGGCCGGGCCACTATGCTCGCGCCCGATGCCCTTGACCGCCCGCAAACCCCACCCGCGGACCGCTGCCGCGGTCACCGTGCTGGGCCTGCATCTGGTGCTGCTGGCCGGTGTGCTGCGACTGGG
>DAORNK010000079.1:11536-13929 GCA_035440985.1 Rubrivivax sp. | reverse complement strand
TCCTGCGTGTTGAAGAAGATGGGCGCGATCTTGCCGCCCAGCGTGACGCCGCCGAAGCGCTTGTTCGGCACGAAGGGGATGTCCTGGCCGGTGGCCCAGATGACGCTGTTGGTGGCGCTCTTGCGGCTGGAGCCCGTGCCCACCACATCGCCCACGTAGGCCACCAGGTGGCCTTTCTTTTTCAGGTCCTCGATGAACTGCATCGGGCCGCGCTTGCCGTCTTCCTCGGGCTTGAAGGCGGCGTCCGGGCGCGTGTTCTTCAGCATCGCCAGGTAGTGCAGCGGGATGTCCGGGCGGCTCCAGGCGTCGGGCGCGGGGCTCAGGTCGTCGGTGTTGGTCTCGCCGGGCACCTTGAAGATCGTGACGGTGATCGACTTCGGCACCTCGGGGCGGCTGGTGAACCACTCCGCGTCGGCCCAGCTCTTCATCACCTCGGCCGCCTTGGCGTTGCCGGCCTTGGCCTTGGCCGCGACATCGTTGAAGTAGTCGAACATCAGCAGCGTCTTCTTCAGGCCCGCGGCGGCGATGCCGGCCACTTCCGCGTCGTCCAGCAGTTCGATCAGCGGGTGCACGTTGTAGCCGCCCACCATGGTGCCCAGCAGCTCGGTCGCCTTGGCTTTGCTCACCAGGCCGACCTTCAGCTCGCCATGCGCCACGGCGGCCAGGAAGCTGGCCTTGACCTTGGCGGCATCGTCCACGCCGGGCGGCACGCGGTGCGTCAGCAGGTCCAGCAGGAAGGCGCCTTCGCCTGCGGGCGGGGCCTTGATCAGCTCGATCAGCTCAGCCACCTGCCTGGCATCCAGCGGCAGGGGGGGAATGCCGAGCGCAGCGCGTTCGGCGGCATGTTGGCGGTAGGCGGCAAGCATCGTGTGGCTCCTGAAAGAAACGGGTGTGAGGATGTGGGCTCAGGCTGACATCAGGCTTGGGGCACGATCAGTTTGAGGCCCTTGAAGTAATCGCGGAAGAAACCCGCATCGCGAGTAATGAGAGCGGTGCACTGCAGCAGGGCATGCGCACCGATCAGAAAGTCGGGCACCGTGCGCGGGCCGAGGCTGGGCAGGCCGGCAGCCTTGCGACGTTCCTTGTAGCGGCGCTGCATCTCGCCAGCCCGCACGGCCGAGCGCGATTCGGTGGGCAGGCAGGCGATGCCGGCGTCTTCCAGCGTGTCGAGCAGTTCGGCGCCATAGCCCAGCCCGGAAACGACTTCGCTGACCACCACGTCGCACACCACCACCGGGCCACGGGCCAGCGCCTGGCGCAGGCAGTCTTCAGCCGCTTCGGCGCGCGGGTCGTCACCCAGCAGGTCGATCAGGACGGAAGAGTCGATGGCGATCACGGCACGGCGCGCGGGCGCGGTCAGAGGTCCGCCGGGTCGCCCGGCGCGCGGCCGCGCAACTCGCGCATCACGTCGTCGGTGCTCACGCCCGGGGGCAGCTTGAAGCGGCCACGCAAGCGCGACACCGCATCGTCGACGTTCTTGCGCAGGATGATGCGGCTGCCGTCCAGCTCCACCTTGAGCTGAGTGCCCTTGACCAGGCCCAGCGCATCACGCACGGCCTTGGGCAGGGTGATCTGGCCGCGTTCGGCGACGGTGGCTTCCATGGCGCAGGCTTTCGGCTGAGTGGTGCAGTGAATCGATCAAGTATGTAGAGATTGTACATACCCAATCTGTCTGATTGATGACGATTGCCAGGTCAGGGGCATAGGATCCGCAGCGGATGCTTGTAATATCCTTGAGCAATCAACAATCGAGCAAGTGAGCCTTGGCCGTCCGAGCCATTGCTTCACCACCGAGCGAGATGATGACCGAGACCCCCACCCCAACCGAGGCCGAAGGCCGCCTGGAGTTCTGCCTGCGCCTCACGCGCGCCCATGCCACGCTCACCCGTCGGCTGGACAGCACGCTGTCGGGCTTGCACGGCCTGAGCTTTGGCGACTTCATGATCCTGTACCACCTGGGCCGCGCGCCGGGCTTGCGCCTGCGCCGCGTCGATCTGGCGGAGCGCCTGGGCCTGACCCCATCGGGCGTCACGCGCAGCCTGATGCCGCTGGAAAAGCGGGGTCTGGTGGGCCGCCAGCCCGACTTGCGGGATGCGCGCGTCGGCTACGCGTCGTTGACCGATGTCGGGCAGACCTTGCTGGGGCATGCACTGGTTTCGGTGCAGTCGTCGGCACATGAGGTGACGCGGGCGCTTTCGGCCACGGAGCTTGAATCGCTGTCAGGGCAGTTGGCGATGTTGGCGGGGATTCACGCGCTCAACGCGTGAATGGCGTGCCTTGCTGTATACGCTGAGGAGGGGCCGGCGCGATGCGGCGGCGTGGGTGTGGCCCGGCTTCGTTCAGGGAGATTCACTACGCCGGGCCACACCCACACTGCCGCAAACCACCCAAGG
>DAORNK010000079.1:0-11492 GCA_035440985.1 Rubrivivax sp. | reverse complement strand
GGTGGCCCGGCGCAGTGAATCTCCCTGAACGGAGCCGGGCCACCCCGTTGCCCGCCGCGAGGCGCCCATGCCGGCGCGCCACCAATCGCACCACGGCGCCAAACGAGGCGCGGTACAACGAGGCATCAACCCTCCAGCAACCGCACCTTCACGCTCCGCCCCTTGACCTTCCCCGCACTGAGCTTGCGCAAGACCTGCGCCGCCACCTGCCGGTCCACCGCCACGTAGGTGGAAAACTCGTTGACACTGATCTTGCCGACCTGGGCCGCCGCGAAGCCCAGGTCCTTGGTCAGCGCGCCCAGCACATCGCCGGCGCGGATCTTCTCCTTGCGGCCGCCCAGGATCTGCAGCGTTTGCATCGGCGGGCGTAGCGGTTCGCTGCTGGCCGGGGTGAGCTCGGCCAGTGGCTGCCAGACCGAGTTGAAGCCACCCGCCTTCTCGATTTGCCCCACCCGCCCCATCTCGTCCACGCTGGCCAGGCTGAAGGCCCAGCCCTGGGCATCCACGCGCCCGGTGCGGCCGATGCGGTGGGTGTGCGTGGCCGGGTCGGGCGTGATGTCGACATTGATCACCGCTTCGAGCTGCGCGATGTCCAGCCCGCGCGCCGCGATGTCGGTGGCCACCAGCACGCTGGCGCTGCGGTTGGCAAAGCGCACCAGCACCTGGTCACGGTCGCGCTGGTCCAGTTCGCCATGCAGTTCCAGCGCAGCAAATCCCTGCGCCTGCAGCACGGCGACGAGATCGCGGCATTGCTGCCTGGTGTTGCAGAAGGCCAGCGTGCTGACGGGCCGGTAGTGGTTCAGCAACAGGCCCACGGTGTGCAGGCGCTGCTCTTCGGTCACCTCGATGAACACCTGGCGGATCTGCGTGGCGGCAGGGGCTTCCTTGAGCGTCACCTGCTGCGGATCGCGCATGAAGGCTGCGGCCAGCCTGGTGATGCCTTCGGGGTAGGTGGCTGAAAACAGCAGCGTCTGGCGCTCTTTGGGGCAGGCCTTGGCCACGGTGGCGATGTCGTCGAAGAAGCCCATGTCCAGCATGCGGTCGGCTTCGTCCAGCACCAGGGTGTTCAGCGCCCGCAGGTCCAGGCTGCCACGCGCCAGGTGGTCCATCAGGCGGCCCGGCGTGCCCACCACCACGTGTGCGCCATGCTCCAGGCTGGCCACTTGCGGGCGCATGGTGGCGCCGCCGCACAGGGTCAGGATCTTCACGTTGTCTTCGGCGGCGGCCAGGCGGCGCAGTTCCTGCGTCACCTGGTCGGCCAGTTCGCGCGTGGGGCACAGCACCAGGCCCTGCACGGCAAAGCGCCGCAGGTTGAGGTTGGCCAGCAGAGCCAGCGCAAACGCGGCGGTCTTGCCGCTGCCGGTGCGTGCCTGGGCGATCAGGTCCTGGCCGGCGAGCGCCAGCGGCAGGCTGGCGGCCTGGATCGGCGTCATCGCGGTGTAGCCCAGGCGCTGCAGGTTCTGCCGCACGTGCGGGGGCAGGGGCAGGCTGTCGAAAGAAGGTCCTGCAGCGGCCTTCCTGGCCGGCTCCGGCGGTTTCGTGCTGTTCATGAGCGATTATCCGGGGCTGGCGCCAACGATGTCCGTTTGCCGCGCCTTCATCCCAGATCCATGCCCCACCACGACAAGACCTTCGCGGCCAGCCTGCCCAACGCCCGCCACGCGAGCCGCGTCCCGGCGCACATCACCACCGAAGACCTGGGCCGCATCCGGCAGGCGGCCTATGTGCTGCCGCAAGTGGTCAAGCCGGCCGACTACGTGCCCGAAGGCAGCGCCGGCTTCGAGATGCACCTGGACAAGCTGGGCCTGGTGCTGTTGCAGAAGTCCGTGCCCGGCGCCAGGCCCAGCCGCTGGATCGAACCCGCGCTGATCGACAGTGCACTGGCCCACCTGCAGGCCGTGCCGGCCGGGCCGGACGTGCGCCCGCTGATGCAGACGCGCACCGGCGCGCTGGAAGCGCTGGGCGTGGCGCGCCGCGCTGGCGTCTGGACCCGCCTGGTGCGGCACACGCTGACCCTCTCCCCGCCGGACTGGCGCGTGCCGGTGCTCTTCCACGCCGTGCTGGATGCGCCCACGCAGGCCGCCATCTGGGCCTACTACCGCGACGGCGACGATGCCGCCTTGCGCCAGGCCCTGGGCACGCCGGCCGGCCACCCGCAGGCCGCCGAGATCCTGGTGCAGCTGGAAGCGCTGATCGCGCGCAGCCGGGCTTTCAAGCCCCACCACCTGGAAGCCCTGCTGCCGCGACTGCAGGCCGAATGCGCCACGCCCCAGGCGCTGCCTGATCTGCTGGCCGGCTGCGCGCGGGCACAGGACCGCTGGGAACACTATGCCGCCGAAGCCGACAAGCTGCAGGGCCTGAACAGCGAACTGGCCTTCCAGGGCTATCCGGATACCTTCCAGAAGGCGCGCCGGCTGCAGCGTCAGGTGACGCTCTATGTCGGTCCACCCAACAGCGGCAAGACCCACGCCGCCTTCGAACGCCTGGCGCAGGCGCTGGATGGGGCCTACCTGGCGCCGCTGCGGCTGCTGGCGCTGGAGGGCCGCGACCGCCTGGTCGCGCGTGGCGTGCCCTGCAGCCTGCTGACCGGCGAAGAAAACGTGCCGGCAGAGGGCGCGCGCGTGGTCAGCAGCACCATCGAGATGGTGTCCACCAACACCGTGATCGACGTGGCGGTGATCGACGAAGCGCAGATGATCTTCGACAGCTCGCGCGGCTGGGCCTGGACGCAGGCCATCGTGGCCGTGCCGGCGCAGGAGGTGATCATCATCTGCAGCGCCTACGCGGTGGGCGCCGTCGAGAACCTGCTGGGCCTGTGCGGCGAACGCTGCACGGTGCGCCACTTCCAGCGCAAGCAGCACGTGCAGCCGCTGCCGCGGCCGGTGCCGCTGGCGGACCTCAAGCTGGGCGACGCCGTGGTGGCCTTCAGCCGCCGCGACGTGCTGATGCTGCGCGACCAGATCGCCGCGCAGGGCCACCCGGTGTCGGTCATCTACGGCGCGTTGCCGCCCGAGGTGCGCCGCCGCGAAGCCGAACGGTTTGCCACCGGCACCAGCCACATCCTGGTGGCCACCGACGCGATCGGCATGGGCCTGAACCTGCCCATCCGGCGTGTGCTGTTCAGCACGATGGCCAAGTTCGACGGCCAGGGTGACCGCGAGCTGACCGAAAGCGAAGTGCACCAGATCGCCGGCCGCGCCGGCCGCTACGGCATCCACGAGGAAGGCTTCGTCGGCGTGCTGGCCGAGGCCGAACCCACGGCCATGCAGGTGCTGCAGGAACTGCTGCCGCAGGTGCCGCGCGCGCCACGCGACTTCAAGGCGCCGGTGGCGCCCAACGGCTGGCACGTGGACACCATCAGCAGCCGGCTGGGCAAGACGGCGCTGCGCGAGGTGCTGGATGTCTTCATGGACCAGCTCAAGCTGGACGACGCGCACTTTGCGGTGGCCGAGCTGGAGCAGATGCTGGAGCTGGCCGCCCAGCTCGATCAGGTCGCGGCGGCGCTGAGCTTGAAGGAACGCTTCGTCTACGCACAGGCGCCGGTGGACACACGCGCCGACGGTCTGGTGCAGGAATACCTGGCCTGGGCCGGCGGCCACGCCGCCACCGGCCGCGCCGGCCGGCCCTGGTTCCTGGACCAGGTGGATGGTCACAGCCGGCTCGAACGCATGGAGCAGGCCCTGCGGGCCTGCACCCTGTGGCTGTGGCTGGGCCTGCGCTTCGAGGGCGTCTACGGTCATGTCGAAGAGGTGCTGGCGCTGCGCGGCGCGCTCAACGATGGCATCGAACGCCAGCTCAAGGGCAAGCGTCCGCTGGCCCAGGCGCGGCGACGCGACAAGCGCTGAACGCGCCGGCCCGGCGCAGCGGCCTGTGGGCGGCTACAGGCGGGTCGCGTTCAGCCAGCGCAGCACGATCTCGAAGAGCCTTTCAGCCTGCGTGGGCTTGGAGACGAAGTCGTTCATGCCAGCGGCCAGGCACAGGGCCTTGTCGTCGGCAAAGGCGTTGGCCGTGAGCGCCAGGATGGGCACCTGCTGGCCATGGGGCATCTGCCGGATGCGGCGCGTGGCCTCCAGCCCGTCGACCTGCGGCATCTGCATGTCCATCAGGATCAGGTCGTAGCGGTTCTGTTCGGCCAGGGTCTGGGCCTCCAGCCCGTCGTGCGCCACGTCCACCTGCAGCCCCGCCATCTGCAGCAGGATGCAGGTGATCTCGCAGTTCACCGGCTCGTCCTCGGCCAGCAGCACACGGCGGCCGGCGTGCAGTTCCTGCAACTGGCGCTCGGCCATGCCGGGCACGTGGCTGGCGGCCGGACCCGCTGCGCGGCGGCGCGACAGGCGGGCCGTCAGCCAGAACGTGCTGCCCTGACCCGGGGTGCTCAGCACGCCGGCCTCGCCACCCATCAACTGGGCCAGCCGGCGGTTGATGGCCAGGCCCAGGCCGGTGCCGCCGAACTGCCGCGTGATGGAGTTGTCGCCCTGCTCGAACACCGAGAACAGGCGCGACTGGACCTCGGGCGTGATCCCGATGCCGGTGTCCTGCACTTCCAGGCGCAGCAGCAGGCTGTCCGGCGTCTGCTCGGCGGCCGTGGCGCGCAGCGTGACGGTGCCGGCGGGCGTGAACTTGATGGCGTTGGCCGCGTAGTTGACCAGGGCCTGCTGCAGCCGGGTGGCATCGCCCACCAGGTCGGGCGGCAGCGGGCCTACATCGCTCAGCAGCAGCAGCCCCTTGGCCTGGGCCCGTTCGGCCAGCATGGCCACCGTGTCGCCGACGATGCGGTTCACGTCGACAGCCACTTCCTCGAGCGCGAACTTGCCCGCCTCGATCTTGCTCAGGTCCAGCACCGCGTTGATGATCTCGAGCAGATGGGCGCCGGCAGACTCGATCTTGTCCAGCCGGTCGGCCTGCTGGGCCGTGACACCCTGGCGCCGCATGATCTGCGCCATGCCGTTGATGGCGTTGAGCGGTGTGCGGATCTCGTGCGACATGTTGGCCAGGAACTGGCTCTTGGCCTGGTTGGCTGCTTCGGCGGCGGCCTTGGCTTCGGCGAGCTGGCGCGTGCGCTGCTCGACCAGGTCTTCCAGCTTGTGGCGGTACTGGGCCAGTTCGGCCTGTGCGGCGCGGCGCTCGCTGACGTCGCGGAAGAAGCCCGAAATGGCGGGCCGCCCATCCAGCGTCATCAGGGCGGCGCTGATGTCGGCGAAGAAGATCTCGCCGTTCTTGCGCTGCACCGGCATGTCCTGCGCCACGGTCAGCTCGCCACGCACCTGGCGGTTGAAGACCGAACGCACACGCGCCGCCTCCGAAGCCGGATGGATGTCGGGCACGCTCAGGGCGAGCAGTTCGTCGCGTTCGTAACCCAGCATCTGGCAGATGGCGGGGTTGGCATCGACGAAGCGCTGGGTGGCCACATCGGCAGCCAGGATGCCGTCGCGGGCACCGTCGAAGGTGGCGCGGGCGCGGTTCTCGCTTTGGCGCAGCTGCGCTTCGGCCTGCTTGCGGTCGCTGAGGTCGCGTATCGCGCAATAGAAGACACGGCGGCCTTGCAGCGCGATGGCGCAGACCATCACCTCCGATGGGAACTCGTCACCGTTGAGTCGCCGGTGTGTCCACTCGAAGCGGTTCATCCCGCGCCCGTCGGCCCGCGCCAGCATCTCGTCGGACAGCAGCCGCGAGTCGAGCCCGCCAGGCTGCACCGGCGGCGACAGGTCCCCCGGGCGCAGCCCGACCAGTTCGTGCCGCTGCGCGCGGCCGAACAGGGCTGCCGCCGCTTCGTTGCACTCCACGCAACGCCCGTCCTCGATGAGCAGCACGGCGTTGTGGGACGACTCGAACAGCGTGCGAAAGCGCTGATCGCTCTGGTGCAATGCGTCCTGGATGCGCTGGCGCTCGGTGATGTCGCGGAAGGACCACAAGCGGGCCCGTGGTGCACTGCCCGGCACGCGCTGGGTGTGACGTTCCAGGCAGCGGCCGTCCTTGAGATGCACGATGTCGTGGTGGGCCTCCGGGCTGGCGTGCAGGCTGTGCACCACCTGAAGGAAGGCGCCGGCATCGACGACCAGCCCCTGCATGTGCCGTAGCAGCGCGTCTTCGTGGCCCGGTGCCGGCACCGCGTCGGGCAGCTGCCACAGGGCCTTGAAGCGCCGGTTGCTGGTCAGCACCCGGCCGTCCGCAGCGACGACCAGGATGCCGTCGACGGTCGACTCCAGCATGGCCTTGAGCAGCGCGTCACCCGTCGCCAGCTCTTCTGCCTGCCGCGCGCTGCGCAGCAGCAGCCAGGACACCAGGGCCACCAGCAGACCGACCAGCGGCAACTGCATCCAGAGATGCTGCCTCGCCGTGGCATGGGCGGCTTCCACGGACTGCAGGAGGGCGCCTTCGTCGTATGCCACCGTGACGACCAAGGGATGGCCTTGCAGCCGCCGCCAGCCGACCAGGCGCGCCGCCGAGCCGGCATCGGAAGCCATCCGCAGCGTGCCGTGGTCTTGCGCGCCAGGCTGCAGATAGCGTGGCAACGGCGCGGCCAGCCGGGTGCCCAGCCACCGGTCCGGCGTCGTGCTGTGCGCCGCGTAGTGCCCATCGGTGAACAGCAGCGATGCCGTCTCACCCGCCTGGGCCGGTTGGCGGGCCAACGTGCGCGAAAGGTACTCGGGTGACAACGCGAGCAAGGCCACGCCGTCGAATCGGCCCTGGCGCAGCACCGGGCGGGACAGCGGCAACACCCAGTCCGCCGAGGCGCGGGACTGCAGCGGCGGGCCGATGAACAGTTGGTCCTCAGCCAGGTCGCGGTGCTGGTCGAAATAGTCGCGGTCGCCGATGTAGACCCGCGCCAGCGGGGCCCGCGTCGAAAAGATCTGCACGCCGGCCGCGTTGTTCACCGCGAAGTCCACCACGGCGCCCGCGGCAAAGGCGGGCAGTGCCGCCCGCGCCCCCGCTTCTGCGCCGGCAGCATGGCCTGCGACGAACCGGTCGCGCAGCTGGCGCAGGGCGGTGTCGGCGGCGTCGAGCAAGGCCTGGATCTCGGCGGCCCTGGCATCGGCTGAGCGCAAGGCCACGTTTTCCGCCTGGGACAGGGTCTGGTCGCGCAGCCTTTCGTGCGCGGCGTGCTGGTGCCACAGGCAGGCCGCGATCAGCAGCGCTGCCAGCAGGGGCAGGGCCAGCGCCCAGCGGCGCAGGCGCGCGGCAGCATGGGGCGATGCGGCGTCGTTGTTCACGGGACGGTGGCACCACGAGCAAGGTGCTCAAGCCCCATCTTCGTCCGGACCGGGATCGAATGGGGCGTTGGACCCGGGGCGGGCTTGCCGTGGATCAAGCCGCAACCGCTTCGCAGCCCTTCGCGGACCGGTTCAGCCTCCGGACTGCCTGGCCTTCAACCCCTGGGCCTGCAGCCAGGCCAGCACACGAGCCACATGGTCGCCTTGCACTTCGAGCACACCGTCCTTCTGCGTGCCACCGGCCCCGCAGGCCGTCCGCAATTGCTTGCCCAGCGCGGCCAGTTCGTCCGCCGGCAGCGCCAACCCCTGCACCAGCGTGACGGTCTTGCCGCCGCGGCCCTTGCTGCTGCGGCTGACGCGCACCATTCCGTCGCCCGGTGGCACCGGCTTGGCGTTCCGGCACTGACATTGGGCCGCTGGATGGCGGCAGACGGGGCACATCCGGCCGCCTTCCGTGGAATAGACCAGCCCCCCGCTTTCGGATCTGCGCATGACCCGATTTTCCACGGGCCGACCGCGCCTGGCACGGCTCATGCTGAATTCAGGCCGAGGGCAGGGTCGGCAACGGGCCGCGCCCGTCCGTCCGTCCGGGCCCCGGCTCATCCCTCCCTCTTCACATCCACCATGAGCCACATCCACTTCATTGGCGGCGAAAAAGGCGGCGTCGGCAAATCGCTGGTCGCCCGCGTGCTGGCCCAGCATCTGATCGACCGCCGTCTGCCCTTCGTGGGCTTCGATACCGACCGCTCGCACGGCGCCTTGCTGCGCTTCTACGCCGACTACACCGCGCCCTTGCCGCTGGATGGGCATGACAGCCTGGACGCCGCGCTCGAAGCAGCCATGGCCGAGCCGGCGCGCCGTGTGCTGGTGGACCTGGCGGCGCAGACCCAGGGCGCGCTGGTGCGCTGGCTGCAGGAAGCCGGGGTGGCCGAACTGGCGGCCGAACATGGCGTGCAACTCAACTACTGGCATGTGATGGACGCCGGGCGCGATTCGGTCGACCTGCTGGCGAAGTGGCTGGACGGCCCGGGCGCTGAACTGCCCCTGGTGCTGGTGCTCAACGAGTTGAGGGGCGAATCCTTCGACCAACTGGAGGCCTCGGGCCTGCTGGCGCGAGCCACGGCGCAAGGTGCGCGCACGATGCGCCTGCGCAAGCTGCCCGACGTGCTGCTGCAGAAGGTGGATGCCACCGGCGCCAGCTTCTGGGCCGCCCTGCAGCCGGGTGTGCTGGGCCCGCTGGACCGCCAGCGCCTGAAGATCTGGCTGCAACGCACATCCGAGGCACTGCAGCCGCTGGCCTGAAGGCCGGGCTGCCGTCTAACGCACCGCGCTGGCCGGGGCCACCGGCGCGCTGATCACCATCGCCTTGCCACCGACGCAGTCGCTGGTCTGGCCCTGCTGGCAGCGGCGCGGTTCGGGGATCAGGTGCGCAGGCACCGGCTTGACCGGCCGCAGCATCAGGTACATCACCACCCCGGCGGCCACCACGGCGAGCACGGCGATCAGCACGCGGCGGCGCAGGCTGGCGGCAGGAAAGGCCTGGACTTCGAACAAGGGCTGGCACTGGCGTGGTGGCGCAAGGGTCGCCACTATCGCACGACACCGCCTCTCGCACTCAAGCAAAGTGGCTTCGCCACTTTGCTTGATCCCCCGCGGGGGGCGGGTCGGGCCACCGGCCCGGCCCTGGGGGTGCTCAGGCGCCGGCTGGCGTGCGCACCAGGTGGTCGAAGGCCGACAGCGCCGCCTTGGCGCCTTCGCCGCTGGCCACGATGATCTGCTTGTAGGGCACGGTGGTCACGTCGCCGGCCGCGAAGACGCCGGGCAGGCTGGTGGCACAGCGCGCGTCGATGACGATCTCGCCGTGGCGGGACAGTTCGACCGTGCCCTTGAGCCAGTCGGTGTTGGGCACCAGGCCGATCTGCACGAAGACGCCGGCCAGTTCAACCGTGTGCTCGCTGTTGTCGAGCCGGTTGCGGAACCTCAGGCCGTTGACCTTCTGCCCGTCGCCGGTGATCTCGGTGGTCTGGGCGCTGGTGTGGATGCTGACGTTGGGCAGGCTCCTGAGCTTGTTCACCAGCACCGCGTCGGCGCGCAGCGCAGCGTCGAACTCCAGCAGCGTGACATGGGCCACGATGCCGGCCAGGTCGATGGCCGCCTCGACACCCGAGTTGCCGCCGCCGATCACGGCCACCTTCCGGCCCTTGAACAGCGGGCCGTCGCAGTGCGGGCAATAGGCCACGCCCTTGTTGCGGTACTCGGCTTCGCCGGGTACGTTGACGTTGCGCCAGCGCGCGCCGGTGGCCAGCACCACGCTGCGGCTCTTGAGCTGGGCACCGTTTTCCAGCGTCAGCGCGATCAAGCCACCCGGCGCTGCGGCCGGTTCCAGGCGCGCCACGCGCTGGCCGTTCATCACGTCCACTTCGTATTCGCGCACATGGGCCTGCAGCGCGGCGGCGAATTTCGGGCCTTCGGTGTGCGGCACCGAGATGAAGTTCTCGATGCCCAGCGTGTCCAGCGTCTGGCCGCCGAAGCGCTCGGCCACCACGCCGGTGCGGATGCCCTTGCGCGCGGCGTAGACCGCCGCGGCTGCGCCGGCCGGGCCGCCGCCGATCACCAGCATGTCGAACGGTGCCTTGGCACCCAGCGCGGCAGCGTCGCGCTGCGCGGCGCCGGTGTCCACGCGCGCCAGGATCTCGGCCAGTTCCATGCGGCCCGACCCGAAGTGGCGGCCGTTGAGGAAGACCGTGGGCACGGCCATGATCTGGCGTTGCTCGACCTCGTCCTTGAACAGGCCACCGTCGATGGCCACGTGACGCACGCGCGGGTTGAGCACGGCCATCAGGTTCAACGCCTGCACCACGTCCGGGCAGTTGTGGCAGGGCAGGGACATATAGGTCTCGAACACCAGATCGGTGTCCAGCGCCTGGATCTGCGCGATGACCTGCGCATCCACCTTGGGCGGGTGGCCCCCGGCCTGAAGCAGGGCCAGCACCAGCGACGTGAACTCATGCCCCATCGGGATGGCGGCAAAGCGCAGGCCCATCTCGGTGCCGACACGGCGGATGGCGAACGAAGGCCTGCGCGTGTCCTGCCCGTCCAGGCGCAGATGCACCTTGTCCGACAGTGCCACGATCTCGTCCAGCAACTCGCGCATCTCGGCCGAAGCGGGCCGGTCGTCGAGCGAGGCCACCAGTTCCACCGGTTGCGAGATGCGTTCCAGGTAGGTCTTGAGCTGGCTCTTGAGGTTGGCGTCCAACATGGTGAAGTCCTTGTCGAAGAAGTAGAGGCGTGGTCGAACCGACCTTGTCGGCAACGCCGGGCTTGCAGGCGCTGTCGACAGGGCCCGAAGGCACTGGGGAGAGGAACACGCGGTGGGCAGCGCGCCCACCGCGGGGGCGGCCTTAGATCTTGCCGACCAGGTCCAGCGAGGGCGTCAGCGTGGCGGCGCCTTCCTGCCACTTGGCGGGGCAGACCTGGCCCGGGTGGCTGGCCACGTACTGCGCTGCCTTGACCTTGCGCATCAGCTCGCCGGCGTCACGGCCGATGCCGTTGTCGTGGATCTCGCACAGCTTGATCTGGCCTTCGGGGTTGATCACGAAGGTGCCGCGCAGGGCCAGGCCTTCTTCTTCGATCATCACGCCGAAGTTGCGCGTCAGCGTGCCGGTGGGGTCGCCGATCAGCGCGTAGTTGACCTTCTTGATGGCTTCCGAGGTGTCGTGCCAGGCCTTGTGGGCGAAATGCGTGTCGGTGGAGACGCCGAACACTTCCACGCCCATGTCCTTGAAGGCGGGGTAGTAGGCCGCCAGGTCTTCCAGTTCCGTGGGGCAGACGAAGGTGAAGTCAGCCGGGTAGAACATCAGCACGGCCCACTTGCCCTTGAGGCTCTGGTCGGTGACTTCGATGAACTTGCCGTCCTTGAACGCGGTGGCCTTGAAGGGCTTGATCTGGGTGTTGATGAGCGACATGGTCTGGTTTCCTTGTGAGGGTTGGGAGCGGGGTTGAATCAATCGACAGGCGCCATTCTGTCGACGCCGGACCATGTTGTGGTTTGATTGGAATGATGATGACGATTGGATGTGTCTATGGGCCTGCGCTCAGCCGGCGCGCAGGCGCTGCAGCAGGGCCTGGCTGCGACGCGCCAGTGCCGAAGCCGGGTGCTGGGCGGCCAGGCGCGTCTGTTGCGACATCAGGGTCTGTCTGGCCGCGGCCGCCTGGCCGTTGGCGGCTTGCAGTTCCGCCAGCTCCACCTGCAGCAGAAGCAGCCGCGGATTGAGGGGGCTG
>DAORNK010000078.1:0-13946 GCA_035440985.1 Rubrivivax sp. | reverse complement strand
GTGCGGCGCTCGCCGGCGGTAACCCGGCGCAAGCGATGGCGCTGGGTCGCGGGCCACTGCTGGCCGGCCTTGACGCGGCCGATGCCCCGGAGTTCAACGATTGGCTGGCCAGCCAGCGCCGGCATTGGGCCGAGGCCTGGCGTCTGGCCGCCCTGGCCGCCGCCAACGCTGCCCTGGTACCGGCCGAGCGCATCGATCTCGCGCAGCGAATCCTGGCGGTTGACCCTCTCGACGAGGCGGCCATCGAGATCTGCCTGCGCGCCGAGCTTGCGCTGGGACACGCCCATCGGGCTCATCGCCTGTTCAGCGACTACGCAGCGCGCCTGGTCGTGGCCCTGGGGGTGGAACCCTCGCAGGCCCTGCGCCAGCTCGCCGCCACACCCGCGCCAGCCCTGCCGCAGGTGGCGGTCGCGATGCGCATCGATCCAGCCGACGAGGGTTTCATCGGCCGCAGGCACGAGTTGCAGCAGATATCGGGCCTGCTGGCGCGTGAGGACTGTCGCCTGCTCACGCTCGTGGGGCCGGCCGGGATCGGCAAGAGCAGCCTGGCACGGCAGGCCCTGCGGGTGCACGCGACGGCACCACTGGCGGCTACGAGCTGGGTCGAACTGCAGGACCTGGCGACGACCACGGAAGTGCTGGTCCGCGTCGCGCAGGTGCTGGGCCTGCAGGTGGGCGATGCGGCCGACAAGCTGGAGCCGATCATCCAGCACCTGCGTGGCGGGCCTCGACGCCTGCTGGTGCTGGACAACGCCGAACACCTGGGTGGCTTGCCCGCGCTGTTGGACCGGCTCTGCGGCGAATGCGCCGAGGTGCAATTGCTCGTGACCTCGCGCGTGCGCTGCAACCTGGCCCAGGAGTGGCTGTTTCCGCTGGAAGGCCTGGCGGTGCCCGACGAGGACAGCCGCGACCCCGAGGCGGCGATCGCCTTCGACTCGATCCGCCTGTTCGAGCGCCGCGCCACGGCGGCCTCGCGCGGCTTCGAGCTGCAACGCCATCTCGTTGCGGTGATCGAGATCGTCGAGTTGGTGGCCGGCCTTCCGCTGGCCATCGAGTTGGCAGCAGGCTGGGTGCGCCTGCTGCCACCGAGCGAGATCGCGCAGGAGCTGCGCCATTCGATCGATGTGCTGGAACGCGACCCGGCGGCGAGCGGGGATCCGGCGCGGCCCGAGCACCGCAGCATGCGCGCCGTGCTCGAACGCGCATGGCAATGGCTGGCCCCGCGCGAGCGCGACGCCCTCGCCGACCTCTCGGTGTTTCACGGCGGATTCACGCGCCGTGCGGCGATGGAAGTGGCGTCTGTGCCGCTGCCCTTGCTGTCATCACTCGTTAACAAGAGCCTGCTGTGGGGCGGAGCAGAGGGCCGCTTTGCCATGCACCCGCTGGTTCAGGCCGAAGCCGCAGGGCGAGCTCACGACGACGAACCAAGACGCGCCGAGCTGATGGCCCGCCACGCAGCGCACTACGCGCAGCAGCTTTCCGCCCTGGCGGAGGCGCACGCTGGCGACCACCGGCCCATCGTCGCCGCACTGCAGGCCGAGATGGCCAACCACCAGCGCGCCTGGACGCACGCGGTGGCGACGCAGCAGGTTGATGTGGTGCTGAAGCTGTGCCCTGCGTGGCGGCGCTACTTCATGGCCACCGGGCGGTTTGAGGACGGCCACCGACACTTCGAGGCGGCCCTCGCGTTGGGCGATCGGGCTGAAGTCGCCCACGCCCGTGCCGAAGCCCGCGCCGTGCTGGCTTGGCTGGCGGTGGCCCGACACGATGTCGACGGCGCGCAGGCGATGGGGCGCCGCGCGCTGGAAGAGGCCGAACTCGTGGGCGCCACGCACCTGGTTGCCGACTGCAGCCTCACCTTGGGGGTCGCACTCGCCGAGCAGTTGCGTTTCGACGATGCACGCCCGTGGTTCGAGCGAGCGTTGCAGGTCGCCGGCGGGCACGGTCACCGCACCGAGGCGGCCCGGGCGCTGAATGGTCTCGCCACGCTCGCCCTGCGGTGCGGCGATCATGCCGGCGCACTTGCGCATTACGAGCGCGCGCTGGCCGCGTTTCGTGATCTCGGCGACCATACCAATGCCGCCCGCATCATGATGAACACCGGCACGGCACACATGGGCCAGCTGGACTGGCCGGCCGCCCGGCGGGCCTTCGAACAGGCGCTGCGCTACGCGCTGGCGCACGACGTCACATCGCTGCTGGCCCCGATCGAGTTCTCGCTGGGAGCCACTCTGATCGAACAGGACGAACTCGACGCCGCGGCCAATTGCCTGGCACGAGCGCGCGAGCGGTGCCGTGCCCTGCGGTTCGACAGCTACGAGATCAAGACGGACTACTACCTGGCGCGCATCGCGGCACGTCGTGGCCAGCATGCCGAGGCCGCTCGCGCCTACCTGGCAGCCGCCCGGCAGGCGCACGCGCAGGGCTGTGCCATTGATCTGCAGTACATCGTGCTGTTCGTCGGCGAGTTGCTGCACGACATGGGCCACCTTCCTGCCGCACGCCGCGTGCTGCGCAGCCTGGCCGAGACGAGGGCTGCGGATTCGTCCGTGCGCCGGCTGGTCGCCGCGTGCCTGCTCCGGTTGCCGGCCGCGCATGACCTGGATGGGGGTGCACCGCAGGACTTGGCCTTTGACGCCGCGACCAGTCACCTCGCCTACAGCGACGGCTTCGACGACCTTCTTGCCCGCCTGCGCCCGCTGCCCACTGCCGAGCCGGCCTCCTGAGCGTCTCAACAGATGCGAACCCGGTCGGCCGGCTTGCGCCACATCGCATCGCCGGGCCGCGTGCCAAAGGCCTCGTGCATGGCATCCAGGTTCATCAGCGGTGCGTGGCCGCGCGCCACGCTGTTGGCGTGGCAACTTGGCCCGGCGCAGCTTGGCCCATATGGGTGCATAGATCCTTTTGCTGTGGCTTCCTTGTTTCCTGCGAAGAAGTTAAGTGCATGACGCCGGCATGCGCGTTCGGGAAGTGATGCTCGCGCAGGTACATCGTGGTACCCATGACCTTGCGGCCGTAGTCGGTGACCCGCCAGCGCGGGGTGCGCGGGATCTTGGCGATGAGGCCGTGCGCATGCAGCCGCCTGAAGCAGCGACCGACCCTCGCGCTGGCCTTCTTCGGGTCGTCGGCGCAGGCGCGTAGCCAGCGCGTGCCGTTCAGCTGCGATCGGATGTCTCGGTTGGTAAAGCCGTGCAGGCAGTGTTCGCCGGCCATCATGCTCGTAGTGGCGCGCCGACTCTGGCGCCTCAACGCCCCAGCGCCGCCACCACCTCGGGCGGTGCCTGCACCAGCTCGATCAGCACGCCTTCGCCGCCCAGCGGAAACTCGTCATTGCCCTTGGGGTGCACGAAGCAGATGTCGTAGCCGGCCGCGCCCTTGCGGATGCCGCCGGGCGCAAAGCGCACGCCGTTGGCGCTCATCCACTCGACGGCCTTGGCCAGGTCGTCCACCCAAAGGCCGACGTGGTTGAGCGGCGTGGCGTGCACCGCAGGCTTCTTGTCCGGGTCCAGCGGCTGCATCAGGTCGACCTCCACCGCGTGCGGGCCTTCACCCATCGCGCAGATGTCCTCGTCGACGTTCTCGCGTTCACTGACGAAGGTACTCTTCACACTAAGGCCGAAGATGTCCACCCACAGCTTGCGCAGGCGCTGCTTGTCCGGCCCGCCGATGGCGATCTGCTGCAGGCCCAGGATGCGAAAGGGTTTATTGCTCATGCTGGACTCCTGGTCAGGCGAAGCTGAGGATGGGCTGGTCGACCGCCAGGCTCTCGCCCTTGGCGGCCAGCACCTCCTTGACGGTGCCATCGCGCGCCGCGGTGAGGACGTTCTCCATCTTCATCGCCTCGATCACCGCCAGCCGCTCGCCGGCCTGCACCGCCTGCCCGGGCTGCACGGCCACCTGCACCAGCAGGCCGGGCATCGGAGAAAGCAGGAACTTGGACAGATCGGGTGGCACCTTGAACGGCATCTTGGCCAGCAGCTCGGCCGCACGCGCAGTGGTCAACTGCACGTCGATGCGCAGGCCGTTGTGGTCGACGCGGATCCACAGGCCGTGGCGCTCGAGCTGGGCGGTGAACGGTTTGCCGTTGCAGGTGCCGCGGGCGCGGATGCCACCGAACTGCCAGCTCGCCTTGAGCGCGTATTCGCGGCCGTCGATCTCCACGCGCGTGGCCCCTTCGACTTCGATGCGCAGCGGCACGATGCGGTGCCGGCCGCCCTCGCCCCTGACGGTGGCGACGAACTCGTTGCCGATGCGCACGCCGTGGCCTTCGAGCTGGCCGCTGATGCCCGCGGCACGGTCGAGGTAGCGCCGGTACGCGCCGGCAGCCATCGCGACCAGGAAGTCCGGGTCTTCGTGCGGTACGTCCTCGGCGCGGAAGCCCTTGGGCCAGTGCTCGGCGATGAACCCGGTGTTGAAGTTGCCGGCGACGAAGTCCGGGTGCGCCAGCAGCGCGGCCTGGAACGGGATGTTGCTGCTGATGCCGCGGATGACGAAGGCATTGAGCGCTTCACGCATGCGCGCGATGGCCTCGCTGCGATCGCGCCCGTGCACGATGAGCTTGGCGATCATCGAGTCGTAGTACATCGGGATCTCGCCGCCCTCGTAGACGCCGGTATCCACCCGCACCCCACCCTCGGCCGGAACCGGCTCGGCGGCCAGCATCGTGGCCGGCGGCGGCAGGTAGCGCACCAGGCGGCCGGTGGACGGCAGGAAGCCGCGGAACGGGTCTTCGGCGTTGATGCGGCACTCCATGGCCCAGCCGTTGCGCTTGACCTGCGCCTGCGTCAGCGGCAGTGGCTCGCCGGCGGCGACGCGGATCATCAGTTCCACCAGGTCCAGCCCGGTGATGCACTCGGTGACCGGGTGTTCCACCTGCAGCCGCGTGTTCATTTCCAGGAAGTAGAAGTCCTGGTCCTTGCCGACCACGAACTCCACCGTGCCCGCACTCTGGTACTTGACGGCCTTGGCCAACGCCACCGCCTGCTCGCCCATGGCCTTGCGCGTGGCCTCGCTGATGAAGGGCGACGGGGCCTCCTCGATGACCTTCTGATGCCGGCGCTGGATGCTGCATTCGCGCTCGTTGAGGTAGATGACGTTGCCGTGCGCGTCGCCCAGCACCTGGATCTCGATGTGGCGCGGCTCCAGCACGTACTTCTCGATGAAGACGCGGTCGTCGCCGAAGCTGGCCTTGGCCTCGTTGCGGCACGAGGAGAACCCGTCGAAGGCCTCCTGGTCGTTGAAGGCCACGCGCAGGCCCTTGCCGCCGCCGCCGGCACTGGCCTTGATCATCACCGGGTAGCCGATGTCCTTGGCGATGGCCACCGCCTGCTCGGGCGACTCGATGGCGTCGTTCCAGCCAGGGATGGTGTTGACCTTGGCCTCGCCGGCCAGCTTCTTGGAGGCGATCTTGTCGCCCATCGCGGCGATGCTGTAGTGCTTGGGGCCGATGAAGACCAGGCCCTCGGCTTCCACCCGCTTGGCGAATTCCTCGTTCTCGCTGAGGAAGCCGTAGCCGGGGTGGATGGCCTGCGCACCGGTGCTCTTGGCCGCGGCGATGATCTTGTCGGCCACGAGGTAGCTCTCGCGGCTGGGCGGCGGGCCGATGCAGACCGACTCGTCGGCCAGTTCCACGTGCAGCGCATCGGCATCGGCTTCGGAGTACACCGCCACGGTGGCGATGCCCATCTTCTTCGCGGTCTTGATGACGCGGCAGGCGATCTCGCCGCGGTTGGCGATCAGGATCTTCTTGAACATGTTGACTCTCCTCGGTCCGGTCAGAGCGGGATGTTGCCGTGCCGGCGCCACGGGTTCTCCACCTTCTTGTCCTTCAGCATCGCCAGCGAGCGGCAGATGCGCTTGCGCGTTTCGTGCGGCTGGATCACGTCGTCGATGTAACCGCGCGAACCGGCCACGAAGGGGTTGGCGAACCGGGCCTTGTACTCGGCCTCGCGTGCTGCCAGCTTGGCGGGGTCGCCCTTGTCGTCGCGGAAGATGATCTCCACCGCACCCTTGGCCCCCATCACCGCGATCTCGGCGTTGGGCCAGGCGAAGTTGACGTCGCCGCGCAGGTGCTTGGAGCTCATCACGTCGTAGGCGCCGCCATAGGCCTTGCGCGTGATCACCGTGACCTTGGGCACGGTGCACTCGGCGTAGGCGTACAGCAGCTTGGCGCCGTGCTTGATGATGCCGCCGTACTCCTGTGCCGTGCCGGGCATGAAGCCGGGCACGTCGACGAAGGTGATGACCGGGATCTGGAACGCATCGCAGAAGCGCACGAAGCGCGCCGCCTTGATGCTGCTCTTGATGTCCAGGCAGCCGGCCAGCACCATCGGGTTGTTGGCCACGATGCCCACGCTCTGCCCGTCCATGCGGCCGAAGCCGATCACGATGTTGCGCGCGTTGTCGTGCTGCAGCTCGAAGAAGTCGCCATCGTCGACGACCTTGTAGATCAGCTCCTTGATCTCGTAGGGCTTGTTCGGGTTGTCGGGCACCAGGGTGTCCAGGCTGCGGTCGATGCGGTCGGCCGGGTCGCTGCTCTTGCGCATCGGCGGCTTTTCGCGGTTGGACAGCGGCAGGTAGTTGAACAGGCGGCGCGTCATCAGCAGCGCCTCGACGTCGTTCTCGAAGGCCAGGTCGGCCACGCCGCTCTTGGTGTTGTGGGTGATGGCGCCGCCCAGTTCCTCGGCGGTGACCTCCTCGTGCGTCACGGTCTTCACGACCTCGGGGCCGGTCACGAACATGTAGCTCGAGTCCTTGACCATGAAGATGAAGTCGGTCATCGCCGGGGAATACACCGCGCCGCCGGCACAGGGGCCCATGATCAGGCTGATCTGCGGGATCACGCCCGAGGCCATCACGTTGCGCTGGAACACTTCGGCATAACCGCCCAGCGAGGCCACGCCTTCCTGGATGCGTGCGCCGCCGCTGTCGTTGAGGCCGATGACCGGGGCGCCGACCTTCATCGCCTGGTCCATCACCTTGCAGATCTTCTCGGCATGCGCCTCGCTGAGCGCGCCGCCGAAGACGGTGAAGTCCTGGCTGAACACGAACACCAGGCGCCCGCTGATCATGCCGTAGCCGGTGACCACGCCGTCGCCCGGGATCTTGTTGTCGCCCATGCCGAATTCGGCGCAGCGGTGCTCGACGAACATGTCCCATTCTTCGAAGGTGCCTTCGTCGAGCAGCAGTTCCAGGCGCTCACGCGCGGTGAGCTTGCCCTTCTGGTGCTGCGAGGCGATGCGCTTTTCGCCGCCCCCCAGGCGCGCCGCGGCGCGCTTGCGTTCGAGTTGCTCGATGATGTTGTGCATATGCGATCCTCCAGGTAAGGCAATTCAGTTCAACAGATCCAGCAGCCGCCGGGCAGCCACCGAGGCGGCCAGGCGCCCGGCCCTGACTTGTTCGGCGATGCCCGGCAAGGCCGCGTGCACCGCCGGGTGTTGGTGGAAGCGCTGCCGCAGCCCGGCCTGCACGCGCTCCCACATCCAGGCCTCTTCCTGGGCCTGCCGGCGCTGTTGCAGTTGACCACTGGCCAGGCGGGGCGAGTGGTACGCCATCACCGCCTGCCAGAAGCTGTCCAGGCCCGACGCCTTGAGCGCGCTGAGCTGCAGCACCTGCGCCGGCGTGCCGCGGTGGCCCAGGCCGATCAGGCGCAGCGCACTGGTGATCTGCGCGCGGGCCCGGGTGGCCGCCGCCTCGTCGATGTCGGCCTTGTTGATGACCACCAGGTCGGCCAGTTCCATCACGCCCTTCTTGATGGCCTGCAGGTCGTCGCCCGCATTGGGCAGTTGCAGCAGCACGAAGAGATCGGTCATGCCGGCCACCGCGGTCTCGCTCTGGCCCACGCCCACCGTCTCGACGATCACCACGTCGAAGCCGGCCGCTTCGCACACCCGCAACGACTCGCGCGTCTTCTCGGCCACACCACCCAGGTTGCCGGCCGCCGGGCTGGGGCGGATGAAGGCGCGCTCCTGCGCAGCGAGTTGCTCCATGCGGGTCTTGTCACCGAGGATGGAACCGCCGCTGACGCTGGAGCTGGGGTCCACCGCCAGCACGGCCACGCGGTGGCCACGCTCAAGCAGGTACAGGCCCAGCGCCTCGATGAAGGTGCTCTTGCCCACGCCGGGTACGCCGCTGATGCCCAGGCGCAGCGCATGGCCGCTGGAGGGCAGCAGCGCATCGAGCAACGCGTCGGCACGCAGCCGATGATCGGCACGGGTGGATTCCAGCAGCGTGATGATCTTGGCCAGGGATCGCCGCTGCACGGCACCGGCCCCGGCGAGCAGGTTCTGGAAGAGCACGCGGTCGGCTTCGGGCAGAGCGGCGGCCAGATCGATGGGGCCATTCATGGCAGGCGTGCACGGGGGTCGTGCAACGGATCCAGGCGCTCCCAGCCAGGCTGCAGCGCTTCGCTGCGCCAGCACGGCGGCGGCTCCAGCGTGGCCCAATACTCCTCGATCGCGGTGATCAGGCCATCGTCGGTGCGGAAGAACGAAGTCGCAAAGAAGTGCTGTGGCGGATGGTCCACCCGCACCACCGAGACGACACGGCCGTCCTGCAGCGGGGATACCTCCAGCAGCCGGATGCTCCAGCCTTCTGGGTACCGCGACTGCACGGCAATGAAGGCGTCGGCGCCCACGAAACGCTCGCCGCTCGTCCACCAGACGGCCTGCACCTGGGCATGCAGGCCGGCGCGGGCGGCGGCCCAGTCGCGCACCTGCATCGCGGCCCACAGGGCACGCACGGCACGCAGCCCCCGGGTCAGCGGGGCGCGGTGGTAGTCGTTGTCCCACTCGCCCTCGCCGGTCTGCACGAAGCCATGCTGCAGGTAGAAGCGATTGGCCGCACTGCCCTTGAGGGCACACAGTTCGATGGGCAGCAACTGGGCGTCGGCCTCGCCACAGACGTGTTGCATCACCGCGCCACCGATGCCGCGGCGCTGCATGGCCGGATCGATGTACAGGTGGTCCAGGCGCATCGTGTGCGTCAGGCGCTTGAGCACCAGGAAGCCCACACGCTGGCCCGCCACCACGATGTGCCACGTGTGCGACGGGTCGAAGGCGGCGGCCAGCCGGGCACGGGCGCGGTCCTCGTCATAGCGGCCGAGTTGCTCCAGGCTCTCGCGCATGGCGCGCAGCCGCAAGGCCAGCAGCGACTCGAAGTCGGCGGCACGCGCTTCTTCCAGCGTGAACACCAGGCCGCGCCCCCGGTTTCAGGCCTGGGCCTGCCGGATGTGCTCGAGCACGTCCTTGGCGCTGGCCGGAATGGGCGTTCCCGGGCCATAGATGCCCTTGACGCCCGCGGCGTAGAGAAAGTCGTAGTCCTGCGCCGGGATCACGCCGCCCACGAACACGATGATGTCGCCCGCACCCTGCTCCTTCAGCGCCCGGATGATGGCCGGCACCAGCGTCTTGTGGCCTGCAGCCAGGGTGCTGATGCCCACCGCGTGCACGTCGTTCTCGATGGCCTGGCGCGCGCACTCTTCGGGCGTCTGGAACAGCGGCCCCATGTCCACGTCGAAGCCCAGGTCGGCAAAGGCCGTGGCCACCACCTTGGCACCGCGGTCGTGGCCGTCCTGTCCGAGCTTGGCGATCATCACGCGCGGTCGCCGGCCCTGCGCTTCGCCGAAGGCGGCGATCTCCGCGCGCAGCTTGTCCCAGCCCTCGGCACTGTCATAGGCGGCTGCATACACACCGGTCACCTTCTGGATGTCGGCGCGGTGGCGGCCGAAGACCTTCTCCAGCGCGTCGCTGATCTCGCCCACGGTGGCGCGCAGCCGCACGGCATCGATGCTCAGCGCCAGCAGGTTGCCCTGCCCGGAGCGCGCGGCGGCGGTCAATGCGTCCAGCGCGGCCTGCACCTTGGCGCCGTCGCGCGTGGCGCGGATCTGCTTGAGGCGCGCGATCTGGCCTTCGCGCACCTTGACGTTGTCGACCTCGCGGATCTCGAGGCTGTCTTCCTTGGCCAACCTGTACTTGTTGACGCCCACGATGACGTCCTTGCCGCTGTCGATGCGGGCCTGCTTCTCGGCCGCGCTGGCCTCGATCTTGAGCTTGGCCCAGCCGCTGTCCACCGCCTGCGTCATCCCGCCCATGGCCTGGACTTCTTCGATGATGGCCCAGGCCTTCTCGGCCATCTGCTGGGTCAGGCTTTCCATCAGGTAGCTGCCGGCCCAGGGGTCGACCACGCTCGTGATGTGCGTTTCTTCCTGGATGATCAGCTGCGTGTTGCGGGCGATGCGGCTGCTGGTCTCGGTGGGCAGCGCGATGGCCTCGTCGAAGCTGTTGGTGTGCAGGCTCTGCGTGCCGCCGAACACCGCCGCCATCGCCTCGATGGTGGTGCGCACCACGTTGTTGTACGGGTCCTGCTCGGTCAGGCTCCAGCCGCTGGTCTGGCTGTGCGTGCGCAGCATCAGGCTCTTGGGCTTCTTGGCGCCGAAGCCCTTCATGATGCGCGTCCACAGCAGGCGCGCGGCGCGCATCTTGGCGATCTCGAGATAGAAGTTCATCCCCACCGCCCAGAAGAAGCTCAGGCGGCCGGCGAACTCGTCCACGTCCAGTCCCTTGGCGATGGCCGTCTTCACGTACTCCGCCCCGTCGGCCAGCGTGAAGGCCATCTCCAGCGCCTGGTTCGCGCCGGCTTCCTGCATGTGGTAGCCGCTGATCGAGATCGAGTTGAACTTGGGCATCTTGTGCGCCGTGTACTCGATGATGTCGGCCACGATGCGCATGCTGGGCGCCGGCGGGTAGATGTAGGTGTTGCGGACCATGAACTCCTTGAGGATGTCGTTCTGGATGGTGCCGCTCAACTGGTCCTGCGCCACGCCCTGCTCCTCGGCCGCCACCACGTAGCCGGCCAGCACCGGCAGCACGGCGCCGTTCATGGTCATGCTCACGCTGATCTTGTCCAGCGGGATGCCGTCGAACAGGATCTTCATGTCCTCGACGCTGTCGATGGCCACGCCGGCCTTGCCGACGTCGCCCGTCACGCGGGGATGGTCGCTGTCGTAGCCGCGGTGCGTGGCGAGGTCGAAGGCCACGCTGACGCCCTGCCCGCCGGCAGCCAGCGCCTGGCGATAGAAGGCGTTGCTGTCTTCCGCGGTCGAGAAGCCGGCGTACTGCCGGATGGTCCACGGCCGCACCGCGTACATCGTGGCCTGGGGGCCGCGGATGTAAGGCTCGAACCCGGGCAGCGTGTCGGCAAGTTCGGGCTGCGGCAGCGAGGCCAGGTCGGCCGCGGTGTACAACGGCTTGACGTGGATGCCTTCCGGCGTGATCCAGTTCAGCGCCGCCAGGTCACCGCCGGGGGCGGACTTGGTGGCGGCCTTGGCCCATTGTTCCAGCGAGGCGGCGGTGAATGCGGGGGTTTGGCTCATGCGGTTCTCCGTGGGTCTTGCTGTTGGGCAGGCATTATGCATAATTATGAATTCAGATCCAGCGCCCGCCGGCCCTGAAGCATAGAACACCCAGCCCCTGTATGGCCACCGCCGGACCCCCTGCCCGCCCGCTCTCCCCGCGTGCCCTGTACCAGGACGTCGCGGAGCGCCTGCGCCAGCAGATCTTCGCGCGTCAGCTGGAACCCGGCAGCTGGGTCGACGAGATGAAGCTGGCCGCCGAGTTCGGCATCAGCCGCACGCCGCTGCGGGAGGCGCTGAAGGTGCTGGCCGCCGAAGGCCTGGTGACGATGAAGGTGCGCCGCGGTGCCTACGTCACCGAGATGTCGCGTGACGACGTGGCCCAGGCCTATCATCTGCTGGCGCTGATCGAGAGCGACGCCGCCGCCCAGGCGGCACAGGGCGCCAGCGATGCGCAACTCGAGAAGCTGGCCCGTCTGCACGACCGGCTGGAAAGGCAGGTGCGCCAGCGTGACGCCTTCTTTGCCACCAACGAAGAGTTCCACATGGCCGTGCTGGAGATCGCCGGCAATCGCTGGGCCCTGCAGACGGTGTCCGATCTGCGCAAGGTGATGAAGCTCAACCGCCACCACTCGCTGTTCAAGCAGGGGCGGCTGGCGGATTCGCTGGCCGAGCACCGGGCCGTGATGAAGGCCCTGCTGACCCACGATGCGCAGCAGGCACGCGCGCTGATGCGGGCGCACTTCGACAGCGGCCTGGAAGCAGCGGCCTGATCCGCGCAGCCGCGGGCCTTGGGGTGGCCGTCCGTCGCCTTGTCGTGTGCGGGCGGCGCTGCAAAGGCCCTCGAATCGCGATACAGGGACCGCCATGTCCGATTTCTTCGTCAGCTACGCCGGCGCCGACCGCGACCGGGCCCAGGCCGTGGCGGCAGAACTGCAGGCACGCGGTCAAGAGTGTGAGAGGCAATCCCTCGCGGCCGACAGTTCGATGAGGTGATCGAAGAAGCGCTGGACGCTGCACGCTGCGTCGAGCTGCTGTGAACCGAGGCCTCCACTGCCTCGCATTGGGTCAAGACCGAAGGGGCAGTGGCCCTGCGCCGTGGTGTGCCGGTGCCGGCGCTGCTGCAGTCCGACGTGCGCATCCCGCTGGAGTTCCGCCGCGTGCAGGCGGCCAACCTCAGCCAATGGTCACCGGGCCGGGCATCGCCGGAGTTCGACCAGCTCTTCGTGGCCGTGCACGCCACCGACACCGGCAACGGGCGTGTGGTCTCCGAAGGCAGCTACAACGTCCTGTTGCTCCGGGACGCCCCTGGGCGCGTGGTCCTTTCGACCCAGGTGTCGGTTCCCAACGGCGACTCGCGCACCCCGGGGGCGCACATGCACGCGGTGAACCTGGTCTTCGAGCAACCGCCCGGCGGCGGCAGGCAGTTCAGGCGCAACTGCATGGCCGCGGGGCGGCCTGACATGTGCTGGGAGTGATTCGGCGCGAGCTTGCGGCCGCGCGCACACCCTTTTGGGGATACCGGCGCCGGGCCGGCCTCGCTAAGCTCGGCCCGGTCAGTTGCGGCAACCCGGCCGCACCAGGAGCACCCCGATGGCCGTTGCCCGAGACCGACCCTATGTCCAGTTCAACTTCGTCGTGGACTGGGGCGCCGGCCCCACCGACGGGCCCAGCGCCGGCTTTCAGGAGGTCAGCGGTCTGGAATCCAGCGTCGACGTCATCGAATACCGCAACGGCAACCACAAGCTCAATGCCCCCATCAAGCTCACCGGGCTGAACCGCGTTGCCGATGTCAGCCTGCGGCGCGGCCTGGCCGGCGTGCTGGACCTGTACCAGTGGTTTGACGACATCCGCAACGGCAACGTCAAGGCACTGCGCACGGTGACCATCAGCCTGATGAGCGAGGACCACAGCGCCGTCGTCTTGCAGTGGAAGCTGCTCAACGCCCGCATCATCAAGCACACCTGCGGCCCGCTGAACGCACGCGGCCAGCAGGTGGCCATCGAGGAGATCGTGCTGGCCTGCGAGCGGCTGGAACTGGAATGACCGCCCACCGCGGTGCGCCCTGCAGCGCCCTGCACTTCAGCGTGCAGATCAGCGGCGTCGGCACGCGCGGTGCCGATCTGGGGTTCAGCGAGGTGGTGTTCCCGCCGCTGGCCGCATCACCGGCCGGTGCCGACGGCCAGACCGAGGCACCGGGCGTGCCGCCCAGCTTGGTGCTGCGGCGCGGCTTCGATGGCCGGCTGGACTTGTATCGCTGGTGGGACCAGTCACGCAAGCGCCGGGCGCGGCGCGGCCGCACGGTCACGGTTCAACTGCTCGAAGCGGAGACCCGCACGCCGGTGACCACCTGGCGGTTCAGCCGGGCACGGCCGCTGCTGCTGGCCTATTCTCCGCTGGACGCCTTGCACGGTGGCGTGCTGATGGAAACGCTGACGCTGGGCTTCGACAGCATGACGTTGCGCTGAGGCGCCCAGCACGCACCGAGAAAGGGGGCCGTCGTCGACAGCCCCTCGCGGCCACGCAAGTGGCCGCTCGGCGCCGCCTCAGCCGGTCCGCAAGCATGCGGCCCGGCCTTCGGCAGGCTCTCGGCCGC
>DAORNK010000077.1:0-14071 GCA_035440985.1 Rubrivivax sp. | reverse complement strand
CGCCATGCCGCCGCACTGGGGCCGTCGCGGGTCCGCGCGGCATTGCTGTCGTCCGACCGCGCCGGGCCTGCGCTGCGCAACGCGCTGGTCGCACTGTGGCACTGCGAGGTGCACGACCACTACGGCATGACCGAGATGGGGCTCGGTGGTGGTGTCGACTGCGCCGCGCACGCCGGCTACCACATGCGCGAAGCCGAACTGCTGCTGGAGGTGGTGGACCCGGCCAGCGGTGCGCCCTTGCCCGACGGCTGCTTCGGGGAACTCGTCCTGACCACGCTGTTGCGGCGCGGCCTGCCGCTCATCCGCTACCGCACCGGAGACCTGTCGCGTGTCATGCCCGGTCCCTGCACCTGCGGCTCGGCCTTGATGCGGCTGGACCGCATCCAGGGTCGCATCGGCGCCAGCCTGCGCGTGGGCGCTGGCCAACTCACGCAGGAAGACCTGGACGAGGCGCTGCTGGGTCTGCCCCAGGTCATCGACTTCGCAGCGCGCCATTCACCGGGCCATTCGCCGGGCCATCCACCGAGCTTGCGCATCGACGTGGCGACACTGCCCGGACACGCCGACACCCGCGCGCTCAGCGAGGCCGTTGCCAGGCTGCCGGTGCTGGCGAGCGCCCTGGCGCGCCAGCAACTGCACCTGGAACTCACCGTGTTGGCCGATGGCCGGCTGCGCAGCCTGGGCGGCAAGCGCCGCATCGCGGTTGACAATGGCGCATGAGCACGGTTTACCTCTTGCGCCACGGCGTGCTGGCCGGTGACGCGCGCGAGCGCTTCATCGGCCAGACCGACCTGCCCCTGGCCGAAGCCGGCATCGCCCAGGCCCAGGCCATGGCGCAGGCCCTGCGTGACAAGGGCATCACCGAAGTCCACTGCAGCGACCTCGTACGCAGCCGCCAAAGCGCCGCGATCGTCGGCCAGGCCGTCGGTGCCGCGCCGCAGGCTCACGCCGGTTTGCGCGAAGTGTCATTGGGTGAATGGGAGGGTCTGCTGCGGCGCGAGGTGGCGCTGCGATGGGCCGATGCCTTTGCCGAGCGCGGGCGCGACATCGACGGCTACCACCCGCCCGGCGGCGAGAGCTTCGCCGATTGCCTCGCCCGCGCCTGGCCGGTCTGGAAGGCGATCACGCAGGGGCCGTCGCGGGTGCTGGCCGTGGTGGCCCATGCCGGCGTCAACCGGCTGCTGCTGTGCAGGCTGCTGGGCATCCCGGTGCAGAACATGTTCCGCCTGGGCCAGGACTACGGCTGCGTCAACATCGTCGAACTCGAGCGCCGCACGGTACGGGTGCGGCTGATCAACGGCCGCAGCACCAATCTGGCCGACTGACGGGCTCAACCGCCCCCAATGGCGGGGAACACCGCCACCTGGTCGCCTTCGGCCAATTGCCGCGACGCCACGTCCGGCTTCAGCACATGCCGTCCATTGACCAGGATGATGTGGGCGTGCGCCAGCGGCACGCCCAGCACGGCCAGCGCATCGGGTACCGACGCCCCGGCCGGCAGGTCAAGTGGCACGCCCTCGCTGCCTGTGTCCCGGGGCAGGTATTGACGCAGCGTGGCGTGCAGTCGAAGCATGACCTTCATGGCGGTCTCCCTGGCCCGCCCCGCAGGGCGGGGCCTGGCGTCAGAAGTTCCAGTAGCTGTCCAGTTCCTGCGGCGTGATGTCCCAGACGACGTTGTGCGGGGGCAGCTTCTCCAGCGAGAAGAACTCAGGCAGACGGTCGTGTTCGCGGGTCAGGCCGGCGGCGATGTTGAAGGCGTGCTCGGTCTTGAGCACCTGCTTGCCGAGCGCCGTGACGTCGTCGCCCGACAGGTTGATGCCGAAGCGCGCGTTGATCATCTCGATCAGCGAACTCAGGCAGGCCGGGATGTCCAGCGCCGGGAAGGCAATGAACAGGCACATGCCGGTCGAGTCGATGGCCGCCGTGGCGATGTTCAGGTTGCGCGCCAGCTCGATCTGCCCTTCCTTCTTCAGCGGGTCCACATGGCCGCCCACCGACAGGATGTTGGTGGCCACGGCGTAGCCCGAGGTGTGGTCGGCACCCATGGTGGACATGGCGTAGGTGACGCCGATGCCCTTCACCGCACGCGGGTCGTAGGCCGGGATGCCCTGGTTCTTGACGACCGGCACGCGCGTGATGCCGTAGATGCGCCCCACGCTTGCCGCCCCACCACCCAGGATGCGGCCCAGCGGTGTGCCCTTGCCGATCTCGTCGTGCAGCATGCGCACCACTTCCTTGCCGTCGCCGAAGTTGAGCATGCCGGCTTCCATGGCGACACCGAAGGTCACCGCGGTCTCGATGCTGTCGACGCCGATGTCGTCCATCACGTGGTCGGCGGTGGCGATGTCATCCAGGTCCTCGATGCAGCAGTTGGCGCCCATGCCCCAGATGGTCTCGTACTCGAAACCCGAGGTCAGGTAGCGGCCGTCGCTGTCGTTGTAGACCTGCGAGCACTGGACCTGGCAGCCGGGATGGCAGGCGTGCGTCGGCACCCCGTTGCGCGCCACGATGGTGGCGTGCAGGGTCTCGCCGCTGATCTTGTCGTGCGCCGCGTACTGGCCACTGGTGAAGTTGCGCGTCGGCAGCCCGCCGGCCTCGTGCAGGATGTTCACGAGCACGTCGGTGCCGTAGGTGGGCAGGCCCTGGCCGCTCACCGGGTGGTCCAGCAGGGTCTGCGCAAAGGTGCGGGCGGCTTCCTTGAACCGGGCCGCGTCCTTGGGCATCACCGGCGCGGTGCCGGTGTCGTCGATGGCGATGAACTTGATCTTCTTCGAGCCCATCACCGCACCCAGGCCGCCACGGCCCAGGCTGCGCACGTGCACCTCGGGGTCGACGACGGAGATGTTGGCGGTGAGCATCTTCATCTCACCCGCCGGCCCGACCGACATCACGCCCACCGGCTTGCCGAAGCGGGCGTGCACCTTCTGGTACAGCTCGTAGTTGCCCAGGCCGACGAACTCGGTCTCTTCCTGCACGCTGACGCCGCCCTTGGCGAGGGTGATGCTGTACCACTTGTCGGCCGCGGGCTGGCCTTCGACGATCAGCGCGGCAATGCCCAGCTTGGCCAGCAGGCGCGCGGCGGTGCCGCCGGCGTTGGATTCCTTGATGCCGCCGGTCAGCGGGCTCTTCGCGCCGGCCGAGACACGTCCGGAATTGGCCGCCGCCGTGCCGGACAGCAGGCCGGGCGCGAACACGAGCTTGTTGTTGGGCCCCAGGGCGTGGCAGGTCGGCGCCACTTCGGCGGCGACGATGGTGGAGGTCATGGCCCGGCCGCCCAGGCCGACCCAGGCTGCGGGGACGGGTTCCACGTGGGTGGTCAGATCCGTCATGTTGACGCGAACGATGCGGTCCATTGCGCTCTCCAGTTGGGTGTTGAAGGTCAGGTGGCCCGACATCGGGTGCGTCGGGTCCCGGGTGAACCCACTATGCAAACCGGTTCCTATGTCGCCCGTGGAAACTCGATCACCGGATACCCACCTGTGCCGAACTGACACATGTCCACGCCCCCCGCGTGCCGCACCGCCGCAACCGGCCAGCAAAGCCCAGACTGCCGCCATGTCCGAGGAGGACGTCATGAGCACCCCCATCGAGATGCATGCCTACATGGGCATGGCCGACTTCTTCAACGCCCGGCACTGGCCCAACCCCCACTGGCTGGACATCGATGGCGAGCTGACCGGCCCGCAGTTGCTGGCAAGGCTGGGCATCGCCGCGCACCAGGTCGAGGTCATCTTCGTCAACCGCAAGGCCTACGCGGCCGACATCGCCCGCATCCGGCCCGGCGACCGCATCGCACTCGTGCCACCCGGTGTGCCGGGGCCGCACCGCTTCCTGCTGGGCTTCAAGAACAGGGACTGACCGCGCGCTCGGCCGGCCCTGTGTCAGATCGACACAGGTCGTTCGGCAGCGCCGGCATTTCGGGCGCGCCGCCGATGGCCGTCTCCATACTTTGAAAAGCCGAAGACCCCGACTCGCAGCGCTGCGTGGCCTGCCGAACCGGGCCGCGGCCTGTTCAACGAATCCGCTAGGAGCTCATCATGGCTTTCAAGATCATCCCCGAGAAGTGCAACGGCTGCGGCGCCTGCGAGTCGGAATGCCCCAGCCGCGCCATCAGCCACGTCGGCAAGGCCTACACCATCGACCCCGACAAGTGCGTCGAGTGCGAAGGCCACTACGACAGCCCGATGTGCGCCCAGCTGTGCAATACCGACGCCTGCGTCAAGGCCTGAACCGCGGTCGCAGCACGCGGCCGCCGTGCATCGGCGCCCAGGCGCCGCCATCCATGGGTAGGTGAAGCATGATCGTCAGGGAACTCCGGCCGGGCATCCACGCCCTGATGGCCATCGACTGGCACCGCCAGCTCTTCGACGAGCTGGTGCCGCTGCCCGAAGGCACCAGCTACAACGCCTACGTCGTGGTCGGCAGCGAGAAGACCGCACTCATCGACACGGTGCACCCGTCGATGACCGCCAGCTTCATGGCGGCGCTGCGCAGCCTGGGCCTGAAGACGATCGACTACATCGTCAGCAACCACGCCGAACCCGACCACGCCGGCTCGATCGCGGCCGTGCTGGCCGAGTACCCACAGGCCAGGGTGCTGGCCAACGTCAAGTGCCGCAGCCTGCTGGTGGCCGGCCAGGGCATCAAGCCCGACGCGGTGACGCTCATCAAGGACCAGCAGACCGTGTCGCTGGGCGACCGCACGCTGCGCTTCATGTGGGTGCCCTGGGTGCACTGGCCGGATACGACCTTCACCTACGTCGAGCAGGACCGCGTGCTGTTCTCGTGCGACTTCCTCGGTGCCCACCTGGCCACGTCGGACCTCTATGCCGACGACGAGGTGCGGGTGGAGCGGGCCGCGCGCATGTACTACGCCGAAATCATGATGCCGTACCGGGAACATGTGCGGAAGTACACCGAACAACTGCTGGCGCTGCCCATCGAGCTGATCGCCCCCAGCCATGGGCCGGTGCACCGCCGGCCGCCCTTCATCCTGCAGCTGTATCGCGACTGGGCCGGCAATGAGGTGCGGCCCAAGGTGGTGATCCCGTATCTCTCGATGTACGAGAGCACCACGCGCATGGTGGAGCACCTCATCGACCGGCTGATGGAGCGCGGCATCGCCGTGCAACCGTTCAACGTGGTCGACCTCGACAGCGGCCGCTTCGCCGCCGAGCTGGTGGATGCCTCCACGCTGGTGTTCGGCTCGCCCACGGTGCTGGACGGGCCGCACCCGGCGATGGCCTCGGCGGCCTACCTGACCAACGCGCTCAAGCCCAAGGCACGCTTCGGCGGCATCATCGGCTCCTACGGCTGGGGCAACGATGCCATGCAGGTCAGCCTGGCCGGCATGCTGCCCAACCTGGCCGTGCAGTGGTTTGCGCCGGTGGTGGCCGGCGGCGTGCCCAGGGCCGAGAGCATGGCCGCGCTGGACCATCTCGCCGCCCAGATCGCCCAGGCCCAAGCCGGGATGGTGGCCTGACCCTTTCCCGATGGGCAATGCAGTCCTAGACTCATTCATCCACAGCCCGAAGGCGGCCTTGCCGTGACCCAGCAGAAGCCAGCCCGTTCCACCCTGCGCCGGGCGCGCGACCTGATGCTCGAGCGTGGCGAGATCCCGCTGGGCCATCTGGTCACCACGCTGTTGGCGCGGTCGTGGCGGCGCAGTGTCGAAGCCGGGCTGGCGCCCGACGGCCGCCTGACCGACGCGTGGCGCCTGGATGACCATGAACTGGCGCAGGTGCGCCAGCAGCGCCGCGACCTGATCGCCCATGCCCGGCCGGTGATGGAGTATCTGCATCAGCAGACGCGCAGCTCGGGCAGCATGGTGACGCTGGCCGACGATCGAGGTGTGCTGCTGCAGGCCCTGGGCGACCCCGACTTCCTGACCCGCGCCGAACGCGTGGCGCTGTCGCCCGGTGCTTCGTGGCACGAGCGGGACCGCGGCACCAACGCCATCGGCACCGCGCTGGCCGAAGCACGGCCCCTGGTGGTGCACGGCGGCGAACACTTCCTGGAACGCAACGGCTTCCTGAGCTGCGCGGCGGCGCCCCTGTTCGCGCCCGACGGCAAGGTGCTGGGCGTGCTGGACATCTCGGGCGACGAACGCCAGCACCACCCTCACACCTTCGGCCTGGTGCGCGCGGCGGCGCAAACGGTCGAGAACCGGCTCTTCGATGCCTACCACTCGCGGCACCTGCGGCTGCGCTTCCACACAATGGCCGAGGGCATCGGCACTTTCTCCGAAGGCATTGCCGCGTTGTCGGACGAAGGCTGGCTGATCGGTGCCAACCAGGCCGGCCTGGTCTTCCTGGGTCTGCGCAGCGGCGACCTCCATGCGACGCCACTGGCCAGCATCCTGCCGGTCCGGTTCGAGGACCTGCTCGAATGGAACAAGCGCCGGCCGGGCGAGCCGATGCTGGTGACGCTGGCGGACGACGAGCGCCTGTTCATGCGCATCGAGCTGCCTGCCAGCGCCGGTGCACGCGCCGTGGCAGCGGCCGATCGCAAGGCGCGCACGCGCGACGCTCTGGACGAACTGGACACCGGCGACGAACGCCTGGCCGCGGCCATCGAGAAGGCGCACAAGCTGGTCGACAAGCCGATACCGTTGCTGCTGCAGGGCGAGCCTGGTGTGGGCAAGGAGCGCTTCGCGCGCGCGGTGCACGGTTCCGGGCCGCGCCACGACGGGCCCTTCGTGCGGTTCAGCGGGGCCGGGCTGTCGGCGGCGCAGATCGAGGCCGAGTTGTTCGGCCAGGCAGCCGCACCCGGCCGCGAAGCCGCGCCCGCAGCGGTACAACAGGCACACGGCGGCACGCTGTTCATCGACGAGATCGAACTGCTGCCGCTGACGGCCCAGCAGCGGCTGCTCAAGGTGATCACCGAACGGCGCCTGCCCGTGGCGGGCAGCGCCGGGTCGGCCGTGCTGGACCTGGTGCTGATCTGCGCCACCCACGGCAACCTGAAGGCCGCCATCGAGGCCGGCCGCTTCGACGCCGACTTCTACTACCGCATCAATGGGCTGACGCTGGTTACCCGCGATCACACCGGCCAGCATTACGAGACGGCGGCGCGCGCCGCGCTGCGACTGGTGGCGCGGCTGCTGGAAGAACTGGCGCCGGGGCGCGGCATCGCCCTGGAGCCCGATCTCGCATCGGCCTTCGCCGAGTACGCCTGGCCTGGCAACCTGCGCCAGCTCAACAACGCGCTGCGCGCCGCCGTCGCCCTGCTCGACGACGCGCAGGCGCGCATCGGCTGGAGCCATCTGGCCGACGACCTGGCCGAAGAGCTGCGGTGGCGCGTGCCGCCGGGGCCGGCCGCCTCTGGCGGGGCGACCGAGAACCTGCGCGAACTGTCGCAGGCCACCATCGAACGGGCCATCGCGCTGGCCCGCGGCAACATGTCCGAAGCGGCGCGCCGGCTCGGCATCAGCCGCAACACGCTGTACCGCCGCCTGCCCAAGGGTGCGCGCGGCGACGACGAGTCCGCCTGATGTGCATGGCCATTCCGGTGCGTGTGGTGGAGCGGTTGGCGGGTGTCGCCGCCGTGGTCGAAGGGGGTGGCCTGCGCAAGCCCGTGTCGCTGGCCCTGGTCCCCGACGTGCAGGTCGGCGACTACGTGGTCGTGCACGTGGGCTACGCCATGCTCAAGCTGGACCCGGCAGAGGCCGAACGCACGCTCGCGTTGCTGGCCGAGATGCCGGATGAGGGCAGGGCTGCCTCGCGGCTGGGCTGAAGGGTCTGCAGCCGCCGCGGCGCACGCCGCCCGGCCTGTCCGCGTCGGCTCTTGACGTGCATCAAGAGTTCGGGCCGCCAGGGCTTCACCCCGGTCGAGTCCCGGCCGATATCTCGACCGAGCACCGTCTCTAGGCATGCCTATGGTGCTTCAAATAGGAGAACCAATGACCATTCCTGCCTCCAACCACCCCTGCTGGTCGCACGCGGCCACCGGCGGGTTGGCCCGCATCAAGTCCACGAACCTGGCCATGCAGCTGCTGGTGAAGAACATCGAGCGCTCCACCGATCCGACGCCGCAGAAGGCGGCTCAGATCCAGGCCTTCTTCGCCAAGTGGGAGCGCATCCTCGGCTCCGAAATCGATCAACTCACCTGCATTTGAGGAACGCCATGAACCGATTGATGAGTATTGCCGAGGTATCGGCACTGATCCGCAGCGGCGCCGCCCTGGCACTGGCCGGCCCCGAAAGCGCTCTGGATGCACTGCCGCCCGGCAATTGGTTGGCCGGCACGATTCCCTACTTCACGGATGCCACCGGGGGCGTCGTGTCGCAGGAGGGTCGGGTGTTCGTGACGGAACTTCCCGCCCAGGCTTCGGTGAGCCTGGCGCATTACCCCGCCGATCGCCTGGAAGGCGTGCTCGACAACGGGCCTGACAATGGCTTCTCGCTGGCCATCGTGCCAGCGGGCGGGGAGGCGCACAGGCGGTTTGCCGAGAACGCCGCCAGCGACGCCCGCGCTTTTCTCAAGCCGACCGTGGGCTGGGTCGCTGGCGTGCACCTGTCGGATCTGGGCCGGGTCAAACCCAAGGTCTTCCTCGGCAGCGCAGGGCGCAAGTTCGAAGACGGCATGGTCGTGGCCCACGTCGCCTTGCCCGAAAGCCAGCTCGCGTCCATCGAGATCGTCAACATCTTCGAGCCCGACAACACCGACGTGCTGCGCTTCACGGCCACGTCGTTCGAGGTTGGCGAGTGCCTGGTTAACGGCGAGAAGGTCTCGCTGGCCGCCTACGTGACACACCGCGGCCTGAGCGATGGCCGCCTGCCGCTGGTGGGCGACTTCGGCGGCGCCAGGATCAACGTGTCCATCCAGGCGGTGGACACGGCCGCCGACAAGGTGACGTTCTATGCACCGGTGTTCACGGGCGTGGACTACCACTTCGCCAAGCCCATTGCGGACTACGCCAGCAAGTTCCGTCAGCAGCTGGCCGACTACCCCACCGATGGTGTCCAGTTCTCGTGCAACTGCATCCTGAACTTCCTCTTCGGCGGGCTGGAGGGTCAGCACATCGGCGAGCTGCATGGGCCGGTGACCTTTGGCGAGATCGGCTACCAGCTGCTGAACCAGACACTGGTGGTGCTACGCATCCAATAGACTGCGGCATGGGCTTCGGTGTCCGGCCCGGCCGGCATCGACAACGGGCTTGTGACGATGTGGCCGCGGGGAAGCCCCTTCACCCGCTGCCGACCGGACTCACGCGGGAGCCCAGCGCTGCCAGCAGGCTCTCCGGAGTGAACGGCTTGATGAGGACCGCATCCATGCCGCATGCCAAGCATCGTTCCTTCACACCGGCGATGGCATTGGCGGTGAGAGCCACGACAAGTGCAGGCTGCCAGGCATGCCTGGCTTCAATCGCCCGCAACAGTCGCGTGGCTTCGAACCCGTCCATCACCGGCATCTGGCAATCCATGAGCACCACGGCGTACTTTCCGGACTCGAAGAGGTCGATGGCCTGGCGACCGTTGGCAGCCGTGTCCACGACACAGGCAAGCCCCTCCAGCAGTGCGGTGACATAGGCGACGTTTTCCCAGCTGTCTTCGGCCAGCAGGATGCGGGGCACGGCATCGCCAGGGGCAGTGGTCGTCATCCCGCCTCCGCAGCGATCGGCGATCTCGGCGCCTGGTCTGGAGGCAACATGGGCAGAAAGACGCGGAAGACAGAGCCCTTGCCCGGCTCGGACTCCACTTCGATGCTGCCCTGCATGCCCTCGATCAGGCGCTTGGAAATGGTCAGACCCAGGCCGGTGCCGCCGTGGCGGCGGGTGAAGGAACCGTCGACCTGGCGAAACGGTTCGAAGATGATCTGGCGCATTTCCGGCTCGATGCCGATGCCGCTGTCTCTGACCAGGAATTCGACGCCCTTCCCGTCGAACATGCGAATCTCGATGCGGACGAAGCCTGCGTCGGTGAACTTGATCGCGTTGCCGACCAGATTGGTGAGGATCTGCTGCAAGCGCTTCGGGTCGCCCCATACGAGCAGCGTGCCGGTTTCCTGCCACTCGCAGGCCAGCTGCAGGCCCTTGTCGGCGGCCAGCGCTTCCAGGCTGCTGGTGACGTTGGTGACCACCTCACGGATGTCGAACGCCTGGTTGTCCAGGCGCAGGCCACCGGATTCGATGCTGCTGAAGTCCAGGATCTCCTCGATGATCTCCAGCAGCTTCCTCCCGGCCCTGTTTGCCACGCTGGCGTAGTGGATCTGTCGTTCGTTCAGGGGGCTGCGCAACAGCAGTGCGTTCATGCCCATGATGCCATTCAGAGGGGTGCGCAGTTCGTGGCTGACCGTGGCCAGGAAGTCGGTCTTCGCGCGGTTAGCCGAATCGGCCTGTTCGCGCGCCTCGATCAGTTCCGCCTGGTGCGATTCCAGCTTCCTCAGCAGGCGGTTGAAGCCATCGATCACCACGCCGAGTTCGGCCTCCGCCCGGACCTTGATCTGCTTGAGGGTACCCGGCGCCTGAGCCCCCAGCTCGTCGATCGCCGTCACCACCTGTTGCAGGGGCGCGGTGACGAAGCGGGACATGGCCCAGTAAAGCAGGCAGGCCGCCACGGCGAGAAACAGGAAACCCACCGCCGTGATGCTCAGGAACAGGTGCGACAGGCGTTGATCGATGGCAGCCTGGCTGTGCGCGACCAGCACGCTGGCCACGTGCTGCTTGCCGGGATTGAACACCGGCATCAGCGTCGCCAGCACCTCCTCGCCCCCGATGCTGGCGGAGATCTCGCTGGCCTTGTCCAGCGCAACAGCTGCAGCCACGCCGGCATGGGCCATCTGCTGCCCGATGGACTGGGGCGAGCTGTGGAAGAGGATCCTGCCTTGCGGGGACAGGACGGCGACGAAGGCCAGATCATGGTGGTTCTGCCTGACCTTGGAACACTGGTCCTCGAAGCCGACGATCTCCTCTGGCTGCAATCCGAGCGACAGGAGCCGTTCGAACTGCACACCCACCTCATGCGATATCGCCTGGGACCGTTCCGCGATGGCCTTGGAGTACGCATCGGAGAAAGTCCTTCCGGCAGTCCAGGTGATGACCAGGATGGTCACGGCCATCGTGACGCCGGCGATCCAGAGGATTCGGGCACGCAGTCCGAACATCGTCTACTGGTCCCAATCGAACCGGGTCACGACCTCAGCCGAGAGCAGTTGCTCGCTGCGCACGGTGATGCCGAGCTTCCTGGCACGCGCCAGGCTGATCACCGGCAGGCCTCGTGATGTGGGGAGCATGGGAAGGGCACTGGGCGACTTGCCGTCGCGCAGGATGGCGCGCGCGAGTTTTCCAGCCGCCAGCCCTTGTTCGCGTTCGGAGACGGTGACCGCGGCCAGGGTGCCGTGGTGCACGCGATCGATCCAGAAGGCAAGGTCAGGCAGGGTCGAGTTTTCCGCCGTCCAGCGCAGCACCTCCTGGTAGGGAACGTTCTTCCCGGCGGCATCCTTGAAATTGAAGATGCCGATCAGCGCGATGCCATCGGCGAAGTCCGGGTACGCCGCGATGCGGGCCTTGTAGTCGGCGTAGGTCTTGATCGTCTCCCAGCCGACGATGGACACCCCGGCGGGCAGCGCGGCTGCCTGCATGCGCTTGACCACCGGCTGCCACATGGCATCGTCGTCGAGCACCACCACCAGTCTCTTGAGCGAAGGCACGATGTTCTTCAGCAACCGGACGGATTCGGCAAAGTGCTCGTGCTCCATCACACCGGTGACGTTGTTCGCCTTGTCGAAGCCGTAGTGCTCGGGGGGCTTGTTGACGCCGCTGAACACGTTCTGGATGGGCGTGTTGAGGTAGTGCTTCGTGACCAGATCCTGAGCATCATCATCCGAGGTGTAGATCAGATCCGGCTTCCACGCTACAACCAGATCCCGCGCTTGCCTGCCGCGCTCGGCCTTCTGCTCGCTGCTGGACCAGCGCTTGGTATCCAGCTGGAATACCCGGTACTCGGCGCGCACATCACCCAGGCCGGCCTTGAAGCCGTCGAGCTGACCATCGGTCCAGCGCCATGGCGAGTGGTAGCTCATGACATGAAGAATCCGCTTCGCCTCGGCAGGCCTGCTCTCCTGCGCCAGACCCGGTGCGCAAAGGAGGTGCAGGCTCAGGGCGAAACATGCAAGGAATGGGAGCTTCACTGGAGGTCCATGCCATGAACAGGCAATGCGCCGAAGAACATACCCAGAGAGTAGGTCGAAGGCCGAACAAGGCATCAACCCATGTTGCGTTCCATCAAGAAGTGGACGATTAGGCCATGCGGAGGTCGAAGCCCTTCCAATGAAATCCGGCCGCATGGGCATTCATCCTGGCGATGGGAACGGTCACCACCTGCCACCGCGAGAGCTCGGACAGCCTGGTCACCAGCACCTGGGTGGCCTCAATGCACCGTCCCACCCCGTGCGGCCAGCCACTGGCCCGCCACCTGCTCCGACATCGGGTTGGACAGGTGGAAGCCCTGGCCGAAGCGGCAGCCCAGTTCGCGCAGGTGTTCCATCTGCGCCGCGGATTCGATGCCCTCGGCCACCACCGCCTTGCGCAGCGATCCGCCCAGCTGCACGATGGCGCTGACCACCGCCGCATCGTCGCTGCCGGGCAGCAGCCGGCTGATGAAGGCGCGGTCGATCTTCAGGCTGTCGATGGGCAGGCGCGAGAGGTGGCTCAGGCTGGAATAGCCGGTGCCGAAGTCGTCCACCGCCAAGCGCACGCCCAGCTGGCGCAGCGCCGCCAGCGCGTGCTGCGCGTCCTGCACGTGGGCCATCACGATGTCCTCGGTCAGCTCCAGCGTCAGGTGCTCGGGCCGCAGGCTGGCTTCGACGATGGCCTGGCTCACGCGGGCGATCAGCGCCGGGTGCCCCAGGTCGTGCGCCGAGAGGTTGACGCTCATCGTCAGATCGGCCAGCGCCGGATCGCTGAGCTGCCAGCGTCGCAGTTGCTGGCAGGCGCAATGCAGCACGAAGTCGCTGACCTGCACCATCAGCCCGCTTTCTTCGGCGATGGGCAGGAAGCTGGCCGGCTCCAGCGTGCTGCCGTTGGGGTGGCTCCAGCGCACCAGGGCCTCGAAGCCGCTCAGCCGCTGGCCATCCAGCTCGAACAGCGGCTGGTATTCCACGCGCAGCTCGCCGCGCTCGACCGCATGGCGCAGGTCGCCTTCCAGCCGCAACCGGTCCGACACTGCACGGTGCAGGCTGGTGTCGAACATCGCGTAGCGGCCGCGGCCTTCGCCCTTGGCCTTGTACATCGCGGTGTCGGCATCGCGCAGCACGTCCTCGGCGCGCTGGTAGTCGAAGGCGCTAAAGGTGATGCCGATGCTGGCGCTGGTGGCCACCTCCACCGTGCCCAACATGAAGGGGCGCTGCAGCGAAGCCATCAGCCGCTCGGCCAGCACCACCGCATCGCGTTCATGGCCGATGCGCTCGGCCAGGATGGCGAACTCGTCGCCGCCCAGCCGCGCCAGCACGTCGTTGGGGCGCAGCTTTTCCTGCACGCGGCGCGCCATCTGCACCAGCAGCTCGTCGCCCACGTGGTGGCCCAGGCTGTCGTTGACGAGCTTGAAGCGGTCGAAGTCGATGAACATCACCGCCCACACGTGGCTGGCATCGGCCTGCGTGCGCGACACGGCACCAGCCAGGCACTCCAGAAAGCGCCGCCGGTTGGGCAAGCCGGTCAGGCTGTCGTGAAAGGCCAGGTGCTGCAGGCCGGCTTCGGCGTGGCGACGCGCGGTGATGTCCTGGGCCTGCAGGATCAGGCAGGGCAGTTCGGCACCGGGTTCGGTGAAGAAGCTGCAGTGCAGCATCATCCACACCGGACTGCCGTCGTGGTGGCGGCAGCGCACCTCGCCGCTGAAGGACTCGAACTCGTGTTCGGGCACCAGCAGGTGCGGCCGGTCCTCGTCCAGCACCAGACTCTGGAAGGTCCGCTGGGCCAGCGCCTCGGCCGGTTCGCCCAGCACGGTGCTCAGGGCCGGGTTGGCCAGCAGGATGCGGCCGTCGAAGGCCAGCAGCGCCATGCCGATGGAAGCGTGCGTGAAGGCACTGTGGAAGCGCCGCTCGCTGGCCTGCAGCTCGCGCAGGTGGCGTGCGG
>DAORNK010000076.1:0-14244 GCA_035440985.1 Rubrivivax sp. | reverse complement strand
CTGCGCCTTGCGCCTAGATTTGGCCCTATGCAGGGGCCTACGCGGGCACGATTCACATCTTCACAAGCTCTTGGCCGACAACCGGAACGGATGCGCCCGGGTTCCAATGCGGCGCCACCCCATCACGCGCGACTCCACCAGATGAAAGCTCAGCCCGGCCAAGGTCAGCGTCATGATCAGCGCCAGCCCCAACGCCAGCAGGCTGCCGGACGATGTTGCCCCGGCATGCGGCATCCAGATCGACAGCAGCTTGAGTACCGGGTAGTGCCAGAGGTAGATGCCGAAGCTCACCTCACCCAACCAGATCATGAGCGCGCTGCCCAGCCAGCGCTGGCCGGTCGGTGACTGCACGGCCAGGTACACGCCACAAGCCAGCACGATGGCCAGCGACGGCACCCAGACGCACAGCATCCAGTGGCCAGTCAGGTAGACCGCGTTGTTGATCCAGAGCCAGTACTGCAGCGCCAGGTAGACCAGGAGCAGCAGTGCCAGGGACAGCCGGCGAGCCCCGGTGGAAGGCCGCCACGCTGCATGAGCCACTGCGAAGCCGGCGGCAAAGGTGGCGAGCGAGCCCGGCAACGCATCGATGAGATGCAGTTGCGGCGCCAGGGGCTGGCCGGCGAAAACCCGGATCATGGTCAGGCGCCAGGCCACAGTGATGACCAGGCAGGCCAGCACGACCCAGCACCAGCCGATGCGCCTTTGCGCGGCCACCAGGGCCGGCAACAGGACGTAGAACATCAATTCCACCGGCAGAGTCCACCACACGCCGTTCAGCGGCTGCGTCATCGTGGGGGGCAGGTTGACCCAAATCAGGGCGTTCAAGAGCAGGTCCAGGCCGCTGTACGGCGGCAGCAGCCCGTCGACGAACCACGCCACGAGCAGCAAGATGCCGAGTTGCAGCCAGAACGCCGGATAGATGCGCAGGAAGCGCCGGTACCAGAAGCCCCGCACCGCGAGTCCACTCAGGCCCCGACCCTGCCACTGGCTGGTCAGCAAGAACGCGGAGAGAACGAAGAACAGCGGCACGCCTTGCCATCCCGAAGCCAGAGGCAGGGCCAGGTTCATCCAGGGTTCGGGACCCCATTGCACGCTGGCCAATCGCAGCGGAAAGGCTGGGAAGAAGTGCAGCCAATGGAAAAGCAACACGCCCAGCGCCGCCAGCGCACGCAGGCCATGAAGAACAGGCAGGAAAGGCATGCCCGCCAAAGCGGCGCGGTCATCGACCACGGCGCCACACCGTACTGCGCCACAGGTTCAGGCGCGCCAGCCAGGGCCATCCACCGACCATGCTGAAAAGCTGCTGCCGATCGACGTGAATCAGCGCGTTCTGCCGTGCGAAGTCACCCGCCAGATGCCGCACGCGCAACGGGTCGGCCGTGAACTTGATGCGCTCCTGCCGACGCACGGCCTCCTCATAGGCGGCGTCCAGCACAGCCTGTCGACGTGCCGCTTCCGCGAAATCGGCCGGCACGCGGTACAGCGAGGTCAGCTTGCGCACCTGCACGAACTCGGCATCCACGGTGAAGCGGGTCCACAGGTTCCAGTCTTCGAGCTGGTCCATGTCCTCGGCAAAACCGCCCTGCCGTTCGTACAGGCCGCGGTGGAAGAGCACCGCCTGGATCGGCATGAGGTTGTGATGCCACAGGCGCAGGCGGTTGAAAGGCTCATCGGGCTCGACACTGCGGAAGCTCTCTTCCACCCGGCCCTGGGCTTCGTCCATCACCCGCGTCCGGGCACACCAGGCCAATCCATAGGCACCGGGCACATCGGCGGCACGCGCGGCCTGCAACAGCACCTCGACGTGGTCGGCGTACAGCAGATCGTCGTCGTCCAGGAAGCCCAGCCACTCGCCACGCGCCTCGGCCAGCGCCCGATTGCCGGCTCGTGAGCGCCCCTGCGCGGGATCCAGCCGGAAGTAGCGCACATCGAGGCGCGCTGCGAACTCGCCGCACACCGCCTCGCCGTCGGACGAACCATCCTCGACCACCACCACTTCCAGCGGCCGGTGCGTCTGCTGGGCGATCGAGGCCAGCGCCTGCCGCAGGAAGCCAGGCCGGTGATGCGTGCGCACGAGGATGGACACCAGCGGTGCAGGCGCCGGCTTCTCGGCCTGCGACTGGAATGCATGGAAAGCCCCTTCGCGCCGCACCTCGTAGTCCCAACCGGCGAAGCGAGGCTCGAAGTGCGGGGCGGCCTGGCGTGTGGCACGGAAGTACGCATAGTTCCGCATGAAGCGCGCGATGCCCTTGGCAATGCCCCAACGCCGGCCGGCAAAGGACTCCGGCGCCAGCACTTCGCGCAAGGCCATGCCCAGGCCCTGCAGCACCTGCCGCCGACCGGCAAAGCGCGTGCGAAGGCACAGGTTGGCATAGACGCTGCCCAGCAAGGCCAAGGGTTTGACTTCACCGGGCTCGCTGTAGGTGCGATGGACCACGGCGCAGCGTGGCACGTAGCGCAGCCGCCAGCCCGCGCAACGCAAACGCCACGAAAGGTCCACATCCTCGCAGTACATGAAGATGCGAGGTTCGAAACCGCCCACGGCCTGGAGCGCTGCCGTGCGCAGCAGCACGGCTGCACCACTGCACCACTCGGTGCTGCCGGTGACGGGGTCGTAGTCTTTGGGGTGCTCGTAGGGCACCTGGCGCATTTCCCAGGCGGCCACGTCAGCGGCGTCGCTTGCGGCGGCCTGTACCAGCAGTGCCAGAGAGCCGGGCTCGGGAACGGCGTCCTGGTTGAGCACCAGGGTGTAAGGGGTGAGCAGGCCGGGCATCAGGGCGTTGATGCCCCCGCCAAAGCCCAGATTGCCCCGCCCGCCCTGGATCTGCAAAGGCAGACCAGCCGCCTGCACCTGCCCGTACAGCTCAACGAGGCCCGGCGTCGTCGGTGCCCCATCGTCGTTGTGCCACAGGCTCACCTGCAGATCCAGCCCGTCCCTGCGTGCAACCTGCAGGCTGTTGAGGCAAGCCGAAAACTCCTCCAGCCGAGGCCGGTAGACCGCGACGACAACCGTGAACGCCGGAGGCAGCAGACCTAGATCAGCCACCGCCGGCCCAGGCTGATGAGCGTCTCCCGCCAGGCTGCGGGCAGCCAGCGCACCGGCGCGCTGAGTCGGTGGGTGAGCCGGCGGTGGCGTTCTTCGAGCACGCCGTACCGGGTCAGCAGCGCGTCGTGTTCAGCTTGCAGGGATTCTTGCCGGGCAGCCAGGGCCGCATGCTCCAGATCCGCCGCCTGCAGCCGGGATTGCAGCTCGCCCAGGACGTGTTGCAGGTGGGTACTCTGCTCGCGCACCCGAGCAGTGTCCTGCGTCGCCTGGCTCAACGCGGACTCAAGTTGCTGCACCTGCAGCAGGCGTTCCTGCTGTTGCTGGTCCATTGCCAGCAGGCGGCCCTGCAGGTTCAACAGCTCCTTGCGGAAGAACCGCGTATCCAGTTGGGCCTGAGCCAGGCCGCGCAGCGTGTCGTGATCCGCACCTTGGGCCACCTGGCCGGCTCCGGCCTCGGTATAGATTGCTGTCATCGCAGTCACCATCTGATGCACGGGTTGGAGTGCCCCGGAGCCAGCCGGCGGCGCTCGCACACCCGCTTCGGTCACCCATTGTGAGACCCGTGCGGCCAACGCCGGCGCCGGCATGGCAACGGGATAGATGCGCCCGCCTCCGTGTCGGCGGACGCGCTCGGCCAACGCGCCATGGTCCGGCACGGCCACAGGCAGGCCTGCTTGCCAGGCGTCAGACAGCGCGTAGGAATAGCTCTCCGGCACGCCTGGCGGAAAGAACGCCCATTGCACCGCATACCGGCGCACCAGGGTTGGCAGGTCACAGGGTTCGAAGACGCCATGCATCCAGACGCGATCGGGCACGGCCCATCCGGGCAGCAGCTGCTGCGCGGTGTAGCCGATGATGACCACGCGCAGCGTGGGCGGCAGGTGCGCGGCGAACTCCAGCAAGGTGTCCAGCCCCTTGTGTTCGCCGATGGCGCCGATCACCGCGATGGCGAAGCAGCCCTCCGGGGCTGCTTCGCACGTGGTTCCAGGCGACGCGTCGGCCCAATGATCCACACCGTTTTCGACGAGCCGACACGGCGCGCCGTCCAGAGTCCGCTGCACCTTATCCACGATGTAGGCACTGGGTGCGGTCCGGGCCACAGCAGCGCGCGCGAAGCGCAGGCGCTGCACACGTTCGAAGGGTGACGCCGCAGGCTCCGCAAATCCGATGTCGTGCAGTGTCAGCACCCAAGGAACACCGGTGGCGCCATGCAGGGTCTGACAGAACTGACGCACCGGCGCTGCCGTGCTGTGGGCATGCACGGCGGCCGGGCGGCCCCAACCGCCCCCCAGGGCCAGATCGGACAGCAAGGCGGCATCCAGTGGCACGAAAGTGCCCGAGCCAGGCCACTCCAGCACGTGCTGCGTGTCGGTCACGTGAACGATGGCGTCAGAGGCACGCCAGCTACACAGATCCCGCACGCAGCGGTCGACCCCACCCCCGTTGGCCGGCACCACATGCAGCACGCCCGGCGCTGGCTGAACGCGCTCCGGCCGGGTCAGGTTCATGACCAGCGGTGCGCGAGCTTGCAGATGCCGGTCTCGCGGGTGTCACCGGCCACATCGAAGCGCCGTTCGACGTGGTCGAACATGCGCATGCCTTCCGGGTCCATCGCATGGCTGCGTGCCACGTAACGGCCGGGCAGCAGAGGCAAGTCCAGCAGGGCCAGGCGGTAGGCGAACAGATGCGGACCGGCGCGACGCAGGCTGAAGCCATCCATCTCCGAATAGCAGCCCGCCACGGGCGTGCCGTCAACCTTTGTCACGCCAACCGCCACCTGTGGCACGCGGTCATCGGGTGAGAAGACCGTGCCTTCAACCGTCAGCGTGCCGCCGTCGGGCACGATGACGGGCTCATCCGTGGCCATGCCATTGAGCTGCATGCTGCGCACCTGATAGAAGCCGCCGTCGCGGGATGGCGCGTCGGGCTGAAGTTGTCGCGCCTTGGCATTGCGCTCTTCGTGCCAGGCCAGGTATTCACGCGTCACGTCGGCCGAGCTGCCGCGCAGGCGGATGCGCCCGCCCTCGATCCACACAGCCTGGCTGCAGAGTTTCTGCACGTGGTACATGCTGTGCGAGCAAAGCAGCAGGGTGCCGCCCTGGGAAAGGTAGTTCTCCATCCAGGCGATGCATTTGCGCTGGAACGACTCGTCGCCCACCGAGAGCACCTCGTCGGTGATCAGCAGGTCGGGCACCAGCGCCGTCGCGACCGCGAAGCCCAGGCGCACCACCATGCCCGAGGAATAGTGCTTGACCGGTTGATCGATATGCGCGCCGATGTCGGCGAATGCGACGATCTCGTCCATCTGTTCACGGGTCTGTGCCGGCGAAAGACCCATCAGGGCGCATCCCAGGGCTACGTTCTCCAGTCCGGTGTATTCGGGATGAAATCCTGCGCCCAACTCCAGCAGTGCGCCCACGCGGCCCCGCAGCTGGACCACACCTGAACTGGGACGCACGACCCCGGCGATCACCTTGAGAAGGGTGGACTTGCCGGCTCCGTTCACGCCGATGAGAGCGGTCGATTCACCCCGTTGCACATCAAAGCTCACGCCATCCAGTGCCTTGAAGGCAGATGCCGAAGACGAGACACCACGCAGCTTGGACCACAGAGTGGCCAGTTGGCTTGCCGCGGAGGCATGCATGGGGTAGGCCTTGCCCACGCCCTGCAGGCTGACCAAGGGCGATGTCGAGCCCTGCTCCGGCGTGACGATGCCAGGACTCTGGTGGATCGGCTGCGGATTCAAAGGGCTTCTTCGAAGTGTGGCGACAGGCGATGAAAGACCAGCCGCCCGAGCAGAAGGACGACGGCGCAGAATGCCGTCGCCCAGGCCACTGCGACGCCGGGCAAGGCCTGACCATGGATCAGCGCAGCTCGCATGGCCTCCAGGAGGACGGCTACGGGGTTCAGCAGCATGGCGTCGCGCATCCAGCCCGGCACCATGGCGGCACTGTAGAGGATGGGGCTCAGATAGAACAGCAGGGCCAGCGCATGGGCCAGACCTTGCTCGAGGTCACGGACAAACACATGCACGGCGCTGAGCAGTAGTGCCAAGCCAGTCGCCAGGAGGCCGAGGGCCGTCAATCCAAGGAGAGCCATCGGCAGCGCTGACCAATGCAACACGGTTCCATTCAGCGCGATGAAGGCCAGCGCCACCAGGTAGCCAACGATCTGCACCAGGAAGCTGGATGCGACGGCCGCGTAGACCACCAGTTCATGAGCGAATGGCACCTTCTTGATCAGTGCCCCGTTGGCTACCACCGCCGCCGCGCCTCGCGTCACCGCTTCCGAAAAGGCCATCCAGGGCCACAGCGCGACGGCCAGAAAGACGACGAACGATACCCCCTCGTCTGCCACGACCCGAACCTTCAATACCGTCGTGAAGACGAAGGAATAGATCAGCAACAAGGCCAGCGGGTGGACCAAAGCCCAGAGCCCACCCAGGAGGGATCCGGCGAATCGGTTCGTCACTTCGCGCTGCGCGAATCGCAGCAGGAGCCAACCGGGGTTCTGGGACACGGGCGGCGGTCGCTGTCTCAGGCCTGTGCAGGTCCTGGACCCGGGGTCAGGGCTTGCTGTAGGTCTTGGCCACGGCCTGGATGGCCGCAGCGTCCGTGGTGGCGTCCTGCAAGGTGGTCTTCACCACGGCCTGTCGGGCTTCTGACTGAAGCTTGTTCAGCACACCCTTTTCGATCTCGTCGCTGACTTCTTCGAAGGTGCGCTGCCCGGCCTTGCGATGGCCCTCGAGTCGAATGAGATGCAGGCCGAACTGGGTTTCCACGACGTCTGAGACGTCACCACTACTCTGGAGCGCCTCCAGCGCCGCCTGGAACTCCTTGACCACAGCTCCCTTGCCGACCCAGCCCAGATCACCACCCAGTGGCGCGCTGCCCTTGTCATCCGAGTACTGCTTTGCCAGTGTGTCGAACGCAACTCCTTTGCGCAGTTCTGCCTGCACGAGTTGCACGCGCTCCCGGGCGTTCCCGCCCTGCCCGGGCACGATGAGGATGTGTCGGGCTCGCCATTGTTCGGGTGTCTGGTACTTGCTCGGATCGGCTCGGTAGGTCTCGCTCGCATAGCGGCGCAGCACTTCGGCACCCGGGTTCGCCCGTGCCTCTATCTCTGCCAGACGTGCATCCGAAAGCACGCGCTCCCGAGCCTGCCGCAGTTGCGCCTGAACAACGGCGTCCTTCTCTACGCCCGCCTTCTCGGCTTGCAAGGCGAGGAGTCGGCGCAGCAGGATCTCCTCTGACAACCGGTGAACATTGCCCTCTTTCGAGAGCGTCACCAGTCTGGACTGCTCCTGCATACGTTGCGCGACGGCCTTGACGTCGTCGGGTGTCACCTCGGCGCCTGGTGCCTTCATGAGGGGTTGCGACATGGCCAGTGAGGAAAAGACCATCGCCAAGCCTGTGACAGCGATCCTGACCATTCTCGTCCCGCCGATGGTTACGGGCCTGCTTCGGGTGGGCTTGTTCATTCGGAATCTGCTGGCGTGTTTAGTCCAGCGAAAGTGGAACGCTGCTCTGTGATCAGCGGCAACTGGAATCGTTCATCCATGAAAAAAAGGGGCGGGAGTAACCCCGCCCCTTCCTAGGCAATGAAGCCTGTATTACGGACGCGTTGCGCGGTGCGGGAAGGTCTGACCGTAGCCAGCGCCAGCGGCGCCACTGTTGTTCAGTTCCGTCACGGACGAGCCGATGATCGGCAGGCCGACACCGTTCGGCGCACCCAAGCCCGGCGTTGCCAGACGGGTCCAACCGTTGTCGTACGGCATCGTCAGACCCTTGGTGGCCACGGAGGCACCCAGGACCGACGCGTCGGACGCGGCAGCGTTGAACTTGAACACGGCGACTTCGCCGCAGAAGGCCAGCGTAGGCGCAACACCCGGCACGCTCGGAGAGATCACGAACGAGACACCCGGATCCGTCGGGCCAAACAACCACTCGTCGTAGTTGTTCGTGACGGGGCTGGTGTACGGAGCCAGAACCGCATTTGCGGCAGACGACTGGTAGCCGATGCCGGTCACGCACAACTGATAGGCCTTGGTGGGCTCATCGGGGTTCTTGATCACGTTGCCGTTGGCCGGTGCAGGGGCGACAGCAGTGTTCTGCACGAAGTAGTTAACTGCCGTGTAGCCACCGAACGCCCCACCCAACGCCAGATCCGAAGCACGGATGGTGTCGGTAGCGCCGTACTGGACGGCAATGTTGTAACGGCGGGTCGGGAACGAGAAGATCCAGTCGGTCTTCGCGGCCAGGCCAGCAAAGGTCAGGAACTCGTTCGAGACCGAGGTCACGGCCAGCGCCTTCGTCAGGAACGAAGCTTGCCAGTATGGATCCGTCGTGATCTGCTGAACACCGGCGGTCAGCGTGGCATTCAGATACGGAGTAGAGAGGTCAGGGAAGTCGTAGTTGGCAGCCGCGACAAATCCACCGCGCAGCAGCGGGTCGGAGGTGTAACGAGTAGCGGGGTCCGTCAGCGAGTTGAACGGTACCGGCACGTCATTCTGGGCAAACATCACCACGTTGCCGTAGCCGGCCACGCCAGCAGCGGTGCGCGCCTCAACGGCGACGGCGGCGCCAGTGTAGGCGGCAGCCTTGGCGACGTTGATAACAGTCCAGTTGGTGATCAGACCAGTGGTCGGAACCTCAAGACCCTTGGCAATCGCACTGGTGGCATCACCCACGGTGTTGTAGCTGGTCGGATTGGAACCCATGACCGCCAAGTTCGCCGGCGTGCAAGGCGCAACGTACTTACCCGCAGCGTTCTTCACGTGCTTGATCCCGACGAACAGGCTCGTGGCAACCACACTCGGAGGAATGTCGGCCATGTTCAGGATCTCAACGTAGCCTTCGCGGGCTTCGTTGGCCAGTGCGTCGCCAGTCAGTTGCGGCTTCAGACGAGCCGTAACGAACTTCTCGCCATCAATGGCATTGATGCCGTTGCCCGAAGTGCCACCCAGCGTGCAGCTGGTGTCATCGTTCGGTGCCGGCGCCTTGACCAGCTTCGGCAGGCCTGTAGCCGCGTCCTTGGTCAGCGCGAACGCGAACTTGTCACCGGGGGACAGGAGCAGCGTGAAGTCGAACACGTCGTCGGAGTTCGAAGCACCGCGGAAGCGGACCTTGACGGCCTTGCCGTTCTTCATGTCCGTGTTGACGATGTTGATGTAGGTGTCGTAGCCGCTCTGAACCGTGTAGTACGGAATCAGGTTGATGTGTCCGATGCCATCGGTGTTAACGACCAACTGAGTCGCAGCATCAACGCCGCCAATCGTGGGCAGGACAGCGGGGGGGCCGCCGGCGGCGACAGGGCCGACCACCAGTGCGTTCGCGGCAGACACGAACCCGAGCCCGGCGATCACTGCCGTGACGCTCTGGGCGATGAGACTTTTCTTCATGTGTTCACTCCGATCGAAGTTTGAATAGCGCAAGGGAAGCGGTGAAGCGCGAATGAATGTAGCACAGTCAGTTCACATGGAACACTCAGCCTGTGCCACCCGCGCCGAGTGTCGAAAAATTACAACAGCATCCTGATGGTTCTTACTCGATACGCCGCCCCTCCCAGCAAGGTAAGGCATCGACGCCGACTTCAGGGATCAAACCGGTCACTGTGTGTAGAGCAGCCACCAGTCACCTTTATCGGCCAACCAAGTCTCGTCAATCGCAGACGTGATGGTACCCAAAGTTCCGCCCAACACCAGGGGTTGGTGATGGATGGTGACCCTGACGTTGCAACGGTCCGCCGTGGGACATTGCACAGAGAAGACCTCCGCGGATTTCCAGACCGTCGCGCGCGTGAGGCTGTTGCGCCAGTTCTCGAACGAAACCATTGCACGGCTGGTCGGGCTCAGGAAGCCATAGGCCTTGGGCAGATCCGCGTTGACCAGCGCCTTCAGGCGTTCGTTGGCGCGGGCACGCACGGCTTGCTCCGGCGTGGCAGGCGGCGCTGTCGCGCAGCCCGCCATCACGCCGACAACACAGGTCAGCGCAGACCAACGCAGCAGGAACGTGGACTGGAGCGAGGACATGGGAGGGTTTTCTCCTTCAGAGCTTCATTGGGGACGGCTGGGATCCGGCACGGGCTGCACGCCCGGCGTGGACTGCGGTGTCAGGGAGTCACGGGCCAGCGGCTGAGTTCCCATCCCGCGCAGCCGCTCGCGGATCGTGCGGTTGATCTCCCGCGTGTCCTCGTCGGAACGCGCCACGCGGGGCGTGATGATGACCAGCAGCTCGGTCCGCACCGCATTGCGGGACTTGGCCCCGAACAACGCGCCCAGGACCGGGATCTCGCTGAGCAGCGGGATGCCGCTGGCGCCGTCTGAACTGTTGTCACGGATCAGCCCACCCAGAATGATGGTTTCGCCCGAGCGCACGGCCACCTTGGTGCCGATCTGCCGCTGCAGGAACTCCACCTGGCCGGTCAGCACGTCCTTGCCGCCGATGTCCGTGACGGACTGATTCACGTTCATCGTGACCATGTCGCCGGCGCCCACAGAGGGCGTCACGGACAGCGACACGCCGGTGTCCTTGTACTGGATGTTGGTGGTGCGCAAGCCGCCCTCGGCGCTCACCGTCTCACCAAGTTTGATGGGGGTCTGGTTGCCAACGGCGATCTGCGCCGTGTGGTTGTCCAGCACCATCAGCGAGGGCGAAGAGATGACCTTGACCAGGGACTTGTCGGCCAGGGCGTTGAGCACGGTGCGCACGTTGCCGGTGCTGTTGCGCAACGTGTACGAGAACCCGGCCAGCGCCCCGCCCAGCGTGCCACCGGCCAGATTGGACAGCACGCTGGTTCCGGTGCTGCCGCCGCCACGGTCCTCGTTGAACAGCCACTGCACGCCGTAGTTCAGCTCATCGTTCAGCGTCACTTCGATGATGCTGGCCTCGATCAGCACCTGCGTGGGCGGCCCGTCCAGCTTGCGCAGCGCTTCCTCGACTTTCTCGAATTGGGCCGGCGAGCCGTACACGAGGATGGCGTTGTTCAACTCATCGGCTACGACGCGCACATTGCTGCCCAACTGCACTGAAGTGACGGACTGCGCCGTGGCCTGGCCGACACCCGTGCTCGGCGTGCTGCGGCCCGCCGCCGCAGCGCCCCCTGCAGCGTTGCCGATAGCCAGCCCGCCACCGCTGCTTGCACCCGTGGTGGCCGTGGTCGCTGACAGGCCGGGTGCCACGCCCGAAACCGTCCCTGCCGCGGTGGTACCCGAACCGCCGTAGATGCCCTTGAGCACCTCGCCGAGGTGGCGTGCCGAGCCATTGCGTACCGGGTAGACAAAGAGCCGGGCTTCGGCCGAGCTGTTCGAGGGCTGGTCCAGCTTCTCGATCCAGCGACGCGCTTCGTCCAGGTAAGCCGCGCGCGACGTGACCACCACGACGCTGTTGAGACGCTCCAGCGGGAGGACGCGAATGGCACCAAAGAGCGGATGGCCCTCCGTGAGCGCGGTCGCCGCCGCCTGTGCCGGCGAGGCGCCGGCAGGCCGGGAGGTACCCGTTGCCGCGGTCGCACGGCCGCCGCCAGCACTCATCATCTGCAAAGCCGTTTCAACGTCGGCAACGGTGGCGTACTTCAGCGGGAAGACGCCCACCGACATGCCTGCGAGCAGGTCGATGTCGAACGTCGCGACCAGGCCGAGCCAGCCTTCGGCCTGCGCGCGGTTGCCCACCATCACCAGCAGGTTGCGCACAGTGTCCACGCGCGCGATGGCGTCGTTCGAAACCATGGGGCGCAGGATGGTGGCCATCTCCGCAGCACCGATATGGCGCAAGGGCACCACGATGGCACCCGAGCCCGGTGGCAGCGGGTCCCGGCCAGCCACGCGGATGGCCGGTGCGATGGCCTTCAGCGCTTCGGCCTTGCCGATGTGGAACACGCCACGGGCTCGTCGCCGTAGCTCAGCAACCAGCGTCCACGGGCATCGCGCACCATGGCCAGCCCGTTGGCACTCAAGGCGGCTTCCAGCATGAAGACGGCCGTGTCCGGTGTGACCTGGGCCGCGGTGGCGATCGTCACGCGACCATCCACCGGCGGGTAGACCACATAGTCCTGCCTGAGCAGATCGCCCAGAATGGCATGCACCGCCTCGCGCACTGGGGTGTCTTCGAAGCGCAGGTCGACGGGCGCACCATCCTGCTTCAGCGGCGGTGTGCTGGCACTGCCCAGCACCTTGTCGGTGCCACGGATCAGGCGCGGGGCTTCGACCGCTGCACTGCTGGCCGACGCGGCGGGCGCGGCGACGGCCACGCCCGCACGGTAGTACTGCGGCTGGGCGGCCGGCCACAAGTCGGCCACGGTGGGCCGCGCCAGCATGGGCGCCTGCACGCAGCCCGCCAGCAAGGCGAGCAGCGAACCGGCGAGCACCGCGCCAAAGACTCTGAAGAGCAGTTTCATGGGATCATGGTTCGGGCAAAGGGGGTACGCCCATGCGGGCACGGAGGGCATTCATGCGCATGATCTGCGCGCGGCGCTCCTCGCGCTCGCGGCGTTGCATCTCTTCCAGCGCCGCCGAGCGCGCGCCCACACCGGGCTGGGCGGCGCTCGTGGCCGGCAGGTCGGTGGAGGTTGGCTGGGGCTCCAGGCCGGCCGTGCGCTTGATCTCGATGCTGCGCACTTCGTCGCCCCGCGCCAGTTCAACCGCGTTGGCTTGCACACTGCGCAGGGTCCAGCCGTTGAGCGTCTCGCCGACTTTCAGGCGCCGCACGCGTGAATCGACGCGGAAGATCACCCCGCCCACCTGCTGGTTGCCGTAAACGCCCAGCAGCCGTAGATCAGTCAGCGGGTCGGCAGCGCTCGGCGCGGATGCGGCCTGTGGCGGCGGCGGTGGCCGGCGCGTGGCGACGAACAGCGGCTTTTCCAGCGTGGCGACGAAACGGCTCAGTTCGACGCCGGTCTGGGGCAGCGCCGTCCCGCCTTCCAGGGTGGGACGCTGGGGCACGGGCGCCGTCCACCGGACGCCGATCCACTCGCCCGAAGGCGTCAGCCAGCGCGAGACCAACCACCCCAACAGAGCCAGGTTGACCACCACCAGCAGAGGCAGAGCCCAGCGCCTCATGGCCGCAGCCTCAGCGCAAACAATTGCATTTCCACGGCCACGCGCGGCGCTGTGCCAGGCGTGGCGTTGGCTGCCTGCACAACCAGCGACTCGACGAAGAGGCTGGGCGCCAGGCCCGGCAGCGTCGCCAGGGTGGCTTGCATGGTGGCCAGCTCACCCTCGACGCGCATGGCAATGGGAATGCGGTCGAAGTGGCGCGTCGTGCGCGACGGCAGGACCTGGATGCTGATGACGTCCAGGCCGGACTTGCTGAAGGCGTCGCGCACGCGCTGCTGAGCGTCGTTGCCGGCCTGGCTGGCGTCGCGACTGGCGGCATAGGCGTGGCGCTCGACATCGCGCGTGACCTGCGCCGTGGCTTCCTGCAGCCGCGTCTTGTCATGGCCCAGACCCTGGAGCCGCGCGTGGCGAGGCTCGATGGTTTCGATCTGGCGGGCGGCCGTCTCATGCACGTCCCACACCCACTGCACCGCCAGCGCCAGCAGGCCGCCCAGCAGCAGCAGCCAGAAGAGCGAGGCCCAGACCACGTTGCGCTGGTTGCTGGTCATGGCTTGGCCGGGGCGACGGAACGAAACACAGGCGTCGAAGGCGACGCGGGCGGCGGCGCCTCTGCAGCGGGACCCGGAACCGGCTCGGGGGCCGGTGGACGGAGAGCGTCCCGTGGTGGTGGTGCAACTGGCATGGCGATCACAGGGCTGGACGCCGGCCTCGCCACCGAAGTGGCCACGGCCGCAGGCACGACGGCAGGTGCTGGTGACACCGGACCCGACACCACGCTCGCCGATGCTGCAGCCGCTGCCGGTGCGACTGGCGCATGCGCCGGTGCGCTCGGGGCCGGCGCCGCATTCGTCGCGGTTGCGACCCCCGGTGGCCTCAGCGCCTCCGGCAGCAGGGTCAGCTCGATGGTGTAGTTCTCGCGCCCGCTTTGGGCCCGCGTGGCAGCCACCGGTGAACGCACATCCCGTACCTGGGGCAAGCTGCTGAAGCGGTTCATCAGCGCGGCGGTATTCGGCGTGGGGCCGCTGAGCGTGAGCTTGGCACCCTGCAGCTGCAGGCGCTGGAGCGGGACCTGGGGGTCACCCTGTTCGAGCGCAGCGGCCGCCGGCTGACCCCCAGCCGCGAGGGGCAGGTGCTGTACGAGCTGGCG
>DAORNK010000075.1:0-14291 GCA_035440985.1 Rubrivivax sp. | reverse complement strand
TTGGCCCTATGCAGGGGCCTACGCGGGCACGATTCATATCTTCACAAGCTCAGGCCGGCGCGCGGCCGTAGAGCCGGCTCAGGTCCAGCAGCCTCCCGGCGTGCCAGGGTTGCACCTGGTTCCAGGCGAAGCGCCATCCCCACCAGCCGCTTTCCTGGCCGGGGAAGTTCATGCGGCTGTCGGTGGGCAATGCCAGCACGTCCTGCATCGGATGCACCGCGGTATCGGCCACGCTGGCCATCGCGGCCCTGATCAGTGTCCATGCCATGTCGTGGCCGTCGGTGGCCAGGTAGCCACGCGCATGGTGGCGTTCGTAGTCGGTGGCGGTCGCCCACCAGCCGGCCACGGTGTCGTTGTCGTGGGTGCCGGTGTAGACCACCGTGTCGGGCTCGTAGTTGTGCGGCAGGAATCGGTCGTTGGCGTCTGCGGCAAAGGCGAACTGCAGGATGCGCATGCCCGGAAAGCCGAACTTCTTGCGCAGGGCGTCGACGTCGGGCGTGATCACGCCCAGATCCTCGGCGATGATGGGCATCGGGCCCAGCGCCTTGGTGATGGCCTTGAACAGGGGCTCGCCCGGGCCGCTCACCCAACGGCCCTTGACGGCAGTGGGTTCCGCGGCCGGGATCTCCCAGTAGCCCGCGAAGCCCCTGAAGTGGTCGATGCGAACGATGTCCACGAGCTCGAAGGTGCGTCGGATGCGCTCCACCCACCACGCATAACCGTCCTTGGCGTGTTCGGCCCAGCGGTACAGCGGGTTGCCCCAGCGCTGGCCGGTGACGCTGAAGAAGTCCGGCGGCACGCCCGCCACCACGGTGGGCCGGCCTGCTGCGTCCAGTTCGAACAAGTGCTGATTGGCCCAGACTTCCGAGCTGAGGTAGGCGATGAAGATGGGCGTATCGCCGATGATCTCCACGCCTCTTCCATTGGCATAGGCCTTCAGCGCCTTCCACTGGCGGAAGAACTGCCATTGGCAGAACTGCCAGAACTGGATGCGGGCGGCGTGCTGGACGCGCGCTGCCGCCAGTGCCCGCGGCTCGCGCCGGACCAGCGCCGGTTCCCACTCGCACCAGTCTTGCCAACCGCAGGCTTCGCACAAGGCCATGAAGAGAGCGAAGTCGCCCAGCCAAGAGGCCTGTTCCTGCAGAAACCTGGCGTGGTCTTCGCGCTGTGCGGCCGTGCCTGCCCGGGCGAATCGCTCCGCGGCCTTGGCCAGGCGCTGCATGCGGAAGGGGTACATCGTGGCGAAGTTGACCTTGTCCGCCTCCAGGCCGGGCACAGGCTCCAGGTCCGCCGCCTCCAGCCAGCCTTGTTCGCGCAAGGCTGCCAGGTCGATCAGCAGCACGTTGCCGGCAAAGGCCGAATTGCTCATGTAGGGCGAGTTGCCCGGGCCAATGCCCGCCAACGGCAACAGCTGCCACAGTCGCTGGCCCGCTCCCACCAGCCAGTCCACGTAGTGGTAGGCGTCGGGGCCGAAGTCGCCGCTGCCGTGCGGGCCGGGCAGGGAGGTGGGGTGCAGGAGCACCCCGCTGGCGCGGGTGAATCGCATCGGGGATTCCTTGTCGTCAGCTGGCGTGCGTGTCGCGCAGCAGCACGACACTGCGCTTGGGCAGATTGAAGCGCAGAGGCGTTTCACCCGGAACGGCACGGCCGCGCCAGTTGCTGCGGCCGTCGGCGCTGGAGGTGTCGAGCTCAGCCACCCAGTGGCCCGGTGGCAGCTGGAAGCCGGCATCGGTGTCGCGTCCGTTGAACATCAGCAGCAGCGGCGAGCGGCCACGCCCGGGCACGCCGATCCAGGCTGCCAGCACGCGCGACATGCGGTTGTCCCAGTGCTCCGGGGTCATCGGTTCGCCGGTGCGACGCAGCCATGCCAGGTCGTAGCGGCCCCGGCCGTCGGGCAGGCCCGTGTACCAGCGCGGGGCCAGCGGCATCAGGGTCCTGCGCAGGTGGATCACGTGGGCCGTGAAGTCGATCAGCTCCTGGTCGGCCAGCGCCCAGTGGATCCAGGTGATGGCGTTGTCCTGGCAATAGGGGTTGTTGTTGCCGCCCTGGCTGTGACCCAGCTCGTCACCGGCGGCCAGCATTGGCGTGCCCTGCGCGAGCAGCACGGTGGCCAGCAGGGAGCGCTTCAGCCGGGCGCGCCGCGCCGTGACGATGGGGTCCGTGGTCGGGCCTTCCCAGCCGCAGTTCCAGCTCAGGTTGTGCGCATGGCCATCGCGGTTGTCTTCGCGATTGGCCTGGTTGTGACGCATGTCGTAGCTGACCAGATCGGTGAGCGTGAAGCCGTCGTGCGAGACCACGTAGTTGACCGACTCCAGCGGTGAGCGCCGGCGTGCCTGGAACAGGTCCGACGAGCCGGCCAGACGCAGGGCGAGTTCGCCCCGCGTGCAGTCGCCACCCAGCCAGAAGGCGCGCGCGGCGTCGCGGAAGCGGTCGTTCCATTCGAGCCAGCCACGTGGGAACTGGCCGACCTGGTAACCGCCGGGGCCCACGTCCCAGGGTTCGGCAATGAGCTTGATGCCCTGCAGTGCCGGGTCCTGCAGCACGGCCTTGAAGAAAGGTCCTTCGCGCTCGAAAGCCGAGGCTCCACGGCCCAGCATCGGCGCCAGGTCGAAGCGAAAGCCGTCGACATGCATTTCCTGCACCCAGTAGCGCAGGCTGTCCATCACCATCTGCAGCACGCGCGGGTGCTGCACGTTGAGCGCGTTGCCGCAGCCGCTCCAGTTGTGGAAGCGGTCCTTGTGCTCGTCGGGCAGGCGGTACCAGCACAGGTTGTCCAGGCCGCGCCAGGACAGGGTGGGGCCGTTTTCGTCGCCTTCGGGGGTGTGGTTGAAGACCACGTCGAGGATGACCTCGAGACCGGCGGCGTGCAGCCGGCGCACCATGCTGCGGAATTCGTGACGCGCGTCGCCGGTGCAGGCATAGCGCGGGTCGGGGCAGAAGAAGCCCAGCGTGTTGTAGCCCCAGTAGTTGGACAGACCCAGTTCCACCAGGCGCCCCTCGTCCAGGTGCTGGTGCACCGGCAGCAGGCTCAGCGCCGTGACGCCCAGGCGTTTGAAGTGCGCGATGGCCCAATCGCTGGCCAGCGCCGCGTAGCTGCCGCGCTGAGCCTCCGGCAGGGCGGTCTGTCGCCGGCTGAAACCGCGCACATGCACTTCGTACAGCACGGTGTCGCACAGTGGCGTGGCGGGCGGGTGGTCGCCCTGCCAGTCGAAGGCGTCGTGCACGACCCGTGCCTTCAGCGCCTGGGCGGCGTTGTCGCGTGTGTCCAGAGCCGCCGGGTGGCCTCTCTCGGCACCGAAGTGCGGGCCGCGCCAGTCGAATCCGCCGGGGGGCTGCACGATCTCGCGTGCCCAGGGGTCGAGCAGCAGCTTGTGCGGGTTGAAGCGGTGACCCTTGTCGGGACGCCAAGGGCCATGGGCCCGCAGTCCGTAGACCAGGCCCGGCCCGGCGCCGGCGAGCCGGCCGTGCCAGACGTCGCCGCTCTGTGCGGCCAGTGCAGCACGTCCGATCTCGGTCAGCCCGTCGGCGCTGAAGAGGCATACCTCGACCATCGAGGCATGCGCCGAGAAGACGGCGAAGTTGACCCCGCTGCCATCGAAGTGGGCGCCCAGCGGCCAGGGGCGGCCGGTTTCCAGCGCCAGGGTGCCGCTGCTGGCGACGTCCGGCGCCACGCGATGCGTCAGCCAGTCCATTCGAAGTACACGGTGGCCAGTGGCGGCACGCTGACGACGATGGACAGAGCCCGGCCATGGCTGGGCACCGGCTGGGCATGGGCAGCCGCCAATGGCGTACCGACATTGCTGCCGCCGTAGTAGGCCGAGTCGGTGTTCAGCCGCTCCTGCCAATGGCCCGCACGCGGCACACCCAGGCGCAGGCCTTCGTGCACCACCGGGGCGAAGTTGCACAGCACCAGCATCATCTGACCGTCGCGGCCCTTGCGCACGAAGCTCAACAGGCTGCGCTGCGCGTCACCATGGTCGATCCACTCGAAGCCATCCGGGCTGAAGTCCTGGCTGTACAGAGCCGGGCAGGACTTGTAGAGCTGGTTCAGGTCGCGCACCAGCCGCTGCACGCCGGCATGGGCGGGAATGGCGAGTTGGTGCCAGTCCAGGCTGTTGTCATGGTCCCACTCGCGGCCCTGGGCGAATTCGCAGCCCATGAACAGCAGTTTCTTGCCCGGGTGGCCCCACATGAAGCCGAAATAGGCTCGCAGGTTGGCGAATTTCTGCCAGGCGTCCCCCGGCATCTTGGCCAGCAGCGAACCCTTGCCGTGCACCACCTCGTCGTGCGAAATGGGCAGCACGAAGTTCTCGGAGAAGGCGTAGATCAGCCCGAAGGTCAGCTCTCCGTGGTGGTGGCTGCGGTAGATCGGGTCGCGCGCCATGTACTTCAGCGTGTCGTGCATCCAGCCCATGTTCCACTTGAAGTGAAAGCCCAGGCCACCGGCATAAGTGGGCCGGCTGACCGCCGGGAAGGCGGTGGACTCCTCGGCCAGCGTGATGGCCTGGGGCCGCTCGGAGCCGATGACCTCGTTCACGCGCTTGACGAAGGCAATCGCTTCGAGGTTTTCGCGGCCGCCGTGCACGTTGGGGATCCACTCACCGGCCTTGCGGCTGTAGTCCCGGTACAGCATGCTGGCCACGGCGTCCACGCGCAGCCCGTCCACGTTGTAGCGTTCCAGCCAGTACAGGGCGTTGCCGACCAGGAAGTTGCGCACTTCGGTACGGCCATAGTTGTAGATGAGGGTGTTCCAGTCGTTGTGGAAGCCCTCGCGACGGTCGGCATATTCGTACAGGTGCGTGCCGTCGAATTGCGCCAGGCCCCAGGCATCGGTGGGGAAATGGGCCGGTACCCAGTCCAGCAACACGCCCAGCCCGGCCGCATGCGCCCGGTCGATGAAGCGGCGAAAGCCGGCGGCATCGCCAAAGCGTGAGGTCGGCGCAAAGATGCCCAGTGTCTGGTAGCCCCAGGAGCCGTCGAAGGGGTGCTCGCTGACCGGCAGCAGTTCAATGTGGGTGAACCCCATGTCCTGCACATAGGGCACCAGCTCGTCGGCAAACTCGTCCCAGTTGAACCAGCGGTTGCCCTCTTCGGCCCGGCGCCGCCAGCTGGCCAGGTGCACTTCGTAGATGCTGAAGGGTGCGTCCAGCGCATTGGCGGCCTGGCGCTCCTGCGACGGGGGGGCCACCGGTGGCATGCTGGCCACGATGCTGGCCGTTGCCGGGCGCAATTCGGCCTGACGGGCGTATGGATCAGCTTTCTGCGGCAACAGGTGCCCGTGGCGGTCCAGCAGCTCGAACTTGTAGCGGGCGCCGGGTCCGACCCCGGGCAGGAAGATCTCCCACACGCCGCACTCGCGGCGCAGCCGCATCGGGTGACGGCGCCCGTCCCAGATGTTGAAGTCGCCGACCACGCTGGCGCGGCTGGCGTTGGGGGCCCAGACGGCAAACGAGGTGCCTTGCACGCCTTCGAAGGTGCGCGGCGTGGCGCCGAGGATCTCATAGGGCCGCAGGTGCGAGCCTTCGCCCAGCAGCCAGACATCCATGTCGCCCAGCACCTTGCCGAAGCGGTAGGGGTCGTCGAGCAGCGATTCGCCGCCGATGGTCCAACGTACTTGCAACTGGTAGGGCCCCGACGGCCCCACCACGCCCTCGAAGAGGCCATCGGACTGCACCGGCCTCAGCGGCCAGACCTCGGACCCGGCTACGGCATGGACCGAGCTGGCACCGGGCTGGAAGGTCCGCACGATGCGGCTCCCATCGGCAGCTTCATGGGGGCCCAGCAGGGCGAAGGGGTCGTCGCAGCGGCCCTGGGTGATGGAGGCGATCTGTTCAGGAGTGAGCATGCTTGGCCGGGTCAGGCCTTGGCAGCCAGGCCCCAGACTTCGTTGGCGTACAGGCGGATTGTGCGGTCAGATGAGAAGAACCCCATGCCGGCGACGTTGGTGATGGCCTTGCGGGCCCACGCCTGCGGGTCGTTATACAGCTTGTCCACGCGCGCCTGGGCGGCCACATAACTGTCAAAGTCGGCCAGCAGCATGTAGCGGTCGCCGCCCCAGAGCAGCGAATCCACCAGCGCCCGGTAGCGCCCGGGCTCGTCCTCGCTGAACAGGCCGCCGGCCACGGCGTCCAGCACGGCCTTGATGCGCGGGTTCTGCTCGCAGACTCGCAGCGGCTGGTAACCCGCGGCGCGGCTCTGGGCGACTTCGGCCGTGGACAGTCCGAAGATGAAGATGTTGTCGTCCCCCACCTGTTCGCGGATCTCGATATTGGCGCCATCGTCGGTGCCGATGGTCAGCGCGCCGTTGAGCGCCAGCTTCATGTTGCCGGTGCCGCTGGCTTCGGTGCCCGCGGTGGAGATCTGCTCGGACAGGTCAGCCGCCGGCATGATGATCTCGGCCACCGAGACGCCGTAGTTGGGCACGAAGACGACCTTCAGCCGCCCGCCGATGCGTGGATCGTGATTGACCACCTGGCCGACATCGTGAATGAGCCGGATGATGTCCTTCGCAGCGACGTAGCTGGAGGCCGCCTTGCCGGAAAAGATCACCGTGCGGGGCGTCCACAGCACGCCGGGATCGGCCAGCATAGCCTGATAGCGGGCCACCACCTGCAAGAGGTTGAGCAGTTGACGCTTGTACTCGTGAATGCGCTTGACCTGGACGTCGAACAGGCTGGCCGGGTCCACCACCAGACCGGTCGTGTGGCGGATGTGAGCCGCCAGACGCACCTTGTTGGCGCGCTTGACCGCCAGGAACGACCTGCAGAAATCTTCGCTAGCGGAGTGCGGCGCCAGACGCTTCAACTGATCAAGATCAAGCCGCCAGCCGCTGCCGATGGTGGAATCGATCAACGAGGCCAGGCCGGGGTTGGCCTGGGCCAGCCAGCGGCGCGGAGTCACGCCGTTGGTCATGTTGGTGAAACGCTCCGGCCACAGGCTGGCGAAGTCGGCGAAGATGGTCTGGGTGAGCAGATTCGAATGCAACGCCGATACGCCGTTGATCTTGTGGCTGCCCACGATGGACAGGTTGGCCATCCGCACGCGGCGCTCGCCGCGCTCGTCGATCAGCGAGAGCCGCGAGAGGAACCCGTTGTCGCCTGGCCGGTGCGCTGCGGCTGCGGCCAGGAACTCGGCATTGATCCGGAAGATGATGTCCATGTGCCGTGGCAGCACCTGCTGCATCAGCGCCAGGGACCAGGTCTCCAGAGCCTCGGGCATCAGCGTGTGATTCGTATAGCTGAACACCTTCTGCGTGATAGCCCAGGCGGCCTGCCAGGCGAAGGCATGTTCGTCCACCAGCAGCCGCATCAGTTCGGCCACGCCGATGGCCGGGTGCGTGTCGTTGAGGTGGACGGCCACCTTGTCGCTGAGGTTGGTCAGATCGCCGTTTTCCGCCAGATGGCGGGCCAGGATGTCCTGCAGGCTGGCGCTGGTGAAGAAGTACTCCTGGCGCAGCCGCAGTTCGCGCCCGGCCGGGGTGCTGTCGTTGGGGTACAGCACCCAGGAGATGTTCTCGTATTGATTCTTGAACTCGGCGGCGCGGGCATAGTCCCCGGTATTGAAGGCCTGCAGGTCGATCTGGCTGGGTGCCGCGGCCTTCCAGAGCCGCAAGGTGCTGACGCGGCGCGTACCGTGGCCCGGGATCACCAGGTCGTAGGCCTTTGCCCTGACCTCTCCAGCGGGGCGCCAGGTGGGTGCCAGGCCGGGTGCGGCCGCAGGCTCCACCCAGCCGCCGAAGCGCACCGGGTAGTGCACGCCCGAGCGCGGAAACTCCCAAGGCGTACCGTCCTCCAGCCAGGGGTCCGGGAGTTCGACCTGCCGGCCACCCTGGATCCGCTGCTTGAACATGCCGAACTCGTAGCGGATGCCATAGCCGAAGCTGGGCAGTTCCAGCGTGGCCATGCTGTCCAGGAAACAAGCCGCCAGGCGGCCCAGGCCGCCGTTGCCCAGCGCGGCGTCGGCCTCGGTGGCCGCCAGGTCTTCCAGCGCGCAGGCGTGTTCGCGCGCGGCCTGTTCCGCCTCACCCTTGAGGTCCAGCGCAGCCAGCGCATTGGACAGCGTGCGGCCGATGAGGAACTCCATCGACAGGTAGTACACCCGGCGCGCCTTGGCGCTGCGGTCGGCGGTGTCACCCTCGACCCAGCGCTGCGACAACTGCTCCCGCGCCACTTGCGCCACGGCGCGCATGATCTCCGCATGGGAAGCCGTGGCCGGCTCGCAGCCCACGGTGGCCAGAAGGTGGCGCGAAACCGCTGCCGGGCACGCGGCGGCCTGATCGCTGGATTGCGGGATGGATGTCTGGGAGTGCTGAGTATTCATCGGTTTTGTCTTGCAAGAACCTGGCCAACCGCGGTGCGGACTTCGAGTGTCATGGAGCGGCCCACCCAGCGTCAATGCAGACAGCCGCAAAGCGTGCGTAGTTTCACTACATGCTCAGACGGACGGCGAGATCTGGCAGCAGAAGTACAGGTTCGCCATGTACGAATAAATCGTTGTAAATCATATATATAGGGTGCTATTTTAAAGTCGAATCGACATTCTGATGCTGAGTCTGAGGCGGCCCCGAATTTGAGGGCTGCTGTCCCAGCGTTGTAATTTTCTTGCCAACTCAATCACAAGGACTGTCCATGAGATCCGTCGATGTTGCACAAGGCCTGGATCTGCCACGGCATGCCGTGGCTTTGGTGCTGGCCGGTGGCCGGGGCAGCCGGCTGAAGAACCTGACCGACAGCCGGGCCAAACCGGCCGTCTACTTCGGTGGCAAGTTCCGGATCGTGGACTTTGCGCTGTCCAACTGCATGAACTCGGGCATCCGCCGCATCGGCGTGATCACCCAGTACAAGAGCCACAGCCTGCTGAGGCACCTGCAGCGTGGCTGGGCCTTCCTGAAGAGCGAGATGAACGAGTTCGTCGACCTGTTGCCGGCTCAGCAGCGGGTGGACGAAGAGAGCTGGTACCGCGGCACGGCCGACGCCGTCTACCAGAACCAGGACATCCTCGCGGCCTACGGGGCCGACTATGTGGTGGTGCTGGCCGGCGACCACATCTACAAGCAGAACTACGCCCTGATGCTGGCCGACCACGTGGCGCTGGGCAAGGAAGTCACGGTCGGTTGCATCGAGGTGCCGCGCAGCGAGGCCACGGCTTTCGGCGTGATGGCCATCGACGAAGAACGCCGCATCGTGGAGTTCGTCGAAAAACCGCCCGAACCACCCACCATCCCCGGCAAGCCCGACCGTTCGCTGGCCAGCATGGGTATCTACATCTTCAACGCGCGCTACCTCTACAAGGCACTGCAGCGCGACATGGCCGACCCCGACTCCAGCCACGACTTCGGCAAGGACATCATTCCCCGCATGGTCAAGGCCGGCGTGGCCGTGGCCCACCCCTTCGAGATGAGCTGCGTGGGCGGCAAGGTGGGGCACCCGCCGTACTGGCGTGACGTGGGCACGATCGATGCCTATTGGGATGCCAACATCGACCTCACCGCCACCGACCCGCTGCTCAACCTGTACGACACCAACTGGCCGATCTGGACCTACCAGCCCCAGCTGCCGCCAGCCAAGTTCGTGCACAACCAGGAAGACCGCCGCGGGCTGGCCATCGAGTCGATGGTTTCCGGCGGCTGCATCGTCTCGGGGGCGGTGTTCCGTTCCATCCTGTTTTCCCAGGTTCGCGTGCACTCCCATTCGTCGGTCAACTGGAGTGTGTTGCTGCCCGGCGTGGAGATCGGCCGCCATGCCCGCGTGTCGCGCGCCGTGATCGACCGCGACTGCCGCATCCCGGACGGCATGATCATCGGCGAAGACGCTGCCGCCGATGCCGCGCGCTTCTATCGCACCGATTCGGGCATCACTCTGGTCACGCGCGAGATGTTGCGCGAACTCGCTTGAAGCCCATGGGTCATCCGGGCGCCCCCGGCAGCTCTGCCTTGCGGGTGCTGCATGTGGCGGCGGAGATCTTCCCGCTGGTCAAGACCGGCGGGCTTGCCGACGTGGTTGCAGCCTTGCCTGTCGCCCTGGCGGCGCAGGGTGCCGACGTGCGGCTGCTGCTGCCCGGGCTTCCGGCGGTGCTCGAAGCGGTGCAGGGTGTGCGCACGGTGATCGACATCGGTGCCTGCTTCGGCGCCATGCGGGTGCGCCTGCTGCTGGCTCAGATGCCACAGACACAGATGCCGGTCTACATCGTCGATGCGCCCTACCTGTTTCGGCGCGGCGGCAATCCCTACCAGGACAGCCGCGGCGAGGAATGGCCCGACAACCCGCAGCGCTTCGCCCTGCTGGGCTGGGTGGCGGCGCATCTGGCGGCCGAAGATGCCGACCCGGACTGGGCGCCGGACATCCTGCACGCCCACGATTGGCATGCCGCGATGTCCTGCGCCTACGTCGCGGAACACCTGCCTACGCGAGCCGCCACGGTCTTCACCGTGCACAACCTGGCCTTCCAGGGGCTTTTCCCGATGCACGACTGGGCGATGCTCAAGCTCGCCTCGCGATTCATGTCGCCCACCGGGCTTGAGTACCACGGCCAGCTCAGTTTCATGAAAGCCGGGCTCAGGTTCGCCGACCGCATCACCACCGTCAGTCCGAATTACGCCCGGGAGATCGCCACGCACGAATTCGGCTGCGGGCTCGACGGCGTGATCCGCAGCCGTGGCCAGGCGACCAGCGGCATCATCAACGGCATCGACACCGAGGTCTGGAACCCGGCCCGCGACCCTGCCATTGCGCAGCGCTACGACGCCCGTGCCCTGGTCGGCAAACGGGCCTGCCGCACGGCCCTGCAGGTGGAGCTGGGGCTGCAACCCGACGACAAGGCCCTGCTGCTGACGCTGGTCAGCCGACTGACCTCGCAAAAGGGTCTGGATCTGCTGCTGGCCGCCTTGCCCGAGCTGGTGGCCCAGGGCGTGCAGCTGGCCGTGCAGGGCTCGGGAGAGCCAACGCTGGAGGCCGCGTTCCGGATCGCCCAGGCCGCTCACCCCGGCCGAGTTCACGTCCACATCGGATACGACGAAGCCAGGGCGCACCGGCTGGTGGCCGGTGCCGATGCGATTGCCGTGCCGTCGCGATTCGAACCCTGCGGTTTGACCCAGCTCTACGGCCTGCGCTATGGCACGCTGCCCATCGTGCGCCGGGTGGGCGGGCTGGCCGACACGGTACGCAACGACACGGGGGCCACCGACACCGCTTCCACGGGCTTCACTTTCGACGCGGCCACGCCAGCGGCCTTTGCCGCTGCCGTGGGCAGAGCCGTGACGGCTTTCGGACAGCCCGAACGCTGGCAAGCCATGATGCGCAGGGCGATGGCGCGTGACCTGTCCTGGAAGGGGCCGGCGCGCGACTATCTCGCCCTCTACGAGGCCGTGCGCCAGGAGCGGCGCGCGGCGGCCTGAGCCGCGCTGGGCAGGCGGCGGGTCTGGTTGAGGGGCGGTGCGCAGCACTGGAGCCGAGCGTGGGCTGGAGACTGGGTAGGAAACGAGAACGGGCCCGAAAGGGCCCGTGCTTCCAGGTGTTCTGGCGGAAGGGGCGGGATTCGAACCCGCGGGGGGCTGTTAACCCCCACACGCTTTCCAGGCGTGCGACTTAAACCGCTCATCCACCCTTCCACGCAGCCAACGATTCTAGCCTTGCGCAGGCGTGGCCACGGCGTGCTCGCGCAGCCAGTCCAGCAGCACGTAGTCCAGCGCCCGGGCGTGCGTGCTCTCCAGCACCACCGGCGGGGCACATCCGGCTTCGCGCGCTTCGCGCCAGCGCAGCGCGCAGACACACCAACGATCACCCGGCCTGAGCCCTTTGAAGCGCGAGTCGGGTCGAGGCGTGATGAGGTCGTTGCCGCGCTCCATCTGGAAATTGAGGAAGGCCACGGTCATGCGGGCGCAGATCACGTGGCTGCCGGCGTCGTGTTCGTCGGTGTGGCAGCAGCCATCGCGATACCAACCGGTGAGCGGGTCGTAGGAACAGGGGACCAGCGCCCCGCCCAGCACGTTGAGCGCTGCGGCGTGGGTCATGACCTCGTCTGGACCTTTTCCGGCCCGGCCTTGAGCAAGGCCATCGCGGTACCGATCAGGCCGGCGACCTCACCCATATGGCCCGGCACGATCATCGTGTTGTTGGTGCGCGCCAGGTGGGCGTAGGCGTCGACTGCCTTCTCGGCCACCTTCAGCTGCACGGCCTGATCGCCGCCGGGCTGCTGGATGGATGCAGCGATCTTCCGGATGGCGTCGGCGGTGGCGTCGGCCACCGCGGTGATGGCCGCGGCCTCACCCAGGGCCTTGTTGATCTCGGCCTGCTTTTCGCCCTCGCTGCGGGCAATGAAGGCCTCGCGCTCACCCGTGGCGATGTTGATCTGCTCCTGGCGCCGGCCCTCGCTGGCGGCGATCAACGCCCGCTTCTCGCGCTCGGCGGTGATCTGGGCCTGCATGGCATGCAGGATGGCGGCCGGCGGGGTGAGATCCTTGATCTCGTAGCGCAGCACCTTCACGCCCCAGTTCATCGCGGCTTCATCCAGCGCATTGACCACGGCACCGTTGATGAGGTCGCGTTCTTCGAACGTCTTGTCCAGTTCCATCTTGCCGATCACGCTGCGCAGCGTGGTCTGCGCCAGTTGCGTGATGGCCACGATGTAGTCGCTGCTGCCATAGCTGGCACGCATGGGGTCGGTGATCTGGAAGTACAGGATGCCGTCCACCTGGAGCTGGGTGTTGTCCTTGGTGATGCAGACCTGGCTGGGCACGTCCAGCGGCACTTCCTTCAGCGAGTGCTTGTAGGCCACGCGGTCGACAAACGGCACGACGAAGCTCAGGCCGGGTGTGAGCGTGCGGTCGTACTTGCCGAGTCGCTCCACCACCCAGGCGTGCTGCTGCGGCACGATCTTCAGCGTGCGGATGATGAAGATGACGGCGACGACGGCCAGGACGATGGCGATTTCCATGATGGGATCTCAAGAAGCGGTGGCCGGGGCCACGAGGAGTTCGGCGCCGTGCACGGCGACGATCACGTGCAGGCCGCCCTGGCGCGGCGCGGTCGGTGCCAGGCGCACGTTCCAGGCTGCCCCTCGGTACTGGACGCGGGCCGTGCCATCGTCGCCCCAGGCGGCGACCCGGACCGTCTGTCCGATGTCCATGTTCACGTCGGGATTGCGGTCCGCCTGGGCCGCCCGTGGTGCGGCGCGCTGCCGCAGGTGCCAGGCAATCGTGGCGCCGCCACCCAGCAGCGCGGCGATCGCCACCTGGGCCGTGGCACCGGCGCCAGCGTGGGCGGCCAACGCTCCGGCGGCGCAACCGACGGCGAGCATCAGCAGGTAGAAGGTGCCGGTGGCCAGCTCGGCCGCCACCAGGGCGCCGGTGGCCAGCCACCACCACGTGGGTGCATTCCAGTCCAAGGCCTGCCTCCTGTGCGGTTGGGCGCATGGTGCGCCCTTCGCAGTGTAGCCAGCCCGGCCGCGGCGCCTGCGCGGCGTCCCGACGGCCCTACACTGCGCGGTTGATCCCTCCCAGCCGCCGCTGCGCGGTGTGCCCTCCAACCGCCATCCAGACGCGCCGATGCTCCGCTTCCGCTTCCCCATCGTCATCATCGACGAAGACTTCCGCTCCGAGAACACCTCGGGCTTCGGCATCCGCGCCCTGGCCGAGGCCATCGAGAAGGAAGGCTTCGAGGTGCTGGGCGCCACCAGCTACGGCGACCTGAGCCAGTTTGCGCAGCAGCAAAGCCGCGCCAGCGTCTTCATCCTCAGCATCGACGACGAGGAGTTCACGCCGGGGCCGGAACTCGACCCGGCCGTCGTGAACCTGCGCAAGTTCATCGAGGAGATCCGCTTCAAGAACGCGGACATCCCGATCTACATCTACGGCGAAACGCGCACCAGCCAGCACATCCCCAACGACATCCTGCGCGAACTGCACGGCTTCATCCACATGTTCGAGGACACGCCGGAGTTCGTGGCCCGGCACATCATCCGCGAGGCCAGGAGCTACCTGGACGGTCTGGCTCCGCCGTTCTTCAAGGCGCTGATGGATTACGCGCAGGATGGTTCGTATTCCTGGCACTGCCCCGGGCACAGCGGCGGCGTGGCCTTCCTGAAGAGCCCGGTGGGGCAGATGTTCCACCAGTTCTTCGGCGAGAACATGCTGCGCGCCGACGTCTGCAACAGCGTCGAAGAACTCGGCCAGCTGCTGGACCATACCGGCCCGGTGGCGCAGAGCGAGCGCAATGCGGCGCGCATCTTCAATGCCGACCATTGCTTCTTCGTCACCAACGGCACCAGCACCAGCAACAAGATGGTCTGGCACCACA
>DAORNK010000074.1:0-14422 GCA_035440985.1 Rubrivivax sp. | reverse complement strand
CCTGCCCGCTGCAGCCATCACGCCCGAGGCGCTGCAGCAGGCACTGGCCGAGCGCGTGGCCACCCGCCTGGCACCGCGCCTGCGCACGGTGATCAACCTCACCGGCACCGTCATCCACACCAACCTGGGCCGTGCGCTGCTGGCCGACAGCGCGCTGCAGCACCTGCTGGCCATGATGGCCGGCCCCAACAACCTGGAGTACGACCTAGCCAGCGGCGGGCGGGGCGACCGCGACAGCGTGGTCGAAGAACTGTTGTGCACGCTGACCGGTGCCGAGGCGGCCACCGTGGTCAACAACAATGCGGCGGCGGTGCTGCTGACGATCGCGGCACTGGCGCGCGGCCAGGAGGTCATCGTCTCGCGCGGTGAGCTGGTGGAAATCGGCGGCGCCTTCCGCATGCCCGACGTGATGGCCAGCGCCGGCGCCACGCTGGTGGAGGTGGGCACCACCAACCGCACCCATGCGCACGACTACGAACGCGCCATCGGCCCCCGCACCGCCTTGCTGATGAAGGTCCACACCAGCAACTATGCGGTGCAGGGCTTCACCGCGGCGGTGGACGAGGCCGACCTGGCCTCCATCGCGCACGCCCGCCAGCTGCCGCTGGCCACGGACCTGGGCAGCGGCGCACTGGTGGACATGGCGCAGTGGGGCCTGCCGCGTGAGCCACTGCCGCAGGAGAAGCTGGCCGCTGGCTGCGACGTGGTCAGCTTCAGCGGCGACAAGCTGCTCGGCGGCCCGCAGGCGGGACTGATCGTCGGTAGCAAGGCGGCCATCGGCCGCATCCGCAAGTTCCCGATGAAGCGCGCGCTGCGCATGAGCAAGCTGCCGCTGGCCGCGCTGGAAGCCACGCTGATGCTTTACCTACGCCCCGAACGTCTGACGCAGGACCTGCCCACGCTGCGCCTGCTGACACGGCCGGTGGAAACCATCCGGGCTCTGGCCACTGCCTTGCAGCCGATGGTGGCGGAGGCCGTCGCGCCGCGCTTTGGCGTGGTGGTGGTGGACCTGCTGGGCCAGATCGGCTCGGGCTCGCTGCCGGTGGAGCGCCTGCCTTCGGCCGGCCTGGCGATCGCACCGGCGCACAAGAAGGGAAGCGGCCGTTCGCTGGACGAACTCGCCACCGCCCTGCGGGCCTTGCCCCAGCCCGTCATCGGCCGGATATCCGAAGACCGGCTGCTGCTGGACCTGCGCTGCCTGGAGAACCCGGGTCCTTTCACCACCCAACTGGCTGCCCTGAGAGCCGCCCTGGCCTGACCTCCGTGACCGCCATCCAGCACCAGGAGACCTTCGATTGAGGATCGATCGGCGCCAGTTTCTCGCCCGTGTGGCGGCTTCGTCGGCCTGCCTGGCTGCGCCGGCTGCCCTGGCGGCGGCCAGCGAAAGCTCCGGCGCCCATCGCCACGCCTGGCCCCCGAGGCGCGCCACCCCGGCCCTGGTGCTGAGCACGCTCGATGGTGCAACCTGGCGCCTGGCCGACCAGCGCGGGCGCCCGTTGCTGCTGAACTTCTGGGCCACTTGGTGCGAGCCCTGCCGCGCCGAGATGCCAGCCCTCGAGCGCGTGCAGGCGCGCCACGCCGACGCGGGGCTGTTGGTGCTGGCGGTCAATGTGCGCGAACACCCCGGCACGGTGCAGCGCTTCATCCAGGCCACGGGCCTGAGTCTGCCGGTGCTGCGCGATGTGGACGGTGCGGCGGCCAAGGCCTGCGGCGTGCGCATCTACCCATCCACGCTGGCCATCGGACGTGACGGCCGGGCGCGCTTCACCGTGGTCGGCGAACCCGACTGGGCAGGTGCGGCGGCACGGCAGTGGATGTCCGAACTGCTGCAGACCTGATGCCAGAAACCCGCGTGCCCATCAGTGCCTGGATCCCTATCGACAATGCTTTCCTTCGTTGACCCACCCATAGGCAGACACACCATGACCCATCCCATCCGTCGCCGCAGCGTCCTGCAGACTGGCGCTGCCTTCGCCCTGGCTCCGTGCCTTCCGCTGCAGGCCCTGGCTCAGGAGCGCCGCTTCGCGCCCGAGGTGGGCGCCTGGCGCACGTTCGAGATCTCGACAACGGTCAATGTGGCCGATGTGAAGGGCGTGGCCCAGATCTGGCTGCCCGTTCCGGATCTGAGTACCGATTACCAGCGCACGCTGGACAACAGCTGGGCCGGCAATGCCGCCAGCGCCCGGCTCGTGGCCGACCCGGCGCGCGGTGTGCGCATGCTGCACGCCGAATTTGCCGCCGGCAACGCCGCACCCACGCTGACGTTGACCAGCCGCGTGCAGACGCGCAACCGCGCCACGGACTGGTCCCGCACGATAGCCGCCTCCGAAGACCCAGCCCAACTCAGGCAGGACCTCGCCGCCACCGCCATGCTGCCGGTGGACGGCATCGTGCGCAAGACCGCGCTGGAAGCCACCCAGGGCGCCAGGACCGACGTCGCCAAGGTGCAGGCCCTGTATCAGTGGGTGATCACCAACGCGCACCGCGAACCCAAGACACGCGGCTGCGGAGCCGGCGACATCAAGGCCATGCTCGAGACCGGCAACCTCAGCGGCAAGTGCGCCGACCTGAACGCGCTCTTTGTCGGCATGTGCCGCGCCGTGGGCGTGCCGGCCCGCGACGTCTATGGCTTGCGCGTCGCGCCGTCGGCCTTCGGCTACCGCGAACTGGGCGGCAATCCGGCCAATCTGAAGGGGGCGCAGCATTGCCGGGCCGAGGTCTTCCTGCGCCAGCACGGCTGGGTGGCGATGGACCCGGCGGACGTGCTCAAGGTGATGCGCCAGGAAACGCCCGACTGGATCAAGGACCCCCAGCACACCCTGGTGGCACCGGTAACCAAGGGCCTGTTCGGCGGCTGGGAAGGCAACTGGGTGGGCTGGAACACGGCCCACGACGTGACCCTGCCCGGGAGCGCCCGAAAGCAGACCCTGCCCTTCCTGATGTACCCCAACGGCGAAAACGCCAACGGGCCCTTCGACGAACTGGCGCCGGATGCCTTCCGCTACACCATTGCAGCGCGCGAAATCAAGGCCTGAGCACTGGGCGGGCGCAGCCTTCGCTGCAGGCCCGGAAGGCAGGCGATGATCGTCGGCACCGCCGGTCACATCGACCACGGCAAGACCACGCTGGTGCGCGCGCTCACCGGCGTGGACACGGATCGCCTGCCCGAAGAAAAGAAACGCGGCATCAGCATCGAACTGGGCTATGCCTTCCTGGACCTGCCCGATGGCCAGCGCATCGGCTTCATCGACGTGCCGGGTCACGAGCGCCTGGTGCACACCATGCTGGCCGGCGCCACCGGCATCGACTTTGCCCTGCTGCTGGTGGCTGCCGACGATGGCGTGATGCCGCAGACGCGCGAACACCTGGCCGTGCTGTCGCTGCTGGGGCTGCGGCAGGGCCTGGTGGCCATCACCAAATGCGACCGGGCGGAGCCCGCCCGCGTACAGGCTGTGCTGAACGAGGTGGCCGCGCTGCTCTCTCCCACGCCACTGGCCGATGCGCCCGTGCTGGCCGTATCGGCGCACACGGGCCAGGGCATGCAGGCTCTGCGGCAGCACCTGCAGCAGGCCGCGCGGGCCCACACCCTGCAGCGCCCCCTGGAGGCCGCCTTCCGGATGGCCATCGACCGCGCCTTCACGCTGGACGGCGTGGGCACGGTGGCCACCGGCACCGTGCACGCCGGCACGGTGAACGTTGGCGACGAGCTGAGCCTTCTGCCCGGCGATCTCCGCGTGCGCGTGCGCAGCCTGCACGCGCAGAACCGCGTGGTGCAGCAGGCCGGTGCCGGGCAGCGGTGTGCGGTGGCGATGGCCGGTGTGGACAAGCAGCAGGTCGACCGTGGGCAATGGCTGGTCACCCCGGCTGTGGCCACGGTGACCGCGTGGATGTGGTGCTGACGCTCTGGCATGGCGAGGCCCGGCCACTGCGCTCGGGCACCTCGGTGCACGTGCACCTGGGCTCGGCCACGAAGATGGCCAGCGTGGCTGTGCTGGACCCACCAGTGCTCGAGCCCGGCCAGACCGGCCGCGTGCAACTGGTGCTGCAACAGCCGCTCGGTGCCTGGTGGGGTGACCGCGTGGTGCTGCGCGACGCATCGGCCGCACGCACGCTGGCCGGCGGACGCGTCCTGGACCCCGCCGCCCCCACCCGCTACCGCCGCACGCCACAACGCCTGGCCGAACTGGATGCGCTGGCGCTGCCGACGGCCGCGCAACGCCTGCAAGCCCTGCTGGCCGTCGCGCCGCAGGGCGTGGACCTGCGGCGCTTTGCCGCGGCCCAGGGCGAGTCCGCCGTGCCGGTGCCGGAAGAAGCATTGCAATCGGTCGATGGGCAGGCGGCCCATGCACTGGGCCGCGACCAGGTTGCAGTGGGCCGGGAGCGCGCACTTCAGGTGCTGGCCCGGTTTCACGCCAGCCACCCCGAAGAGCTGGGCCCGGACGCCGCCCGCTTGCGTCGACTGGCCCTGCCACGTTTGCCCGACCCCCTATGGCGCGCGCTGCTGGCCGGCCTGCAGACGGACGGGTTGATTCTGGTGCGAGGCGCCTTTGTCCACTTGCCTGAACATGGCGCGCGGCTGTCGGCCACCGAAGAGCGGCTGGCCCAGAAGGTGGGCCCCATGCTGGCCGAGGCCGGCTTCGAGGGCGCCTGGGTGCGTGATCTGGCCCGCGACAGCGGCGAATCCGAACCGCTGCTGCGCGTGACGCTGGCCAGGCTGGCCCAACGTGGCGAACTCTTCCAGGTCGTCAAGGACCTCTACTACCCGCCATCGACGATGGCCACGCTGACCGCCATCGCGAGGCAGATCGCGGCGGCGCACGATGGCGAGGTCGTGGCCGCCAGCTTTCGCGACGCGACGCGACTGGGCCGCAAGCGGGCCATCCAGATCCTGGAGCACTTCGACCGCATCGGCCTGTTGCGCCGCGTGGGCGACGTGCACCGGCTGCGCAGCGACAGCCTCTTGTTCGCCGAGGCCGTGGCATGACGCCCGGGGTTGCTGCGTGTTGTTCACGGAGGGGAAACGATCCCGGTGGATCGGCCGGGCTTCAAACCCGGTGGGTGGTGCCATGCACCGCTGGGTGGGTTCGACTCCCATTCCCCTCCGCCACGGTCCCGTGGCCCATGGAACGGGTGCTGCAATGAACCTGCGCGATCTTCACTTTCCGGCCGAGCTCTGCTACCACGTCGAGCATCAGGTGTGGGCCCGCAGGCGAGAGGACGGCGCGGTGGCGGTGGGCATCACGGCATTGGGCATCCGGCTTTCGGGCGAGATCTACATGTGCAGGCCCAAGCCAGTGGGCAGCGTCGTCGAACAGGGACGCTCCTTGGCGGTGGTGGAACTGGCCAAGGCCATCGTCTCGGTCAAGAGTCCGGTGGGAGGCAAGGTGCTGCAGGTCAACCCCGCCCTGGCCGATGCACCCGAACTCGTGCACACCGACCCTTATGGCCAGGGCTGGCTGGCGGTGCTGGAGCCGGCCGATTGGGTGGCCGACGGTCAGTCGCTGATCCATGGCGATGCGGTGCTGCCTGCGATGCGCCGCCACGCGGCTCTCTACCCCGATGACTGAAGCGCCACGACCACCCCCCGACACCCCCGCCGGCGTGGCCATCCTGCTGTGGGCCGCCGATCCGGCCGAACCCCAGCGCCTGGCCACGCCCTTCTTCCATGCGGCGGCGGCCGCCGCGATGGACGTGCCGGTGGAGATCTACTTCACCGCCCGCAGCGTGCAACTGCTGGTGCCGGGCGTGGCCGCAGGCCTGCGCGCCAGCCCACGCTTCGACAAGACCATCCTGGACAACCTGCGCGAAGCGGTCGCGCACGGCGTGCAGTTGCTGGCCTGCACCGATGCCTTGCACGCCCAGGGCATAGACCCCACGCGGCTGATCCCCGAATGCACCGGTCGCGGCGGCGCCGTGCAATTCATGGCCCGGGCCTGCGATCTGCGCTGGCGCACCCTGGTCTTCTGAGCGATCTGCGACACTGCAGCCTGCACCATGAAACCACGCGCACCCAGCAGCAACGCACCAGCCGACGAAACGGCGTTGTCGGTGACCCTGCACTATGAATTCAGCCCGACCACACAGCGGGGCGCGGCGCTCGGCAATCCGCTGGTGGCCCTGTTGGAGGCCGTGCGCGAAGCCGGCTCCATCGCCCAGGCCGCCCATCTGCTGGACTGTTCCTATCGGCACATCTGGGGCACGCTGCGCCGCTGGGAAACCACCTTCGGCGAGCCCCTGGTTTCATGGACCCAGGGTCAGCCTGCGCGGCTCACGCCCTTTGGCGAACGCCTGCTGTGGGCTGAATTGCGCGCCCGCACCCGCATGCAGCCGCACATCGACGCATTGCGGGCCGATCTCACGCGCATGGTGGCCGAAGCGCGTGACCCGCGGCAGCAACTGCTCACCGTGCACGCCAGCCACGACCTGGCCCTGCCGCGGCTGCGCGAACACGCCGAACGCCACGCCGCGCTGCACCTGGACATGCGCTTCATGGGCAGCATCGACAGCCTGCGATCGCTCAACGCCGGCCGCTGCCTGGTGGCGGGCTTCCACGTGCCCGCGCTGCGCGGTGCGGCGCCGCATTTCGCGGCCGAGCTCAAGCCTCTGTTGCACCCTGGGCAGCACAAGCTGATCGGCTGTGCGCGCCGCACCCAGGGCCTGATGCTGCGGCGCGAAGACGCCGCTCGCGTACGCAGCCTGGCCGACCTGCCACAGGCCGGCACGCGCTTCGTCAATCGGCAGCAGGGCTCGGGTACGCGTCTGCTGATGGACCACCTGATGCTCGAATACGGCTTGGCGCCCGCCCAACTGCCGGGCTATGACAGCCGCGTCGAAGAAAGCCACGTGGCCGTGGCCGCCACCATTGCCAGCGGCGCTGCCGACGTAGGCCCGGGCGTGGAAGCGGCGGCGCTGGAGTTCGGCCTGCATTTCGTGCCCCTGGTGCAGGAGGACTACTTCCTGGCCTGCCTCAAGCCCAATCTGGACTCGCCAGCCGTGCAACGCCTGCGTGATCTGCTGGCCGACGCGGCCTGGGCACGCATCCTGACGGACCTGCCGGGCTACCGTCCCGCGGCCGCCCCGGGCAAGGTGCTGATGATGACCCAGGCCCTGCCCTGGTGGCACTATGCGCAACCCAAGGCCGGTATCGAGGGGGCGAATCCGGCCAAAGCCTCCAAAGCCGTCAAGGCCGGACGGGTGCGCACGCGCGTGGACTGACGGCCGCACAGCCTGCGCGATGTCGCGCCGGTGGTCCCCAGCGGCCGGCTGTTGGGGTGGCCCGGCGCAGTGAATCTCCCTGCACGAAGCCGGCCCCGCGCCACGGCGGTGGCCTACTTGCCCTGCTGCACCATCTCCGCATAGGGCCAGCCCTTCTGACCCTTTTCCAGGATGCGCATGCGACTCTCGGGCACGCCCTGGCTCTTCAGGAATTCATAGGTGTTCCTGGCGCCACCGCCGCCGGCCGGGCAGACGATGACCACCTCTTCCTTGCCGCCCAGGATGCGGGCCAGCGCCGGCCGCAGCTTGGCCTGGTCCGCCTCGCTCTTGGCGGGGTAGGCATAGGTGGGCGTGGCCCCGGGCAGGTGGTGCTTGCCGAAATCGGCCTCGGGCTGGATGTCCAGCAGCAGCGGTTTGTCGCCGGCTTCTAGCCGCTTCTTCAGCTCGGCCGGGGTGATGGTGTTCATCGACTGGGCCCGCGCAAGCCCCGGCGCGAGCCCGAAAGCCAGCAGCGTCAGCAGACAGCCTCGGCGGGCAGCGCTGTGCATGGGCGCGGCGCGCGCTGAACGAAAAGCAGACATGAAAGCACTCCGTCAAACCGCGCGCACCCTGCGCAGCGAATGGCGGCCCGCTCCGTCGAGAACCCTTGCATGCCGACCCTTGATGACCATCAAAGGCCGTCACCGTGAGCTTGGCTCCAATCGGGAACCTACTCGCACCGGGTGCGTGGCCACGGGCGCTATTGAATCGCCAGCCGGGCACTTGCCCTTGAGCCATGTCAAGCGCGAGCGGGCTTTGAATCATCCATGAGACTGCCTGCCGCCCCACCCGCCTGGTTCATACGCCCCTTGTGGTGGTGGCAGCGGCGCCGGCATGGCGCCGTGCTCGAGCCCACGGCCCTGTGGTCCTGGCGGCCTGCGGCCTTGCTGGGCTTCCTGGGCTTGTTCGGCCTGTTGCGACGCGCCCGTTCGCCGTTGCCGATGCGTCTGCGCGCGCTGGCATCGGTGCGGGTTTCGCAAGTCGTCGACTGCGCGTTCTGCATCGACCTGAACGCCGCTGCGCTCGGCGCGACGCAGGAAATGCCCGTGCTGGAGCAGGTTTCCCGATGGCGAGCCTCCGAGGCCTTCACCGCTGACGAACGGCTGGCGCTGGAATACGCTGAAGCCATCTCCGCCACGCCGCCCACGGTCAGCGACGACCTCATGGCCCGCCTGCGCAGCAGCTTCACGCCGCGGGCCATCGTCGAGTTGACGGCCGTCGTTGCGCTGCAGAACATGTCCGCCCGCTTCAACAACGCCCTGGATGCCCAGGCCCACGGTTTCTGCCAACTGCCCGCACGGGACGCGCGGGCTTGACCTCAACAATGAACCTCTTCGGACCCAAACGCCTGACCGAGATGGTGAGCTGCGCGGGCTGAGCCAGCAAGCTCGCCGCCGGCGAGCTCTCCCAGGTCCTGGGGAACATCCCGCTGCAGCCCGACCCGCGCGTGCTCATCGATTTCCGGCATTCGGACGATGCCGGCGTCTACCTGTGGGAGTCCGGTCCGGCCCTGGTGCAGACGGTGGACTTCTTCACGCCCATCGTCGACGACCCCTATGTGTACGGCCAGATCGCGGCGGCCAACTCGCTGAGCGACGTCTATGCCATGGGCGGCCGGCCCCTCACCGCGCTGGCCATTGCCGGCTTCCCGAAGAAGGGTCTGCCCAAGGACATGATCGAACAGGTCTTCCGAGGTGGTTTCGACAAGCTGGTCGAAGCGGGTGTGGCCCTGCTCGGCGGCCACACGGTGCAGGACCCCGAGATCAAGTTCGGCTACGCCGTCACCGGCGCCGTGGACCCCAAACGCATCTGGTCCAACGCGGGCGCTCAGGCCGGCGACCACCTCATCCTGACCAAGCCCCTGGGCACGGGCGTGGTGGGCACGGCCCTGAAGAAGCGGCGCGCGCCGCAGGCCCTGGTGGAAGCCGCGGTGGCCTCGATGCGAAGCCTGAACAAGCAGGCGGCTGAGACGCTGCTGAGCGCGGGCCTGCCCGTGCACGCCTGCACCGATATCACCGGCTTCGGCCTGATCGGCCATGCCAGCGAGGTGGCGATGGCCAGCGGCGTGACCCTGCGCCTGGACACCACACACCTGCCCTTGTTCGAGGGCGTGCTGGCATTGGCGCCGCGCTTTCGCAACGCGGGCATGGACAGCAACCGCGAACACTTCGGCGAGGGTGTGCACGCGGCCACCGATCTGAGTGCGGCCCTGCTGGATCTGCTGTACGACCCGCAGACTTCAGGCGGCCTGCTGTGCATGCTGGCCCCCGCTGATGCCGCGACGGCGCTCGAACGGCTGCACGCGGCAGGCGTGCCGGCGGTCCGCGTGGGCGAGGCCCTGCCGCCCACCGGGCACGTGATCGAACTGCGCTGACGGCTGCCGATCCACGCGGGTTCACGGACTTCCGGCGCTCCGCTCGGGCCTCAAGCCTCGACTTCGGCATCGCCACTGGGCGGCTTGCGGATGGAGGAGCGGCCTTTCATACTGGGCGCCCATGTCGAAGCACCAAGCTGCACTGGGCAGAGCCGACTTGGCGATGGCCTGAGGAGGCGCCGATGACCCAGCCACCCATCACGCGCCCGGCCAGCGGGCAACCCGGCGACCAGCCCACGCGCCGCGCGGCTGTCGCCGCGTTGGCACTGGTCCCCGCCTCCGGCTTGCTGCTGCAGGACAGCGCACGGGCCCAACAGAAGGGTCCCGACCGAGGCACCTGGAGCGGCGATCTGGCGCTCACCATCAAAGGCCGAGGCCAGTTCGAAGTGCCGGTGGCGGGCATTCCCGGCGGCAAGGCGCGCGTGGTGTGGTCTGTCGACCGTTCGGCGCGCGGGCGGGTCGTGCTGGACCGCAGCTTTGGCGGCAGCGGCTTGGCGCGGATGCCCGATTCCAACAACCAGCAACGCTATGAGAGCTGGGCGGCCAACACGCGCCAGACACTGGAGATGACGGTCAACGACAGCGCCACCTACTACGGCTACATCGCCCCGCAGCGGATCTCGCTGGACGAAACCGATTACCACTGCCCCGAGCCGGACGACAAGCATCCAACGGGCTTGCTGCGTTCGAGCGTACTGCTGTTCGACCGCGCCGAGGGCACCTACATCTGGGAGCGCCCGCGCATGACGCACCGCTGCGCCACCCGCATCCGCCGCAACCCCAAGCATGGCCCTGCCGATTGGACCGCCCGCGCCCCATTCGATCTGCTCAGCAACAGCCACGAACTGGAGTTCGACATCTTCTTCGGCCTGTGGCCTTTGGAGGCCTCGTATCGCTGGAGCGGCCCCTACACCGAAGGGGCTCGCGAAATCGTGCTGAGCCGGAAGATCGACCTGCACTGGGGCAACCCGTTCGAGCGCGACAAGCACCCGGCGCCGGTGCTCGCGAATCTGGAGCTTGTGCTGCGCAAGTCCGGCTGAACCGCGCGCGCTGGCAAGCCTTGCCGAGCCCGATGCGGATGTTCAATCCACCAGCTGAAAACTCCCCCGCAACCGGATATCCGCCGACGACGCGCCCACCATCACGTCGAACCAGCCTGCCTCCACCACACGCTGCGCCTCAGCGTTGTAGAAGGCCAAGGTCTCGCGGTCGATGCGCAAGCGCACCTCGCGGCGTTCACCGGGCTCAAGGTGCACACGCTCGAAGCCCTTGAGCTCCATCACCGGCCGCACCACGGCGCCGACGCGGTCGCGCAGGTACCACTGCACCACCTCGTCGCCAGCCACCGGGCCGCTGTTGTGCAGGGTCACACTGGCCGTGATGGCTTCATCGCCGTGCATCTGCGCGCGGTCCAGGCGCAGATCGCTGTAGCCGAACTGCGTGTAGCTCAGGCCGTGGCCGAAGGCGAAGGCCGGCGATTCATGCACATCGATGTAGCCGCCGGCCCAGGGCGTCTGCGGCGTGGCCTGGCGCGGGCGGCCCGTGCTGAAGTGGCTGTAGTAGATGGGGATCTGCCCTTCGTTGCGCGGAAAGCTCATGGGCAAACGCGCCGCCGGGTTGTGCGCACCGGTCAGCACATCGGCCATCGCATGGCCGGCCTCGCTGCCCAGCCACCAGGTGTAGAGCACGGCGTCGGCGTGCTCGGCCGTCCAGTTGAAGATCAGCGGCCGGCCGGCGCTGATCATCACCACCAGGGGTTTGCCGGTGGCGTGCAGGGCGCGCAGCAGGTCTTCCTGCACGCCGGGCAGCCCGATGCGGCTGCGGGCGCGCGCCTCGCCGCTCATGCCTGCGCTTTCGCCGACGCTGGCGATGATCAGGTCCGCCTGCGCGGCCGCGGCCACCGCCTCGGCAAAGCCATCGGTACGCGGGCTGTCGATGTCGCAGCCCTGGGCATGGAGCAGTTGCGTCGTCGCACCCAGGCGCTGCTGCAGGCCCTGCCAGGGCGAGACGATGAACTGCTCGTAATCCACCTCGGGCAGGGTCACGGCCCAGGCGCCGTGGTGGTCCTGGTGGGCCTTGACCAGGGGGCCGATGAAGGCGATGGTCTTCAGGCCCGGATCCAGCGGCAGCACAGGCCGGCCGCCGCGCGTGCCATTCTTCAGCAGCACGATGCTGCGCGCGGCCATCTCGCGCGCCGCCTGGCGGTGTGCAGGGTGACCCAGCAGGGCCTGTTCGCGCGCCGGGTCGCTGAAGCGATAGGGGTCGTCGAACAGGCCCAGCTCGAACTTCAGTCGCAGTACGCGCCGCACGGCGTCGTCCAGCAGCGCCGGGCTCACGCGCCCTTCGGCCACCAGCGCGGGCAGGTGCAGGCGGTAGGCGTTGCTCTCCATGTCGATGTCGGTGCCGGCGTTCAGCGCCTTGGCCGCGGCGTCCTTCAGGTCGGCCGCGTGGCCGTGGTGCACCATCTCGCCGATCGAGGCCCAGTCCGATACCACCACGCCGTCGAAGCCCCAGGCGCCTTTGAGGATGTCGCGCAGCAGGTAGCGGTGGCCGGTGGCCGGCACGCCGTTCAAATCGTTGAAGGCGTTCATGAAGCTGGCCGCACCCGCGTCGCGCGCGGCCTTGAACGGCGGGAGATGCGTCTCCCACAGCGTGCGCAGGCTTATGTCCACGGCGTCGTATTCGCGCCCGCCCACGGTGGCGCCATAGCCGGCAAAGTGCTTGGCGGTGGCCAGCACCGCATCGGTGTCGCCCCGCTGGCGGCCCTGCAGCCCGCGCACGCGCGCCGCGGCGATCTGCGCGGCCAGGTAGGGGTCTTCGCCGGCGCCTTCGGTGACGCGGCCCCAGCGCGGGTCGCGCGTCACGTCCACCATGGGTGCAAAGGTCCAGTGGATGCCGGCGGCAGCGGCTTCGGTGGCCGCGACGCGCGCCGAGCGTTCGATGGCCACCAGGTCGAAGCTGGCGGCTTCGGCCAGCGGCACCGGGAAGGTCGTCAGGTAGCCGTGGATCACGTCGTGCGCGAACAGCAGCGGGATCTTCAGCCGCGACTGCATCGCCTCTTGCTGGTGGCCGCGCGTGTAGTGCGTGCCCAGCACGTTGAGCATGGATCCGACGCGCCCACTGCGCAGGCCGTCGCGGTCCGCCGCGGCCAGGTTCAGCGGCCCGGTCACGGCATGGCGGCCGCTGGCTTGCGTGAGCTGGCCGACCTTCTCTTCCAGCGTCATCTGCGCCAGCAGGGCTTCGACGCGGGGGTCCTTGGGGGGCAAGTCGGTGGCGGTGGACGCGGGCATGACGGGATCCGGATCAAGGCTTGGTGACTTCATGCGCGATTCTGGTCGCTGGGCATCGGCGTTCGGGCCAGGTTGACGAGGGCCGGCCCCTGATGCGCGCCTTCCACGTCGTGCACCTGCGCTGATGGTTCAGCGCGCCGCGGGTGCCAACTGGTCGAGGATGGCCCAGCCCGCCTCCACGCGCGTCGGGATCGGGACATTGCGGTTGGCCAGCAGCACCACCGCGATGCGCTGGGCCGGAACGAAGGCGACGTAAGCACCAAAGCCCGCCGTCGAGCCCGTCTTGTTGAACAGGCGGGGCTCGTCGCCTGCGGCCGGCACCTTTACCGGCCACGCGGGCACAGGCTCCCAGAACATCTCCGCGGCGTTGCCGCCCAGCAGCCATTCGCGCGAAACCGGCCACGGGTACTGCTCCCAGCCCAGGCCCTGCACCAGGGGCCCGGCGCGGAAGTGGGCCACCTGCGTGGCCTGCACGGCACGGCGCATCGCCGGGTCCAGGCTGCTGGGGTCGATCTGGGCGCGCACAAAGCGCAGCAGGTCGGCCGCGGTGGTGCGCAGGCCATAGGTCTCGGCCGCCATCGGGCCGGGCCGCAGGCGCACCGGCTGGCCGTCGCGCTCGCCCCAGGCCAGATCAGGCTGGGCTTCGGGCGGGACGCGCAGATGGCTGTGCCGCAGGCCGAAGCGGGGCAGGACCTCGGCCTCGACGGCTTCGACGAAGTCACGCTTCAAGGCCCGGGCGGTGGCCCGGCCCAACAAGGCGATGCTCGGATTGCCGTACTCGCGCACCGCTCCGGGTGCGGCCTTGGGCCGGTAAGCCGCCATCCAGGCCAGCGCGGCTGCATCGTCGACGATCGTTTCCGGAAACTGCTGCGGCAGCCCCCCGGCCGTGTAGGTGGCCCAATGCAGCAGCGTGGCGCGGTCCAGGGCCCGGCCCTTGAAAGCCGCCAAGTGGCGCGAGGGCCGGTCGCTCAGCGCCAGCCGGCCTGTTTCCGCGGCCCAGGCCGCCAAGGTGGCGGTGAACACCTTGCTGACCGATCCCACTTCGAACAGGCTGTGCGCACCGACCGGTATGCCGCGCAGCTTGTCGGCCAGCCCGTAGTGGAAGAGCTGGTCGCGTCCATCGACGCTGACGCCGACGGCCATGCCGGGGATCTGGTGGCGGTCCATCAAGGGCCGTACCGTCTGCTCGACGACGGTGCGCACGGCCTCGTCGCCCTGCGCGTGCGTTGCGGCCCGCGCCGATGGGGCCAATCGGCCGACGCCCGGCCCGCACCCCGCGGCCAGGACCAGCAGATGGCGACGGTTGAAGTGACGCATGGAACCCATTGTGCGGCCAGGTGGGTGTGGCGGACGATGCCCCGGGCTCCGCGCCTCGCACGGCAATGCAGCGGGCTTGGTTACATTGCACCCCATGCCCTGGTTCGCCCGCGATTCAGAAGCCGAACGCTGGTTGTCGGTGCTGCTGCGTTCGCTGCACATCGCCGGCGCGGTGTGGCTGGGCGCG
>DAORNK010000073.1:0-14534 GCA_035440985.1 Rubrivivax sp. | reverse complement strand
GCGACGGTCGATTCGAGCAGGCGCGCGTCGAGGGTGCCGCATCCGACCCGATGCTGATGGCGCAAGCACTCATCACGACGCGGCCTGCAGGAGACCGGCGCCCCATCCCATAGCGCTGGGTGCCGCCCGAGCCCTGCATGCCGTGGCGGCACTCGATCCGGGCCGCGGCCAGGCCCTGCCGCGTGGCCACGCCGATGCCGTGGTACTGGCTTTGCGCCACATGCAGGTTGTCGGGCAGGCCGAGAGCGGGCCCGACGGCGTGCCACTCGCGCTCGAGGTCGTCGGGATACCAGGTGGCGTCGCCGGCGGCGCGCTCGAAGTCGATCAGCGTGCCGACGACGTCGGAGGACAGGACCTTGAAATGCTGCAACGGCATGGCGCTATCCGGGCGCGAAGGCACACGGCCTATGCCAGGGCCGGCAGCGCGTGGCGCCGAAATCACCGTTGGCGGCGGCTGTCCGGCGGGTCGACCTGGAGGGCAGCCAACCGGTCATCAGATCGCACGCCCGACCGACGGTGGCCGACCCACTCCTGCCGTTCGCCGACCTAGAACACTTTCCTCGAAGCAGTCCCCCCAACCAAGGGCAGCCACATGTTGCCCCATCGCACTCGCCGCTGAGTCAATCACCGAACCACATCCCGCGACCAGCCTTCACAGCCGGTCCAGCTGGTATGCGATTCCTTACTCCGCAAGCGGTTGGTTGCCGAGAGAGTTATTCGTCCGAATCGCATACTCGTGTCGCGCCACGGCCCTTTGCCAGTGTTCCGCACCAATTTCGCTTGCAAAGCGCCGGTACACCCTCGGGACCTTCGCTATAGGCAACTCAATGGTTGGCACTTCGCCTCTCTCTTGCTTATCGAATAAAGGTCACTACATCAAGTGGAGGTTGCATTGCAGATCTTCAGCGCGGTGAGTGTGACGCCTAAACCTGCAGTTCGCTCGTCCTGAAGAGATCAAACAGAATATTGATCGTGCTGACCTGTTGATCAATGAATGGCTTAGCCTGGGGATCTATGGGATTGCTCTTGGAGAAATCGGCCACGACCCGGCCAGCTTCAAATTTCAATGCAACTCGCCCTTCCATGTAACTCATCGGGCTCAACGAGGAGAAGCGGTCTATGAGATTCAGACCTTGCGCCTTCGTCGGGTAGGCGTCTCTCCGAAGCGCATAGTCGTTAACTAGAACCCATGCGCCGATGAGGTTAGAGTAATTTACTTCGTCATTGTGATCGGAAAAGCAGATCATCAAGTTCAAGCTGTCCATCAATGACGCCTTGACTCGCCTCAAGACGGGAATCGTGAGAGGTGAAGCGCACCCCGCACACGTCTGCGCCATTCGGTCAGTGTAGATGATCTGAGATTTGCCACAGCCATTGCACCTTATCTCCAGATTCGGAGGCTCGAAAAAGGTACCTGCCCTCGCAATGCTCTTGCTCAAGCAGTCTTCAACTGCAGCTTCCAATGAACCTGTACTTTTCCGCACCGCGTCGTCAAAATCGCCCGCACTCCATACTTTGTCGATCGTAATGGGTGGTGTCTGGCTCTGACCACTCTGCAATTGCAGAGCCACGTGCATGAGGACAGGAACATTTAGTATGTTTGGGCTAAGGAAGAGCGCACGACGTACTTCCTGGCGTGTCTTGCAGTAGAAACCGCAATGTACACAGGGCGCCGTCAATAGGAGATTCATCTTCCCACACGACTGGCAAACGTAGTAGATCAATGGCCGATCGACCTTGCCTGTTCCTGTCTGTTGGGCCTCCTTACGAACATCCATCCAACGAATCACGAAGGCAAGCTGCTCCTGATCTAAATCATTAAAATGTGAAGGCAGCTTCAGGATTAACTCGTTTGCCTCCTTTTCCCTAGAATGCTTGTCCAGGAAGCGCATCACCCTCTTAAGCCCTTCGAACTGCACTAGCCTTATGTCATCCGGCCTGGCTCTTGGTGCATCGAGGAAGTTTCCAACGCAGGCCCTGAAGACGGCGTCGAAGAGCGCGTCCCCCTCCTTCTTGTTGCCCAGCTGCCAATGGCTTTCTACACCCTTGAGTCCGTTCTCAAGGCCTTGGAAAGTCATCACGATGCTCCTGAAGCGCTCGGTGGGATCCTTTTCCTTCTTCTTGAACCAGCTAAACATTCATGTCTCCAGTGCATCGACAAGCTGACGAACATGACGATAGCTTTGCGGTCGACTAGCACTGTCAAACGCACAGCATGATCTAATTAATAGACGCCAGGACTCCGGCAACTCAACAGTCAGGAGCTCGAGCCGCGTTGACGCCTTCCCGGACAGGATCGCGCCGACAAGTGACTCATAGGTCTGCTCTTCAAACGGAAGGACACCGAAGACTAACTCGAAGGCGCTCATCCCCAAGGCATAGACGTCAGCGCAGATGTCCCTGGGCTCCTCAAAGAACCGCTCAGGTGCCATGTACGGCAGAGTGCCCCCCGTAGAGGGGTCTCGCTTCGCAGCTTTCACGCTGGCAATTCTTGCGATTCCCCAGTCCGCCATTGCGTATGTGTTACCTCGTCTGAGAATGTTGGACGGCTTGACGTCGAGATGCAAAACATTTTGCGTCCACGCGCTATCTAGCGCGTGGCACATTTGCTGGAGTACGTTCTTCACAGCTGAAGGGCCGCCGCTCTTGCGTAGCCCCTCAAAGCTCACCGCCCCGTCTGTGTACCAGGGCATTGCAGCGCAAAGCCAATCATTGACGTGCCCAACAGCAAGAAGGGGGACAATGTGTGGGGAGTGCAGGCGCTGCCACAACTGCAACTCCTTGCGAATCTGTTGTTGATCCTGATTCGGGAAGAATACTTTCGTCGCAATTTGACTTCGGTAGAGTTCCGATACGGTGCAATCTGCTCTAGAGCACAGGAGCACCAGTCCCATCCCGCCACGCATTAATCTCTCTACGAGATAGATGTGTCCATCCAGGCGTACCCGCTGGCCAATTTCAAACTCTTCTTTCATTGAGGGTACAAGTTATTGCTAATCCCGACTTGATTCCCCAGGCGCCAGCAGTACAGCCCGAACCGCCTTGTATTCCTCAATCCTTGCGAAGTCTTTCTCCGTTGGATCTGAAATGCGGCCAATTTCCATGTTGTCGGCGTTGTCGGCTAGCTTGACTAGTCTGGCGATCTCGTTCTTCGCCGCGCGACGCGCTGCTGAAAGTCGATCCTCGTTCGGTCTCTTGGTCAGTGCTTCCAGGGCTTCAAGCTCTGAGGATGAGAAACCCGCCGCTGCAAGATGCTCGAGCGATACCGCGGTGTCTTCGATGACATCGTGAAGAACGGCGACGATTCGTTCGCTGTTCCCGCTAAGACTCAACATCACTCGTAGAGGGTGCAGTATGTAAGGCTGGCCAGCCTTATCAGTCTGAGCAGAGTGGGCTTCGGCAGCGATCTGAATCGCACGTTCAAGTGTGGACATATGCCTGCCAGTAGAGAACGCACCGCAGCAGCGGGTCACAGCACATCCTATAGCAGTCGACCTCAGACCCAGTGATTGATGTCGCGCCATCGTCGCGTTCCGACCCGCCACAGCGCTCAGCAGGCTGTCTTCCCTGGCGCTCAAGCGGCACTTGGCTTACGCTTGGCTACGATACTGTTTGCGGGTCCGACAAAGTTCACGATCGATACGACGTCCGGAAGCTGCCCGCCGGGAGCGCCCGGAAGTGGCCGATCGCTGGTTTCCACGAACGCCGACAGCCGGTTCGGCATCTTCAGCGCCGCCGCAGCCTTTCGCGGCGCTGGCGGCCTACGCGTTCGCGCCAAAGAAGCTGCAGGGCTGGAACCGGCCAACGCGAGAGCGAGCCCTCGGCAGGCGCATAGACCCGAGCAGTCGGGTCTATGCGTCCAGGCTCGGCCAGTCCGTGCGAGACACGGCCTGGCCCTCGGCAGGCGCACAGACCCGAGCAGTCGGGTCTATGCGTCCAGGCTCGGTGTGTTTCTCAGCACCTCGTCCAGCGTGGTCAGACCCTCGGCCACTTTCATCGCACCGGCCAGGCGCAACGGTCGCATGCCTTCCTTGACGGCCTGGCGGCGCAGGGCGTCCGAATCCAGATGCGGGTGCACCGCCGCGCGTGCGGCGTCGCTCATGAGCAGCAGCTCGTACAGGCCGGCTCGGCCACGGTAGCCGGTGTTGCGGCATTCCAGGCAGCCGACCGGCTTGTAGGCGCGCACGCCGCCGGACAGGCGCCAGGGCCTGGCTGATTCGCTGAGCGTCTCGCGCGTGGTCTGTTCGTCGCGCACCTTGCAGGCCGGGCACAGCGTGCGGGCCAGGCGCTGCGCCAGCACGCCGATCACGGTGGCGGCGATCAGGTAGCTGGGCACGCCCAGGTCGGCCAGGCGGGCGATGGCGCCCACCGCATCGTTGGTGTGCAGCGTGCTGAAGACCAGATGCCCGGTCAGCGCCGCCTGGATGGCCATCTCGGCGGTGGCCAGGTCGCGGATCTCGCCCACCATGATGATGTCCGGGTCCTGCCGCATCAGCGCGCGCAGGCCCTCGGCAAAGCCGAAGTCCAGTTGCGGCTGCACCTGCGTCTGGTTGAGCGAGGGCTCGATCATCTCGATCGGGTCTTCGATGGTGCAGACGTTGACCTCGTCGGTGGCCAGCGTCTTGAGCGTGCTGTACAGCGTGGTGGTCTTGCCGCTGCCCGTCGGGCCGGTGACCAGGATGATGCCGTGCGGCCGCGTGATCAGTTCCTGCCAGACCTTCGCCTCGTGTGCACCGAAGCCCAGGCCGGCCAGGTTCTTGACCGCCGCTTCGGGGTCGAAGATGCGCATCACCATCTTCTCGCCGAAGGCCGTGGGCAGGGTCGACAGCCGCATCTCGACCTCACCACCAGGCTGGTCGGCCAGGTCGGGCCGGCGCGTCTTGATGCGGCCGTCCAGCGGGCGCCGCTTCTCCACCACATCCATGCGCCCCAGCAGCTTGATGCGCGAGGTCATCGCCGCCAGCACGGTCAGCGGCACCTGGTAGACGGTGTGCAGCACGCCGTCGATGCGGAAGCGGATGGCGCCCATGTCGCGGCGCGGCTCCAGATGGATGTCGCTGGCGCGCTGGTCGAAGGCGTATTGCCACAACCAGTCCACCACCTGCACCACGCCCTGGTCGTTGGCGTCCAGCGTGCGGTTGCTGCGGCCCAGCTCGACGAGTTGCTCGAAGCTGGCGCCGGTGGCGACCTCGCCGCTCTTCTGGGCGGCGCGCACGCTGCGCGCCAGTGCGTAGAACTCGGTGGTGTAGCGGCGCAGGTCCTCCGGGTTGGCCAGCACCAGCCTCACCTGACGGCGCGTGTGCGCCTCGATCTCGCTGACCCAGGCCACGTCGAAGGGCTCGGCCGTGGCGACCACGATCTCGGTGGCGCCCACCGTGATGGGCAGGGCGTTGCGGCTTTGCGCGTACTGCACGCTCATCACGTCGGCAACGCGGCCCACGTCCACCCGCAGCGGGTCGATGCGCAGGTAGGCCAGATGGCAACGCCCGGCCAGCCATTCGGTCAGCGCCTCGGTGTCCAGCACCTGCCCGTTGCGGCGGTGCACGAGCCCGGCACCCCCCAGGCGCACCAGCGCGTGCAGGCTGGATGCACCGGCACGGAAACGCGCGGTGACGCGGTCGGCGTCTTCGCCACTGATCCAGCCGTCTTCGCGCAGCCAGCGCAGCAGCAGCGGCCATTCCAGCTTGCCGCGGGGCGTTGCAACGGTGGTGGTGGGGTTCATGCAGTGGTCGATGCGTGTACGGTGGTCCTGGCGATCAGTCCGGCTGGGCTTGCGGGTCGAACGGGCGCACCATGCGCAACCACTTGCGCGCCGGCAGCCCCAGGGCGCCGAATCGCGCCTCGATCAAGGCCGCGCGCGCGGCCAGTTCCTCACGCGCGGGCACCACCACCCCGCGGCCGGCCACCACCACGGTGTTGCCCTCGCGCGTCGGGCGCAGGCTCCAGACCTGGTGGCTGCCGAAAGCGGCAGCGATGCGGGCGATGCTGTCATGGAAGCTGGCATGGCGACCGAACAAATTGACGCTCATCAGGCCACCATCTTCCAGCACCGCCCGGCAGGCGCGGTAGAAGTCCAGGTGGTCCAGCACCGGCGCCGCGGCCTCGTGGTCGTACAGGTCCACGTGCAGCAGCCGCACGCTAGAGGGTTCGGCCTGGGCCAGCCAGTCGGCCGCATCACCCTGCACCACGTCGGCCCGTGCGGGCAGGTGAAAGTAGGCGGCGTTGGCGGCCACCACCTGCGGGTTGATCTCCACCACCGTGGTGGCCATCCTCAATTGCACGGTGGTGAAGCGCGTAATGGCACCCGCGCCCAGGCCCAGTTGCACGGCCCTGCCCTGCCCGAGCTCACCGCTGGGCAGCCACAGCAGGCTGGCCAGCATGCGCTGCACGTAGTCGATCGCCACCACCTGCGGCTTGCCGATGCGCATGCCACCCTGGATCCAGATCGTGCCCAGGTGCAGGTAACGCACGCCCTCTTCCTCACTCAGCGTGACGGGCGGCAGTTCGATGGGCTGGCGGGCCATGTTCAGATTCCTGCCTGTTCAAAGGCTGCACTCCAGGCAGCGAGTTTGGCATCGAACGACCAGCGGGCATTGGCCGGGCTGCTGCTGGGCAGGCGCAGCACCGGCAGGCCCAGCGCCTGGACGCGCCGCATGGCACGTGCCGACTCACCCCCGTTGTGGGCCACCAGGCGCAACCCGGGGGCCAGGTGCCGGAGGCTGTCCAGGTGATTGAACTGTGCCTCGCGGATGGCCTGGTCCAGACTGCCTTCGCGGCGGCAGCTGGCATACACGTCCCACAGCCCGAGGCCGCGCTCGCGCAGCAGGTCCAGCCGTTGTGCGTAGGGCATGGGCTGCAAGTCCAGGCGCCAGATCGCGCCCACCAAGGGCCAGAAGTGGTTGCGCGGATGTCCGAAGTACTGCCGGGCGCGCAACGAAGCCTGGCCGGGAAAGCTGCCCAGGATCACGAGCCGCGTGCCAGGTCCGACCACGGGCGACAGGCCCTCGAGCCGCGGGGCGGACTCACCGGCCGTCATCCAGGCGCCTGCAGACGCGGCAGGGCCTGCCGCACGTTGGCTGATGTGATCGCGGCACATTGCGGCAACGTCCAGCCCCGCAGCTCGGCCAGCACGGCACCGATGCGCGGCAGCTCGGCTGGTTCGTTGCGGCTGTGCTGCCCCGCGGCGCGCTGTGCCGCGGTGCGGTACAGCCACTGCGGCGGTATGTCAGGCGCATCCGTCTCCAGCACCAGCGCGGTTTCGGGCAGGTCATGCGCCAGGCGACGGATCTGCAAGGCCCGATCGAAGCTCAGGGCGCCGCCGAAGCCCAGCTTGAAGCCCGCCTCGACAAACTGCGCCGCCTGCTGCGCACTGCCGTTGAAAGCATGCGCGATGCCGCCCGCCACCGGCGTGCGCCGCAGTTGCTTGAGCAAGGCGTCCGCCGATCGTCGCACGTGCAGGATCACCGGCAGCCCGGCGGCGCGCGCCATTTCCAGTTGCGCCGCGTAGAAGTGCGCCTGCCGTGCCAGGTCCAGCCCGGGCACGAAGTGGTCCAGGCCGATTTCGCCCACGGCCACCAGGCGCGGGTCGGCCTGGTGGGCCTGCAGGGCCAGGCGCAAGGCTTGCAGATCCGATTCGGCGGCGCGGCCGACGTACAGCGGGTGGATGCCCAGCGCGTAGGAGGCACCGTGCGCATGGGCCAGCCGGCGCACCGTTTCGAAGTGCGCCACCTCCACCGCCGGCAGCACCAGCTGCGTGACACCCGCCGCCACCGCGCGCTGCACCACGGCCGTGCGGTCGATGTCGAACTCCGGCGCATCCAGGTGGCAGTGCGAGTCGATCCACATGGCGCGATGATGGCGCAGCTTTGCGTGGCCGCCCTGCGCCGGCACCGGCAACGTGATACCGTCGTTTCGGCAGGCCTGCCCTGGCCTGATCTGAATGCCCGATGAAAAAGGCCCCGCTGTACAGCCGCTCGCCACGCCGAACCGGGCCCGCCGCGCCGGCACCGGCACCGGCCGCCGTGGAGGCGAAGCCGGCCGCGGCGACCGAGGCCGTGACCGGACGGGTCAGGTGGCAGCCGCCGGCGATGGCCTTCCAGACCGGCTCCAGACGGCCCTGCCATCTGGCGACACCGGCGTCCGGCGCCAGGCCGTGCTCGCAATAGAGGAACCGCCCGCCGGGCCTGAGCACGCGCCGGGCCTCGGCCAGGGCCGCCGCCGGCGACTGCACCGAGCAGAGGGTGAAGGTGCAGACCACACAGTCGAAGCTATGGTCCTCGAACGGCAGCGCCTCGGCGGTCCCCTTCTGGATGTCCACCTTCAGCCCCTCCGGGCGCTCCGCCGCCAGGGCGAAGGCGCGCAGTTCGTCGGACGGGTCGACGCCGGACACGCTCTCGACCTTCGCGGGATCGTAGAACTTCAGGTTCATGCCGCCGCCGATGCCCAGTTCAAGCACCTTGCCGGCGGCCTTGGGCACGACCTTCACCCGCTGCTTCGTGATCGGCTTCGACGCGCAGGCGCAGCCGATCAGACGGGGCATGATGTGCCGGTCGTAGAAGGAGGTCATGTCAGCCCTTGTCCCGCATCCATCTGGCCACTGCCCAGGCATGGCCGTCGTGCCGCAGGCGGCGGACGGCCTCGCACGGGTCCAACCAGACCAGTTCATGGTCGGGCTCGATCTTGAGGCCCGCGTCCTCGTCTGTCACCTGCACGACATAGACGCCGCCGACATTGTTGACCGGCTCGCCGTTGGCCAGCGTGAAATACTGGCCAAAATCGGTGACCCGCCGGCCGGCGACCACGACCAGCCCGGTCTCCTCGCCGAACTCGCGAACGAGAGCCGCTACCTCATCTTCCCCTGGATCCAGCGCCCCGCCGGGCAGGTCCAGCCAGTCGCCGCCGGTGTCGGGGCGAACCCGGACCAGAGCGATCAGCACGCCGCGCTCGGCGATCCCGAAGGCGGCCGGACGGTCGCGATAGGCCAGTCCAGGCTCCCGCTCGCCGAACTGCGGCATCAGTCCTTGCCGACCAGCGACTCGTAGGGATCGGCCTTGCCCGACTCGACATCAGCGACGCTGACCTCCGGCCAGCCGACCTTGGCCGAGGCGCTGGCCCGCCAGGCGATGACGATCAGGTCACGCAGCTCGCCGGCCCCGGCGCCGATCCGTTCGGCGGCGAAGGCGGCGCCGCGCGGATCGCCAGGCTGGAAACCGCCCTGGCCCCACAGCCGGTAGAGCGGTTCGACGAAGGTCTGGGTGCGCGTCAGGTAGCCGACCACGCGCGTCTCCACCGGACAGTCGCAGTCGCTGAAGGCCGGCATGGCCGCCAGGGCCATCTGCGGGGTCACGGCGCCCTTGACGAACGGCCCCTCGAACGGGCCGTGAATGCGGTCGGTGGTGTAGCCATTGGGGTTGGGATAGTCGCCCCAGCCATTGTAGTGCACGCTGGCGTGCAGCGGCTGGCTGCCGTCGCCGACGTAGTGGGCAAGGTTGCCCAGATTGGCCAGCAGCAAGGCCTCGCGGCGCTGGCGGTCGCGCTTGTAGAAGCGCTTGCGCTCGCCCTTCGCGCGCTTCTCCGCCGCCACGTCGACCCGCCAGTAGGCGAAGTCCTTCACCAGCTGCTGCCAGGCGTCGACGATCGAATACTGCAGGTAGCCGGCCTTCCAGCTGTCGATCTTCGCCGCCCGCAGGCTGGTCTCGTATTCGGCGCGGGTCGGCGGCATGTCGGCGAACGCCGGCCCGCCCAGCACCCGGCCGTCGTCGCCCAGGTCGATGAAGTGGGCCGGATCCCGGTTGCTGTCATGGATCTTGCCGGCCCCCTTGGAGCGATCCGGCTCGCGCGCCAGCTCGCCCATGTCGGCCGCCGCCTGCTTGCTGCGGAGGAAGGCGGGAACCTCGGCCGGCAGGGCCTGGACCGCCAGCACGCCGATGATCCGGTGCCCCGTGTTGCCCCACGAGCCGGCGACGACCGGTGTCAGACAGAGAGCCCCGGCGGCGGCGAGGGCGGCGAAACGGAAGGCGGGGCGCATGGACGGACCTCGAGTGGCGAGGCGCAAGCTCTAGGCGATCCCGAGCGCGGCCTCAACGCGCGCCACCCAGGCGACGACCCGCGGCCAGGCCGCCAGGTCGAAGCCGCCCTCGTGCGCCACCCGCGTATAGGCCACCAATGAGACATCGGCGAGACTGACGCTGCTTCCGACCAGGAACGCCGTCTCCTCCAGGCCGTCCTCGAGCCGCTGCAGCGCCGCCCTGCCCCGCTCGACCAGCTTCGCGTCCAGCTCTTCGCGCGGCTTGCCGAGGTAGGCCATCTGGAACCGCGCGACGGCGACATAGGGCTCGTGGCTGTACTGCTCCCAGAACAGCCACTCGAACATCTTGGCCCGCTCGTAGGCGTCCCGCGGAATCAGCTCCGAGCCCTCGGCCAGATGGACGATGATGGCGTTGGACTGGGCCAGCGCCCGGCCGTCCGGCAGAATTACCAGGGGCACCTGACCGGCCGGATTCAGGGCCAGGAAATCTGGCGTGCGGGTCTCCGAGCGGAGGACGTCCAGCTCCCGCCAACGATAGGGAATTCCGAGCTTTTCCGCCGTCCACTTCACCTTCAGGCAGTTGCCGGAAATGCTGTCGCCATAGACCGTGAGCATCAACCCACTCCCCTGCTGATTGAGCGCTCCGGGTTGTTTCCCGCGCCGATGGCGGCTAGAGACCGCCCCCACGTCGAGAAACAAACAGGGGGAGCGCCTTGAAACGCATCCTGCCATGCCTCGTCGCGTTGGCCTTCGGAACCTTCACCCCGCAGGCCTTCGCGCAGTCGGCCGTCGATCCGATCGCCGACCTGATCCAGGAAGCCCTGGAGGACTCCGCGCCAGTCGAAGCGGAACCGACTCCTGACTGGGTGCTCAAGGCGACTCTCTATCATGCCGGCGCGCCCGGCGTGGGCGGTCGCGACTCGCTGGGCTGCCCGACCGTGGCGATGCGCACGGCTGCCATCGACCGCACCGTCATCCCGCGCCGCACCATCCTGTTCATCAAGGAAACAGTCGGCATGCCGATGCCTGACGGCTCGGCCCACGATGGCTACTGGTACGCCTCCGATGTCGGCGGCGCGATCAAGGGCGCCCGCATCGACCTGTTCACCGGCTCGGGCCGCGGTTCGATGGCTCCGATGATGAAGCTCAACCTGCGCGCCGTGACGGTCTCGAAGGTCGGCACCTTCGAGGGCTGTCCCAAGGCCGACCGCCGGGTCGCCGCGCGCTGAAATGGTCATCGTCACGGGCTGGATCCTCGCCAGGCCTGAAACGCTGGCCGACCTGATCGCCCTGGGCCAGGCCCACAGCCGACGATCGCGCGGCGAGCCCGGCTGCCTCTCGCACGATCTGTACATCGACAGCGAAAACGGCCTGAAGCTGTTCTTCTTCGAGCGCTGGGCCGACCGGGCCGCGCTGCAAGCGCATTTCGCGGTTCCGGAGTCGAACGACTTCATGCGCAAGGTCCGAGCGCTTTCCGCAGGCGGCTCCAAGGGGCCGGAAATCCTCGACGTGCGATAGCACCCTTCTCCCCTTGCGGGAGAAGGATCACGCCTAGATCCCCCCGCCGACGTTTGGCGGCGACGGGGCGCGGGCGACGTGGATGCCGCATTCGGTCTTGTCCTGGCCGGCCCACCGGCCCGCCCGGATGTCCTGGCCCTCCTCCACCGGCCGGGTGCAGGGCCAGCAGCCGATCGAGGGGAAGCCCTGGGCCACCAACGGGTGGACCGGCAGGTCGTGCTCGGCGATGTAGCTGTCCAGGTCGGGCTTGCCCCAGTTGGCCAGCGGATTGAACTTGATGTGCGGCGGCGCGTCCTCGACCACCGACAGGCGCAGGCGGTCGCCGCCGTGGAAGCGCTTTCGGCCGGTGATCCAGGCGTCGAAGCCCCCCAGCGCCTTGTCCAGCGGGATCACCTTGCGGATCTCGCAGCAGGCGTCGGTGTCGGATTTCCACAGGTCCGCCCGGGGGTCCTTCGTCGCGATGTCGGCGAAACGCGGGCGAAGATCACGCACGTCGGTCAGCCCCAGCCGCCCGGCCAGCTGTTGGCGATAGTCGAGCGTCTGGCCAAACAGCATGCCGGTGTCGAGGAACAGCACGGGGATGTCCTTGCTCACCTGGCTGGCCAGGTGCAGCAGCACGGCCGACTCCGCCCCGAATGAAGAGACCAGCGCCAGCCGGGCGCCGAAAGTCTCGAGCGCCGCCTCGATCACCGTGCGCGGGTGCGCCGAGCGCAGGTCGGAGTCCAGGCGGGCCGCCAGGGTCGGCGCCCGATCGAGCTGGTCGAAGGGCATCAGTCCCGCGCCTCGAAGGCCGGCGCCCGGGCGTCGACGGCGCGCTGGTAAACATGGCGATAGCGGCTCGCCGCCGCGGCCCAGTCTTCCGGCGTCGATCCGTCGGCCGGCGCGAAGGCGTCGATGCCGCAGCGGACCATGAAGCCGGCCTGCTCGCGCAGCACGTCGCCGACCGCCCTCACCTCACCCGCGTAACCCAGCCGCTGACGCAGCAGGGCGGCGGAACTGTAGGCCCGGCCGTCGCGGTACTTCGGAAAGACCAGGGCGACCAGGGCCAGGCGCGGCAGGTCGTAGGCCAGATCCTCGACGGCCTCGTCGGCCTGGATCCGCACGCCGACCGGCCGGCCGGCCGAGACCAGGGCGTCGCCGTCGGCCTGGAAGCGCGTCAGGGACAGGATCACCGGCCCCTCGGGAACGGCGTCCTCGTCGGCCACGTCGGCGAAGGCATCCTCCGCGGCGCTGAAGCGGCCGTCCGCGAGCCTAATGAGCGTCGGCATAGACGGCCTCCTTGAACGGGGCCATGCCCAGGCGGCGCACGGTGTCGAGGAACCGCTCCTCGCCCTGGCGCACGGCGAGGTAGGCCTCGACCAGGGCCTCGATCGCGTCCGGCACCTTCTCGGCAGACATGCCGGGGCCGAGGATCTGGGCCAGGGAGGCGTCCTCCTGGCCCGAGCCGCCGAGGCTGAGCTGGTAGAATTCCTCGCCCTTCTTGTCGACGCCGAGGATGCCGATGTTGCCGACATGATGGTGGCCACAGGCGTTGATACAGCCGCTGATCTTGATCTTCAGCTCGCCGATCAGCTCGGCCCGGTCGGCGTCCTCGAACCGCCTGGCGATGGCCTGGGCGATCGGGATGGCGCGGGCGTTGGCCAGGGCGCAGTAGTCGAGCCCAGGGCAGGCGATGATGTCGCTGATCAGGTTGATGTTCGGCGTGGCCAGGCCGGCCGCCTCGAGCGCCGCGTGCACGGCCGGCAGGTCGTCCAGCTTCACGTGCGGCAGGACCAGGTTCTGCTCGTGGGTGACCCGCACATCATCGAGGCTGTAACGCTCGGCCAGGTCAGCCACGAGGTCCATCTGGTCGGCGCTGGCGTCGCCAGGAGTCGCCCCGGGCGCCTTGAGCGAGATCTCGACGATGGCGTAGCCGGCCTTCTTGTGCGGCTTGACGTTGTTGCGGGCGAACCGCGCCAGCGCCGGGCTGCCGGTCCTGGCCGCCTCGAAGGTCTCGGACCGCGCGGGCAGGGCCTCGAAGTTCAGCGGCGTGAAGGCCGCGCGGATGCGGGCCAGCTCGGTGTCGGGCAGATCGGCTTGCGCCGCCCCGATCTTCGACCACTCCTCCTCGACCTGGCGGGCGAACTCCTCCTTGCCGAGGGCGGCCACGAGGATCTTGATCCGCGCCTTGTAGATGTTGTCGCGCCGGCCGTGGCGGTTGTAGACGCGCAGGATGGCCTGCAGGTAGCTGAGCAGGCTGCCGACCGGCAGGTGCTCGCGGATCGTCGGGCCGACATAGGGCGTGCGCCCCTGCCCGCCGCCGACGATGACCTCGAAGCCCAGCGAGCCGTCCCGCGCCCGGCGCAGCACCAGACCGATGTCATGTACGCGCGCCGCCGTGCGGTCCTTCGCCGAGGCGGTGACCGCGAACTTGAACTTGCGCGGCAGGAAGCTGAACTCCGGGTGCAGCGTCGACCACTGGCGGATCACCTCGGACCAGACGCGCGGGTCGTCGATCTCCTCTGCCGTGGCGCCGGCATAGGGGTCGGCGGTGACGTTGCGGATACAGTTGCCGCTGGTCTGGATGGCGTGCAGGTCGACTTGGGCCAGCTGGTCGAGGATGTCGGGCGTGTCGGCCAGCTTGATCCAGTGGAACTGCAGGTTCTGGCGCGTTGTGAAGTGGCCATAGCCCTTGTCGTACTTGCGGGCGATGGCGGCCAGCCGGCGCAGCTGCCGGCTGTCGAGCGAGCCATAGGGGATGGCCACCCGCAGCATGTAGGCGTGCAGCTGCAGGTACAGGCCGTTCATCAGCCGCAGCGGCTTGAACTGGTCCTCGGTCAGGTCGCCGGCCAGTCGCCGGGCGACCTGGCCACGGAACTCGGCCGCGCGGTCGGCGACCAGCTCCCTGTCGATGGCGTCGTAGCGGTACATGCGGACTACTTCCTGCGGATCAGATCGACGCGGCCGGTCGAGCGGGCCGCGCCGGTGGCGGCCAGCAGCGCGGCGACCC
>DAORNK010000072.1:0-15015 GCA_035440985.1 Rubrivivax sp. | reverse complement strand
CGACGCGCCAGAACCGGGGCTATGTGCCCTGGAACTGTCAAAGTCGGGTCTGACCACCAGTGCCTGTGCCAGGAAGTCGAAGACGCGGCGTACCCGACGGTTGGAACGCACCTCGCGGTGCACGGCCAGCCAGCAGGGCATCGGCGGTATGCGCAACTGCGGCAGCACCGGGATCAGCCCCAGCGCGCGGGCCTGGAAGTCGGCCATGAAGCCGATGCCCATGCCCTGGGCGACGGCCTGGGCGTAGGCCACCTGGTCGTCGGTGCGCAGCACGAAGAGTTCGGGCTTCGCGGCATAGCCCAGACGCGCAAAACCCTCTTCGATGGTCCGGTCGCGGTCGTAGCCGATCAGTGCATGTTCGAACAGCGACGCGGGCTCCGCGGGCAGGCCGGCTTGCGCAAGGTAGGCCTGGCTGGCGTAGGCCCCGATGGCGAATTCGCCCAGCTTGCGGGCCACCAGCCCGGTTTGCCGGGGCCTGACCATGCGCACGGCGATGTCGGCCTCACGCTGCAGCAGGTTGGTGATCTGGTTGGAGACGAGCAGCTCGATCTGGATCGCCGGTTCGGCGCGACGCAGTGCCGCCAGCACCGGTGGCAGCAGGAAGTTGGCCACCGCCTGGCTGACGCTCAGGCGCACCGTGCCCGCCAGCGAGCCGCGTTCCGCGCTGAGCGCCGCACCGAGCGCGCGCGCCTGTTCGCGCATGCGCCGCGCCGAGTCCGCGATGGCCAGCCCTGCTGCCGTGGGCGATACGCCACGGCCGGTGCGCTCGAACAGCGGTGTGCGCAACTGGGCTTCCAGGTCGCTGATGTGGCGGCTCAGCGTGGACTGCAGCGCTCCGGTCTGGCGCGCCGCACCGGTCAGGCTGCCGGCCTCCAGCACCGCCAGGAAGCTGCGCACCAACGCCCAGTCGAACCCGTCAGCGCTGTCGGGCATGCCGCGCGACCGTTTCAGCCACGCAAGTGGCAGGCCACCCAGTGGCCGTCACCGGCCGGTTTGAGCTCGGGCTTGACCACATCGCACTGGCCCTTGCGGGCGATCGGGCAGCGGGTGTGGAAGTGGCAGCCCGGCGGGGGGTGGATGGGGCTGGGCACGTCGCCTTGCAGCGGGATGCGCCGCCGCTTGACCGTGGGGTCGGGTATGGGCACGGCCGACAGCAACGCTTCGGTGTAGGGGTGCTGCGGCCGGGTGTACAGGTCTCTGGACGAGGCGATCTCGACGATGCGGCCCAGGTACATCACGGCGACACGGTCGCTGGTGTGCTCCACCACGCTCAGGTCGTGCGCGATGAAGACGTAGGTCAGCCCGAACTGCTGCTGCAGGTCTTCCAGCAGGTTGATCACCTGGGCCTGGATCGACACGTCCAGTGCGCTGACGGCCTCGTCGCAGATGACCAGCTTGGGGCTCACGGCCAGCGCGCGCGCGATGCCGATGCGCTGGCGCTGGCCGCCGGAAAACTCGTGCGGGTAGCGCCGCATGTGGTCGGCGGCCAGGCCCACGGTCTCGAGCAGTTCGACGATGCGGTCGTGGTAGGCCTTGGCGGTGGGCGCCAGCTTGTGGATGGTCAGGGCCTCGCCGATGATGGCGCCCACGGTCATGCGCGGGTTGAGGCTGGCATAGGGGTCCTGGAAGATGATCTGCATGTCGCGCGCCAGCGCGCGCAGTTCGGCCTTGCCGGCCTGTGTCACGTTCTGGCCGTTGAAGAACACCTCGCCGGCCGTGGGTTCGATCAGGCGCAGGATGCAGCGGCCCGTGGTGCTCTTGCCGCAGCCGGATTCGCCCACCAGGCCCAGGGTCTCGCCGGGCATCAGGTCAAAGCTCACGCCGTCCACCGCGTGCACCCGGTCCACCACGCGCTGCAGCAGGCCACCCCGGATGGGGAAGTGCTTGACCAGGTTGCTGACCTGCAGCAGTGGCGCGCTCATCAGCCGGCCTCCGCCAGGAAGCAGGCCACCTTGTGGCCGGGTGCCAGTTCACGCAGGGGCGGCGTGGCGTCCAGGCAGGAGGGCAGCATGCGGCCGCAGCGCGCCGCGAAGCGGCAGCCCGGCGCCGGCTCGATGAGCTTGGGCACGGTGCCGGGGATGGTCTCCAGCCGCTGGTGCTGGACGGCCGCCCGGTCGATGCGCGGAATGGAGCGGATCAGGCCCTGCGTGTAGGGGTGCCGCGGGTGGCCGAAGAGTTCGCCCACCGGGGCCTCTTCCACCACCTGGCCGGCGTACATCACCACCACCTTCTGCGCCACCTCGGCCACCACGCCCATCGCGTGGGTGATCAGCATCACCGCCATGCCCAGGCGGTCCTTCAGTTCCTGCATCAGGTCCAGGATCTGCGCCTGGATGGTGACATCCAGCGCCGTGGTGGGCTCGTCGGCGATCAGCAGCTTGGGGTTGCAGGCCAGCGCGATGGCGATCATCACGCGCTGGCGCATGCCGCCGCTGAACTGGTGCGGGTAGTCGTTGACACGGCGTTCGGCGGTGGGGATCCTCACCAGGCGCAGCATCTCCACCGCACGATCCATCGCATCGCGGCGCGACAGGCCTTCGTGCAGGCGCACGCTTTCGGCGATCTGCTCACCGATCGGGAACACGGGGTTCAGGCTGGTCATCGGCTCCTGGAAGATCATCGCGATCTCCTTGGCGCGGATGGCCTGCATCTGCGCGGCCGCCAGTGGCACCAGGTCGCGCCCCTGCCACAGCACCTGCCCGGCGACGATCCTGCCCGGCGGCATGTCGATGAGCTTCATCACCGTCTTGGCGGTCACGCTCTTGCCGCAACCCGATTCACCCACCACGCTGACGGTCTGCCCGGCCTCGATGGCGATGTCCACGCCGTCCACGGCGTGCAGCCAGCCGTCGTCGGTCTTGAAGTGGGTCTTCAGGCCAATGATCTCGAGCAGTGCCATGTTCTGGTTTCAGTTCACAGCACGCGGCGCGGATCCAGCGCATCGCGCAGGCCGTCACCGATGAAGTTGATGCTCAAGACCGTGATGAAGATGGCCAGGCCGGGGAACAGCGCCCAGTGCACGGCCAGGTCCATGTAGTCGCGCCCGTCGTAGAGGATGCGGCCCCAGGTGGGAATGTCGGGCGGGAAGCCCAGACCCAGGAAGGACAGCGTGCTCTCGGCGATGATGGCCGCGGCCACGTCGATCGACGCGGCCACGATGACCGGGCCCAGGCTGTTGGGCAGGATATGCCGCACCACCTGGCGCGTCGTGCTGGCGCCCAGCGCGCGCGCGGCCTCGACGAATTCCTTCTCGCGCAGGCTGAAGAACTGGGCGCGCACCAACCGCGCCACCGGCATCCAGCGGAAACCCCCGATCACCACGACGATGAGGATGAAGATGCCCAGTTCCAGCCCGAACATCTTCTTCAACGGGTCGCGGAACAGGAAGATCAGCAGCAGCAGCAGGGGCAGTTGCGGCAGGCTCAGGAAGAGGTCGGTCAGCCACATCAGCGCCGAGTCGATCCAGCCGCGGGCGATGCCGGCGATGGCGCCGATCAGCACGCCCACGCTGATGGCCATCAGCATGGCCATCAGGCCCACGGCCAGCGAGATGCGCCCGCCGTACAACATGCGTGCCAGCAGGTCGCGGCCCAGGTCGTCGGTGCCCAGGGGATGCTGCCCGCTGGGCCCGGCCAGGCGCGCCTTGAAGTCGATGTCGTTGATGCCGACCTTGTACAGCAGCGGCCCGATCAGCACCGCCAGCACCAGGGTGCCCAGCACCCACAGGCTCCAGTAGGCCAGCCGGTGGCGCTTGAAGCGCTTCCAGGCCTCGGCCCACGGCGAGACGCTGGCCACCGCCTTGCCCAGCGGCCGGGCATCAGCGGTAGGAGATGCGGGGGTCGAGCCAGCCATAGAGGATGTCGGCAATCAGGTTGAAGGCCACGACCAGGGTGGCGAACACGAAGGTCACGGCCATGATCACCGGCGTGTCGTTGCGCAGGATGGCATCGATCAGCAGGCTGCCGATGCCCGGGATGCGGAAGATCTGTTCGGTGACGATGGCGCCGCCGAACACCGCGGGCATCTGCAGCGCCACCAGCGTCACCACCGGTATCAGCGCATTGCGCACCACGTGCTTGTTGATGACCACCCTTTCGGCCAGGCCCTTGCTGCGCGCGGTGGTGACATAGTCCAGGCGGATCACATCGAGCACCGAGGAGCGCACGTAGCGCATCATGCTGGCGGCCTGGAACAGGCCCAGCACGGCGATCGGCATGATCGACTGCTTGAACTGCGCCACCCACCAGGCCACCCCCGTTTCGCTCAGGTCGGCGCGGTAGACGAAGGGCAGCCAGCCCAGGTAGATGCTGAAGAACAGGATGAACAGCACGCCGGTGAAGAAGGTCGGCAGCGAGAAGCCGACAAAGGCGAAGGTGCTGGCGATGCGGTCGAACCAGGAGTAGGGCTTGACGGCGGCCAGCACGCCCACCGGCAGCGCCACCAGCAGCGCCAGCACCTGCGCCAGGCCGATGACGGCAATCGTCACCGGCAGCCGCTGCAGGATCAGCGTGTCCACGTTGATGCGGCTGACGAAGGAGAAGCCCCAGTCACCGCGCATCATGTTCAGCAGCCAGTGGAAATAGCGCTGCCAGATCGGGTCGTCCAGCCCGAACTGTGCGCGCAGCGCCATGCGCACTTCCGGCGGCACATTGGGGTTCTGTGCCAGTTCCTCGAAGGGGTCCCCCGGCGCCAGCGCCAGCACCGTGAACAGGATCAGGCTGATGCCCAGCAGGCTGGGCAGGGCGATCAGCAGCCGCCTGAGGACGTAGTTGAACAAGCGCTACCCGGCCGTCGACGGTTCAGGCATCGCGGGACCAGGCGCCCAGGAAGCAGGTGTCGTTGTCCCAGGCCGACAGCGGTGCGTTCAGCTTCAGCGAGGAGCCGCGCGGGCGCGGCCGCGAGAACAGCGGGATGACGTGCATGTCGCCGACCAGCAGGTCGTTCATCCTGATGAACATGGCGGCACGCTTGACGACGTCGAACTCTTCCTGCGCGGCCTTGAAGGTGGCGTCGTAGTCCTTGTTGCTCCAGCGCACCAGGTTGCGGCTCGCCCACTTGTTGGCTTTCTGCGCGATCTGGTCGGAGGTGAACTGCTCCATGAAGATCTGCGGGTCGGGCTGCGTCATCGTGGTGGTGTACATCTGGATGTCGGCCCAGAACTTCTGGTAGGTGTCGGGGTTGGCGACGTCGCTGCCGAAGTAGACGGCGGCGGTCACGCTCTTCAGTTCCAGATCGATGCCGGCCTTGGTGCAGGCGTCCTTGATGATGGCCTGGCACTTCTGGCGCGGCTGGCTCACGCTGGTCTGGAAAACGAACTTGAGCTTCACGTTGCCCTTGGCGCGGATGCCGTCGGCACCCTTCTTCCAGCCCGCGGCCTCCAGCACCTGGTTGGCCTTGTCGATGTTGAACTCGTACTTGGTGTTGGGGCTGCGGTAGCGTGGCGGGTTGTTCAGGAAGTTGCTGGTGGCGATGCCGCCGCGGCCGTAGATGAAGTCCTGCACGCCCTTGCGGTCGACCAGCATGGTCATCGCCTCGCGCACCGCCTTGTCGGTGAAGGCCGGGTGCTTGCTGTTCTTGTGGCCGCGCTCGCCCTCGACTTCGTTCCAGGGGTCGGTGACGTTGAGGGAGATGAACTCGATGTCGCTGCCCACCAGGAAGGCCAGCTTGCCCTTGCCGGCGGCTTCCATGCGCTTGAGGATTTCGTCCTCGACGGCCAGGTTCCAGGCAAAGTCGAATTCACCGGTCTGCAGCACCGCGCGCGCGGCGCTCAGGGCGTCGCCGCCACCCTTGAGTTCCAGCGCGTCGAAGAAGGGCTGGTTGGGCACGTGGTAGTTGGGGTTGGCGTCGGCGCGGATCATGTCGCCCGGCTTGAAATCGACGAACTTGTAGGGCCCGGTGCCGACCGGCTTGACGTTGGCCGGGTTCTCGCGCGATTTGGCGCCGATGAAGGGCTCGAACACATGCTTGGGCAGGATCATGCCGAAGCTGCCCGTCAGTGCTTCGGCCCAGAACGGCGTCGGCTTGGGGTAGATCACGCGCACCGTGTGCGAATCGATCTTCTCCACCTTCAGGTCCTTGTAGGTGGCCACCGTCACCGTGGAGGAAGCGGGGTCGCCGGCGTAGGCCGCGGTGAACAGCACGTCGTCGGCCGTGAAGGGCTTGCCGTCGTGCCAAGTGACGCCCTTCTTCAGCTTCCAGATCACGGTCCGGCCGTCGGGCAGGCCGCCATTGGCCTTGCTGGGGATCTCGGCCGCGAGCGCCGGGATCAGGTTGCCCTCGGTGTCCCAGCTGGCCAGCGGCTCGTAGAAGATGCGCGTGGCGTCCTGCTCCTTGGTGCCGCCCGCGAAGTGCGGATTGAGGTGAACGGCGCCCTGCCACCAGATCAGCTTGAGCACGCCGCCACCGCCGCGCCTGGTGCCCTTGTAGGGAATCGTCGTCGTGGTCTGGGCGATGCCTTCGTGCATCAGCATCATCGATGCCATCGGCGCCGTCAGGCCAAGGCCCACCATCTGCTGGATGAAGCTGCGACGGGGCAGGGTGCCGTTGCGGACTTCTTCGATCTTCTGGCGCAATTCACGTTCGAGCATGGGGTTTCTCCGGGCAGGCAAACAAGGTCCAAATGGCACCAATTTGGCGCAGACAACGGGGGATGCTAGCGTCTCCTGGGGGCTCGGCCATCGGGTTCGCCCCCATGGGGCGGCGGGCCATACTTGCAGGGATGAATGAGTCCGTCCTGATCGTCCACGAGCCGCAAACCGACCTGCGGCCTCTGGTGCTCGATTCGCCGCACAGCGGGCAGCAGATGCCACCCGACTTCGACTCGGTGCGCACGCTGGAAGAATTGCGGGAAGGCGAGGACTGCTTCATCGACGAGCTGTACCTGCCGGCCACAGCAAGGGGCGTGCCGCTGCTGGCCGCGTTGTTCCCGCGCACCTATCTGGACGCCAACCGGCATGCGGGTGACGTGGACCTGGATCTGCTGGACGAAGCCTGGCCGCATGAGCATCGCCCCAGCGGCAAGGGGAGCATAGGCAAGAGCCTGGTCTGGCGCACGCTGGACGAGGACCGACCCATCTACGACCGGCGCCTCAGTGCCGGCGCCGTGCGTCATCGCATCGACCAATACCACCGGCCTTATCACCGCCAGCTGCAGACACTGCTGGATGCGGCGCACGCCCGCTTCGGCTGCGTGTACCACATCAACTGCCACTCGATGGGGCCCAACACCACGGTGCAGATCGAGGGGACCAAGGACCTGCCACGCGCCGACATCGTGCTGGGTGATCGCGACGGCACCACCTGCGCGCCCGAATTCACCGCCTTTGTGCGCGCGCATCTGGCCGCCCTGGGCTACGACGTGCGGGTCAACGACCCGTTCAAGGGGGTGGAACTGGTGCGCGCCTATGCCGACCCCGCGGCGGGCCGGCACAGCCTGCAGCTGGAGGTCAACAAGCGCCTGTACATGGACACCACCACGCTGCGCAAGACAGCGGGCTTTGCCACCTTGCAGACGCATCTGATGCAACTGATCGACGCCGTCCTCGAGCGGTTCGCTCCCCAGGCCGGCCATGTCTGAAGACCTGCCCCCTGTCGAACTCGGCGCGCCCGACATCGGCCCCTGGCGCCAGGGCAACACCGGTGTGGACTGGGTCCATCGCCTGGATTCGGGCCGGGCGGGCGCGCGCGTGCTGGTGCAGGCCTTGACGCACGGCAACGAGATCTGTGGCGCGATTGCGCTGGACTGGCTGTTGCGCCAGGCGTGGCAGCCGCGGGCCGGCTGCGTGACGCTGGCCTTTGCCAACGTCGCGGCCTATGCGTGCTTCGACCCGGCCGACCCCTTCCCGTCACGTTGCGTGGACGAGGACCTCAACCGGGTCTGGGGCGACGATCAGCTGCTGGGCCCGCGCGACAGCGTCGAGCTGCGCCGCGCCCGCGAGTTGCGGCCCTTCGTGGACGAAGCCGAGCTGCTGCTGGACTTGCACAGCATGAGCGAGCCCTGCGTGCCGCTGATGGTCTGTGGCACGGTCGACAAGAACGCGGCCTTCGCCCGCGCGCTGGGCACCCCCGCCGATTTGCTGATCGACACCGGCCACCCGGCGGGCCTGCGGATGGTGGAGCGCGGCGGTTTCGGCGATCCGGCCAGCCCCAAACGGGCCTTGCTGATGGAATGCGGCCAGCACTGGGAGCGTGGAGCAGCCGATGTGGCCATCGACACGCTGGTGCGCTTCCTGGGCCTGGCCGGCGTGGCCGACGCGAACTGGGTCGCGGCACACGTGCGTCGGCCACTGCCGCCGGCGCAGCGACTGATCCGCGTGACCGAAGCCGTGGTGGCCAGCTCGAGCGACTTCCACTTCCTGCTGCCGACGCAGGGACTGGCCGTCATCCCGAAGGCCGGCACGCCGCTGGCACGGGATGGGCAACGGGTCTGGCTGACACCCTATGACGACACCGTGCTGGTGATGCCAGGCACCAAGAACCTGAAGCCCGGCGCGACGGCCGTGCGGCTGGGGCGATTCGAGGCCCTGCTCTGACTTCAGCCCAGCAGTTCCAGCACCGCCTGCGCAACGCGCTCGGGCCTTTCCATCGGCACCAGGTGCGAGCCTTCGACCCAGACCACACGGCCGCGTGTCAGCGCCTGCGTGGCCGCCAGGCCTGCCTGGCGCAGTTCGACCGAGTGCGTGCCGCCGACAAAGCCCACCGGGCACCGCAGGGGATGTTTGCGCAGCAAGGCGCCCATGTGGTGCGGCAGGGTGTTGTACAGGCGGGTTTCAACCTCGCGGTCGAAACTCAGGCGCACGCCGCCGGGCGTGCTGGCGGTGGGGTCGGGTTCGGTGCCGCAGCGGACGTAGTCGTGCAGCACACGCTCGTCCCAGCGCGCGAAGTTGCTCTTGCCCGCGAAATGCGCCCAGGCGGCTTCTGGGCTGGGCCACTGCCAGCGCCGCCTGGCGGAGACGCGACCGGGTGAAACGCGCGCCATCAGGCCGGTCAGCTTGGCCAGTTGCAGCCCGCGCGCGCGCCAGCCAGCGACCAATGGTGAATCGATGAGCACCACGCTGCGCGCCAGGGCCGGCACACGGCTGGCCGCCAGCAGGCTCAGGAAGCCACCCAGCGAATGCCCCACCAGGTGGACAGCGGCCCCACCGCCTTGCGCCTGGATGAAGTCGACCAGCTGGTCGCGCAGGCGCGGCCAGTTGCTGCTGACGGGGTAGTGCGGGTCGTGGCCGAAGCGCTCGATGGCTGCGACGGGGTGCCCCGCAGCCCGCCAGGCGTCGAAGAGCAGCCGATAGGTGCCGGCCGGGAAGCCGTTGGCGTGGCTGAAGATGATGGTGGCTGACATGCCCGGTCCAGTCGCGGCCGCCGGCCGCGCGAGGTCGATCAGACGATGCGTTCCCCCGGGTGCGTGATCTTGCGCATGGGCTCGAACTGTCCACGTTCGATCATCAGTGGGTGGACAGCGTCGCCGCCATCCCAGCGCGGGTCGTCGATGCCTTCGAACACCTCGCGCAACCGCTGGCCCCAGGTGGTGTGGATCATCCTGAAGTAAGGGTTGTGTTCGTCGATGCAGACATGCTCGTCGGATTGCAGGCTTCCATTGCGATAGACCAGCAGGTCCAGCGGCAAGCCCACGCTGAGGTTGGACTTGAGCGTGCTGTCCATCGACACCAGGGCGCACTTGGCGGCCTCGTCAAGCTGGGTGGCCGGGGTCAGCACGCGGTCCAGGATGGGTTTGCCGTACTTGCTTTCGCCAACCTGGAAGAAGCAGGTCTCGCGCGTGGCTTCGATGAAGTTGCCGGCCGAGTAGACCAGGAACAGGCGCATGGCCTCGCCCTTGATCTGGCCGCCGAAGATCATGCTGGCGTTGAAGTCGACGCCGCTGGCCTTCAGCGAGGGCCCGTCCTGCTGGTAGACCCGGCGGACCGTGGCACCCAGTACCCGCGCCGCGTCGAACATGCTGGTGGCGTTCCAGATGGTCAGCGGCTCGCCGTCGCCGGTGTCGAGCTTCTCCACCTGCAGCAGTTCGCGCACGCTCTGGCTGATGCTCAGGTTGCCGGCCGACAGCATGACCATGAAGCGGTCGCCGGGCTTCTCGTAAATCATCATCTTGCGAAAGGTGCTGATCGCGTCCAGGCCGGCATTGGTTCGGGAATCGGACAGGAAGACGAGGCCGGCGTTGAGCCTGATGCCCACACAGTAGGTCATGGGGGATGGGTCGGGGTTGAAGGAGGCCAAGCGTAGCAGGCGGATTTGCGACCCCGACGCCTGCCGGCAAGCCTGCTGGCGCTTTCTTAACGTTTCCTTATGAGCTACGCGGTGACTTCGACATAGGGTTAACGTTCAATTAACGAGACTCGTTCCTCGCTAAGAATCGCTGCGCCGCCGGATGACCGCTGGATCCACCCGGCCCGCCCCGGAGTTTCGCTGTCCGCCCTACGCCTGAAACAACTCGAGGAGACTCGTCTCATGTCCATCCGTGTTCGACACAGCGCACCTCTGCGCCGCCACCCCATTGCCGCTGCCTGCTCCAGCCTCCTGCTGGTGACCGGCGTTGCACAGGCGCAACAAGCGCCGGCTGCCGATGCGAGCCAGACCGTGGTGATCACGGGTATCCGCCAGAGCATCGAGAGTTCCATCGCCACCAAGCGCAATTCGGATTCCATCGTCGAGGCCATTGCGGCCGAAGACCTGGGCAAGCTGCCGGACAGCAGCATCGCCGAAGCCTTGTCGCGGCTGCCCGGCCTGACGGGCCAGCGCGGGCCGGACGGCCGTACGTCGTTGATCTCGATCCGGGGTCTGTCACCCACCTTCGCGGGCGTGCTGATGAACGGCCGCGAAATCGTCAGTTCCAACGACGGCCGCGCGGTGGAGTTCGACCAGTTCCCGTCCGAGCTGGTCGGCGCTGTCACCGTCTACAAGACACCCGAAGCCACGTTGGCCGGCCAAGGCCTGTCGGGCACGATGGACGTGCAGACCATCCGCCCGCTGGACCTGGGCACACGCCAGATCGCCGTCAACCTGCGTGGCGAGCGCAACTCCAACGGCACCATGGTGCCGGGCGTGGCGCCCGCCACCGGTTCGCGCTTCAGCATATCCTATGTCGACCAATTCGCCGACCGCACCATCGGCGTGGCCCTGGGCTACGCGCGGCTGAACTCGGCCACCCAGCTCAAGCAGTTCCAGCTGTGGGACTTCGCGGGCATGGACCAGCAGTGGATCGACTGGGGCGCACGCGTTGGCGGCAACCTGCCCAAGGCGACGAATGGCAACGCCTCGGCCCTGATGCCCATGGGCCTGGAAGCCACCGCGGCGACCAAGAAGAACACCCGCGACGGCCTGATGGCGGTGCTCGAGTACAAGCCCAACAAGGATCTGGCTTCGCGCCTGGACCTGTACTACAGCAAGTTCGACACGCGTGAGGTCGGCCGCAAGTTCATGGTCCAGACCTGGGCCATGTGGGACGGCGCCGATCGTTCGCCGGTGATCAACAACGCCAGGACCACCGAAGTCGGCCAGAACACCGTCATCACCAGCGGCACCTTCAGCCAGATGCCTTCGGTGCTGCAGAACTTCGAGACCAAGCGCAAGGACGACATCAAGGCGGCGGGCTGGAACACCACCTACAAGCTGGGCAAGAACTGGGCTGCCGAACTGGACGTGAGCATGTCCAAGGACACGCGCGACGAGCTCTACTACGAGAACTTCACCGCTCCGTACGCCAACGGCAACTGGACCCTGGGCACCTACAACTTCAATGTGCCGGTGCGTGACGGCGTGGCCACCTTCGTGCCCTCGCAGGACTTCACCAACACCTCGGTGATGAAGATGGGCGACCCGTTCAACTGGGTGCCCGACGACGAGGACCCCGGCTTCGCCGGCAACATCCGCAAGCCGCACATCACCGACGAGATCAAGTCGGTGCGCCTGGCCGGCAAGTACACCTTCGACAGCGGCCTGTTCAGCAAGCTGGACTTCGGCGTCAACTACGCGCAGCGCGACAAGAAGATCCAGAAGAACGAGGTCCGCCTGAACCTGCCCGCCAACGCCAGCGGTCAGCTGATGCGCGACATCCCGGGCTACGCGGTCACCGGCGTCACGCCGATGACGCTGGCCGGCATCCCGGGCGTGGTGGGGCTGGACGTGCCGGCCCTGGTGGCCGGTGGCGCCCTGGTCGAGCAGGCCGTGTACTGGAACAAGGCCAGCAACGACTCGGCCATCCACGAGAAGGTCTCCACGCTGTACGCCAAGCTGGGCATCGACACCGAAGTGCTGGGCCTGCCGCTGACCGGCAACCTGGGCCTGCAGGCCATCCGCACCAAGCAGAACGCCGAAGGCTGGGTCTGGCTGGGCAACAACAAGGCGCCCGACCTGAAGGATCTGTATGCCGTCACCGGCGGCACCAGCTACTGGGACTACCTGCCCAGCCTGAACCTCAAGCTGGAGCTGCCCGGCGCGACGATGATCCGCTTCGGCCTGGCCAAGACCCTGGCGCGGCCGGAGATGAACGACATGCGGGCCGGTGCCTCGGCACCGGCGGTGGATGTGCAGGCCAAGCCGCCCGTCTGGGGTGCCGGCAATTCGGGCAACCCGGGCCTGGAGCCGTGGCGCGCGCTGGCGACCGACCTGGAAGTGGCCAAGTTCATGGGCAAGCGCAGCTATGTCTCGCTGGCCGGCTACCACAAGCGGCTGACCACCACGATCTACAACGAGAAGGTGCTGCGTGACTTCTCGGGCTTCCCCAACTACTCGGGTGTGACGCCGATCTCGCCGTATGGCTTTGCCACCGGCCTGGCCAATGGCAAGGCCGGCTCGATGAGCGGCATCGAAGCGGCGATGTCGTTGGACGGGGGGCTGTTCAGCAAGTCGCTGGACGGCATCGGCCTGGTGGTCAGCGCCAGCAAGCTGCACACCTCGCTGAAGAACAACAACGGCGACGATGTCACCTTCGATGGCTCTTCGGGCCAATCCAACAACGTCACGGCCTACTATGAGCGTGACGGCATCTCCGCCCGCATCAGCCAGCGCTACCGCTCGGCCTATGTGGCGATGGAGCGCGATTGGGCCTTTGCGCCGGTCTTCCGCCGCCGCCCTTCGGAGAAGCTGGTCGACCTGCAACTCGGCTACGCCTTCGAGACCGGGCCGCTCAAGGGTCTGTCGCTGCTGCTGCAGGTCAACAACGTCACCGACGAGGTGGCCGTCACCTACAAGACGCCGAATCACGGTGCCGCCGACATGGGCGCCTACCTGCCCAACTTCATCAGCTACTTCGGCCGCCAGTACCTGTTTGGCGTGAACTACAAGCTGTAAAGCCGAAGTCGGGGGTCCGCGAAGGCCCCGAACCACTGATCCCGGCGCTCAACCCGTCGGGATTTTTTTCGCCTCAGGCATTGCCTGCCGATGGTGGCAGCAGGGCGCGCAGGCGGTACAGCGCCTCCAGCGCTTCGCGCGGGCTCAGGCGATCCGGGTCGATGCCGGCCAATGCGCCTTCCAGCATCGAGGGCTCCCTGGCCGGCGCTGCGGGTGGCGGTGCGAACAGATCGACCTGGGCCTGGCCCGCTTCGGCCTTCGCCTCCAGCGCCTCCAGCGTGGCACGCGCCTGGCGGATCAGCGCGGCGGGCATGCCCGCCAGCCGGGCCACCTGCACGCCGTAGCTGCGGCTGGCCGGGCCGGGTTCGATCTGGTGCAGGAAGACGATGTCGTGCCCGCTTTCCACCGCGCCCACATGCAGGTTGATGGCACGCTCGTGCTTCTTCGGGAACTCGGTCAACTCGAAGTAGTGCGTCGCAAACAGCGTGAAGCTCCGGTTGCGGTCGTGCAGCTGGCTGGCGATGGCGCCGGCCAGCGCCAGGCCGTCGAAGGTGCTGGTGCCGCGGCCGATCTCGTCCATCAGCACCAGGCTCTGTTCGGTGGCGGCGTGCACGATGGCCGCCGCTTCGGTCATCTCCACCATGAAGGTCGACTGCGCGTTGGCCAGGTCGTCGGCCGCGCCGATGCGTGTGTGGATGGCGTCGATCGGCCCCAGCCGGCAGGCCGTGGCCGGCACGTAGGACCCCATCGCGGCCAGCAGCACGATCAGGGCCACCTGGCGCATGAAGGTGCTCTTGCCGCCCATGTTGGGCCCGGTGATCACCAGCATGCGCGTCCTGGCATCCAGCCGGCAATGGTTGGCGATGAAGTTGCCACCGCCCGTCTCGGCCAGGCGGGCTTGCACCACCGGGTGGCGGCCGGCTTCGATGGTGATGCAGGGGTAGGGCACGAATTCGGGCTGGCACCAGTCGAGTGTGGCCGCGCGCTCGGCCAATGCGGCCAGTGCGTCCAGTGTGGCCAGTGCGCGGGCCAGCGCCTGCAGTGCAGGCAGGTGTTGTTGCAGCTGGTCCAGCACTTGTTCGTAGAGCCACTTCTCGCGCGCCAAGGCCCGCTCCTGCGCCGACAGGGCCTTGTCTTCAAAGGCCTTGAGTTCGGGCGTGATGTAGCGCTCGGCGTTTTTCAGGGTCTGGCGGCGCTGGTACTCGGCGGGCACCTTGTCCAGGTGTGAACCCGTCACCTCGATGTAGAAGCCGTGCACCTTGTTGAACTGCACGCGCAGGTTCGGAATATTGGTGCGGGCACGTTCACGCGCTTCCAGCGCCAGCAGGTAGGCATCGCAGTTCTGGTTGATGCCACGCAGGTCATCCAGCTCGGCATCCACGCCCGCCGCGATGACACCCCCGTCGCGCAGCAGCAGCGCGGGCTCTTCGGCGATGGCCAGCAGCGTCTGGGCCAGTTGCGCATCTGGCACCAGGGCCTGGTGCGCATCGTCCAGCAGTGGCGCGCCACGCGGCGCCAGGTCGCTCAGTGCGGGCAGGGCGGCCAGCGTGCCGCGCAGGCCGGAGAGTTCGCGCGGGCGCACCTGGCGCAGGGCCACGCGCGAAGCGATGCGTTCCACGTCGCTCACGCCACGCAGGGCTTGTCGCAGCCCCTCGAAGCCGTGCGTCAGCAACTGGGCGATGGCTTCGTGGCGCTCGATGGCCGTGCGGCGCT
>DAORNK010000071.1:0-15066 GCA_035440985.1 Rubrivivax sp. | reverse complement strand
GCCGAGCTTCGAGATGCCTTCGCTGGCGCTGACCGAAATCGTGCGCGACGTCAACAAGTTCAGCAACAACGTGATGGCGCAGCAGCTCTTCCTCACATTGGCCGCTCAGGCCCAGCCCGGCGAACCGGCGACGCCGGCCGGCGCGCGCGAGACGCTGCGGCGCTGGCTGGTGGCCCGCACCGGCGAACTGGGTGACGAAGTCGTGATCGACAACGGATCGGGCCTGTCGCGCGAGACGCGCATCAGCGCGCTGCGCCTGGCCCGGCTGCTGCTACAGAGCTACGACAGCCCCGTGATGAGCGAGTTGATGTCGTCGCTGCCGATCTCGGGGCTGGACGGCACGATGCGGCGCTCACGCGCCGCCGCCGGAAGGGCTCACCTGAAGACCGGCACCCTGCGCGACGTGGCGGCGGTGGCGGGCTACGTGCTGACCAACAGCGGGCGCCGGCTGGTGCTGGTGGCCATCGTCAACCACCCCCAGGCCGTTGCCGCGCGGCCGGCGCTGGATGCACTGGTGCAATGGTCGCTGCGCGACACGCCCCGGCACGCCAACTCCAACCCGCGAGCACCATGAACCTGCAAGACACCCTGGGCCTGCTGGCCGCCGTGCTGACCACCGGCAGCTTCGTGCCGCAGGCGCTGCTGACGCTGCGCACGCGCGATGTGAGCGGCATCTCGCTGGGCATGTACGGCGCGTTCACGCTGGGCGTGGCGCTGTGGATGGTCTACGGCCTGATCCTGCGCGAGTGGCCCATCGTGCTGGCCAATGCCGTGACGCTGGCGTTGGCCAGCGTCATTCTCGCGACGAAGATCGTGGTTGACCGGCGCAACCGGCGCCGCGTCTGACCCCCGCCGCCCCCCGCGATGGGGTCAGAACGGGTTGCGCTGGGCGCGCAGGACGGCCAGCGAGGCCAGCAGGTTCTGGCCACCGGGGGCCAGCCGGGTGGCGTCGGCCCACAGGTACTGCTCGGCGGAGGCACCGGTGACCAGCGTGGCCGTGGTGCAGTTGGGCAGGGCCACCGTGCACGCCACCTCGGTGGCGTTGGTCAGCCCGACGCTGCCGGGCGAGCGGTTCGCCGCCTGGACGCGCAAGTCGGTCTGCATCAGGCCCACGTAGCGTCCATCCAGCAGGACGTTGGCGCCAAGCTGTTCGTTGAAGGCGGCAGTGATGCGGCTGATCATCGCGGCGCGGTCGATGTCGGGATTGGCGGCCGCCTGCTGAGCGGCGTACGGGGATAGGCCCATGTCCGGCAGGTTGGACACGATCACCTTGGCGCCGAGATCGACCAGTCGGTTGACCACTTGCGCCATCCGGCGGCCGCGTTCGCGGGCGTCTTCCAGCAGGCTGGCTTCCGGCCGCAGCGGGTACTGGCCGTACAGATCGAGCACGTCGTTGGTACCGGCCAGCACCAGCGCGAGGTCGTTGTCACGGAAGCCGCCGGCGGCCACCTGGGCTTCCACCTGGGCGGCCACATCGGTCACCTTGGCACCCACGGTGGCGTAGGTGCGGGCCTTGGGGTCGAAGGCGCTGGTCGGATTGCACTGCGCGAAGGTGAAGCCGTAGAGACCCGCCACCGACTGGATCCACAGCGGGAACTGGGTGCAATCGACCTGGTTCGTGTCGGCGTTCAGGCCGTTGACGCCATAGCGCTGGCCGGACGGCGTGAGCACGCTGGCATCGTCGCCGAAGGCCAGCACGCGGCCTGGGCGGAAGGTCTCGTACTGCGTCGTGCTGCCGCCGCAGGACACCAGCACCAAGAGGCTGGCCGCGCACAACAGGCCCGCCACCGCTTGTTGCCAACGTGGGGTGGCCTTGCTGCTGAAGATCATCTGTGCTCCGAAAACGGGGTTGGCGGTGCTGCCGCCGAAGAGGCCGCGGCTTCAGGCTGCGGCGCGCTGGAGCCGGTCACGCACGCCGTCCCAGTCGGGGTCCGGCGGTGGCTGCTCGACCCAGATGGTGCCGACACCGGCCGCATCCAGTTCACGCAAGACCGCGAACAACTCGTGGGCCGTGGCAGCTGCCTGCGAGGGCATCCGACGCCAGATCCAGCCTTGCCCGGCTGCGGGCGCGAGCCGGGAATATACCGCGACCCTCTGGCCCGGCCCTGGCGGTACCCCGGCCAGCCGCCGGCGCAGGGTCGGTGTGCCCAGCAGCTGCAGTTGTGCCTGCGGCGCGTAATGCGATGCTAGCGTGCCGGAGGCGCGGGGCGAAGCTTTGTCCGGCGCGGCCAGCGGCTGGCCCAGCACCTGCTCGATCTGGCGGCGTGACAACTGGCCCGGGCGCAACAAGGCAGGCTGCTCGCGCGTGCAGTCCACGATGGCCGATTCGATGCCCACCGGGCAGGCGCCCCCATCCAGCACCAGCAGGTCCGGACCGAACTCGGCGGCCACATGGGCGGCCGTGGTGGGGCTGACGCGGCCGAAACGGTTGGCACTGGGGGCGGCCACACCCGGCACGCCCAGGCGGGCGGCATGCTGCAGCAGGGCGTGTGCCACGGGGTGGGCCGGCATGCGCAGGCCGATGCTGTCCTGCCCACCGGCGGCAGCAGCAGCCAGCCCGGACCGACGCGGCAGGATCAGCGTCAGGGGCCCTGGCCAGTAGGCGGCCATCAGACGGTGGGCGCCAGCCGAGATCGTGTCGCTGAACAGATCGACCGCACGCACGTCGGCCAGGTGCACGATCAGCGGATGGTCGGCGGGGCGGCCCTTGGCGGCGAAGATGCGAGCCACGGCGGCCTCGTCGTCGGCCCGTGCGCCCAGGCCGTAGACGGTTTCGGTGGCAAAGGCCACGAGGTGGCCGGCCGCGAGTTGTTCCGCCGCGTGCTGGAGAGCGGCCGGGTCCTGACCGTCGACGATGGGCATGCGCTGTCCCGGGGGGCTATCAGAAGGCCGGCAGGCCCAGCAGCGCCGCCGCCTGCAGGGCCACCGACCGCGCTGCAGCGGGGCTGGCAGCGGTGATCGTGAGGTGGCCCATCTTGCGCCCGGGGCGCGGCTCGGCCTTGCCGTACAGATGCAGATGCGTGCCCGGCAGGGCAAGCACCGCAGCCCAGTCCGGCGCGCCCGTACGCCCGGGCGCTTCGGGCCGCCAAAGATCGCCCAGCAGGTTGAGCATCACCGCCGCCGAGTGCTGGCGCGGCTGTACCAGCGGCAGGCCCGCCAGCGTGCGCACCTGCAGGTCGAACTGCGACAGGTCGCAGGCGTCGATGCTGTAGTGCCCGGAGTTGTGCGGCCGGGGCGCCATCTCGTTGGCCACCAGGCCGCCGTCGGCGAGCACGAAGAACTCCACACAAAGCACGCCCACGTAGTGCAGCGCCTGGGCCAGGCGGCCGGCCAGTGCCACGGCCTGCTGTGCCAGATCCGCCGGCACGTCCGGCGCCGGCACCTGGGTGACGGCCAGGATGCCGGCGCGGTGCAGGTTCTGCTGCACCGGCAGGTGCACCCACCGCCCATCCCCGCCCCGCGCGACGATGACGCTGATCTCGTGGGCCAGCTCCAGGCGCTTTTCCAGCACACAGGCCACACCGCCCAGCGCGGCGAAGGCCGCTGCCAGTTCGGCTGGCGAGGCCACCACGGCCTGGCCTTTGCCGTCGTAGCCCAGACTGGCGGTCTTGAGGATGCCCGGCAGCAGTGCAACCAGCGCAGGGTCCCGTGCGGCGGCCGCGGAGTCGACCAGGGCAAACGGCGCGCAGGGTACACCGGCCTCGGCGAACAACTGCTTCTCGCGAGCACGATGCTGGCAGACCTCCACCGCATCGGCCGGGGGTGACACGACACAGGCGGTCATCAATTGGCGCAAAGCGCCGGCGGGCACGTTCTCGAACTCGGTCGTGACGGCGCTGCAACGGCGGGTCAGGCTGGCCAGCGAGTCCTGGTCGGTGTAGGGCGCAAGCAGGTGCAGATCCGCAGCGGCACCGGCCGGGCTGCCGGCATCGGGTTCCAGCACCACGACCCGATAGCCATGGACCTGTGCTGCATGCACGAACATGCGGCCCAGCTGGCCGCCACCCAGAACGCCCAGAGTAGCGGAGCGCCCATCGGCGGGGCGGGATACGATGGACTCCGCCTCCGTCACTTCAGATCCTGCGTCATCGCCCGGGCTGCGGCCGTCTGGCGGGCACGGAAGTCCGCCAGCTGTTCGCGCAAGGCGGCGTCACCAACCGCCAGCATGGCCACCGCAAACAGCGCCGCGTTCGCGGCCCCCGCGGCCCCGATGGCAAACGTAGCCACCGGAATGCCCTTGGGCATCTGGACGATGGCGTACAGCGAGTCGACCCCGTTCAGGTGCTTGCTGGCCACCGGCACACCGAGCACCGGTACCAGCGTCTTGGCGGCCAGCATGCCCGGCAGGTGCGCCGCACCGCCCGCACCGGCGATGATGGCTCGAATGCCACGCCCGGCAGCCTGTTCGGCATAGGCGAACATTTCGTCAGGCATGCGATGCGCCGACAACACGCGCTTGTCGTAGGGAATCCGGAACTGGTCGAGCACTTCCGCAGCGTGGCGAAGGGTTTCCCAGTCGCTGGAGGAGCCCATTACGATTGCGATCATGCAAACCTTCTAACTAGTCGCCAATGGCTTTCGACATTCAAATGCGGGATCCGGTACTGCCTCGACTAAGCATCGGCAAATGTGCTCAGTATTGATCGCAATTCAGTCAAAGTTCTGGAGTAGCCCATCTTCTTTTCGCTGAGTCGGCTGCCGATCTTTTCTGCGTCACTGGCCTTAGTGGAGTCTGAGTAGATCTCGCTGGCCATCCAGGCGGCAATCATTTGTTCGTCAATGTCAAGTGCATCAAAATCCCATCTCGGTTCCAATGATTTCGCCTCGTTTGGATTAAGTCGATGCCTGCAGTATTCAATCTCGAGATCAATCAAGGATTGATTGAAATTGTACTCTCCATATGGTGCGGCATTTCGAACAGATTGGAGCTTTGAGATTCCTTCTTCGTATTTTTCTTCCAGCAACAAGAGTCGAGCTTCACACAGATGAACAACGTGGCTGAGTGCGTTGATGCCAGCCATATCCTGCAAGTTTCTTGCGGAGGCCAATTCAAGACGCAAGAGAGACAGTTGGTCAGATGCGATTGGACCAAAGCAGCGTTGAGACCGCAGCCACGCGAGAGCGAAGGCTGCCTTGTTATAGAGAAGTGCCTCTATGCTCGCTTGGTCACCTTCCTTCAGCGCTGTGTCCCTGCTACGCAAGAACCACTTTTGGCCACCTGCTCGATCTCCGCAAAGAAAGTGGCAGTCTGAGAGCACCATGGACACGCGCGTTTGAGCTGCCAAGTTCTCAATCGTCATGAACTTGAACGCTGATTCGATAGATGCAGCCATTGCCCGAAAATCGGAACGTTCAAACTCTAGGTGAGCCCGCCACGCCGATGTTGTTGCAGCAAGTTCCTGGTCTCCGATTGACGCGCTTAACAATTGAGCCCTGGCAATGCGATCATGTGCTTCGGAGCTTAGGTTTTCGTAGTAGTGAATTATGCCTTCTGTCAGCATAATCCAAACTGTCACATTGCTGCTTCGATTGCTTCCGAAGTCCTTGCGAAGCTCGTACACAATTGACTTGGAATCTTCAAACTTTCCGATGCGAGCAAGGTACGCAGATTTTCGTGCCAACAGTTTGCCTCGATCCGAAGGCGTAACTGTGGAGCGCAATTCGGTATCAATCTTCAGTAGAAGTTGACTCATAGAATTTGTACTTGACGATCATCGATGGAACGAAGATTCCGTGCAACTCAAAGGTACAGGTCTTTCAATGCGATATTCACGCAGATCTCTTTCGTGGTTTTTCTGAGCAATAGAAAAAAGGCCCAGCGTCGCTGGGCCTTTGGAGGGTTCAAGACATGTGTGCGACTTCGAGCACACCGGTCCTCCTTCCGGTCAGGGCTTGTTCCCGGTAGGGAATGGCCAAGCGGCGGCTGGATTCAGCGTAGTCTTCGCCGGTGCGGCAGCAACAGCAGGGGCTGCAGGGGCAGCGGGGGTTGCAGGCGCAGGCTTCTTTGCAGCCTTCTTCGCGGCTGGCTTCTTCGTTGCAGGCTTCTTCGCAGCCGCCTTCTTCGGCGCAGCCTTCTTCGCGGGCGCAGCCTTCTTCGGCGCGGCCTTCTTGGCCGGAGCGGCCTTCTTCGCTGCAGCCTTCTTCGCCGGCGCCGCCTTCTTGGCCGGGGCGGCCTTCTTGGCCGGAGCGGCCTTCTTCGGCGCAGCCTTCTTGGCGGCGGCCTTCTTGGCCGGAGCGGCCTTCTTCGGGGCAGCCTTCTTGGCGGCGGCCTTCTTGGCCGGAGCGGCCTTCTTCGCAGTTGCCATAACGATCTCCTTGATCAAGTTACAAAAGGCTCCGGTCTGCTTGTCGCAGAACGGAGATCCACCGCCCGATGGTCTGCTGAAGCGCGTACGTGCTGCAGCGGTTGCCCCAGTGCGGTGAACGGGGTCGCGAACTCAGCCTCAGGTCGGTCTGGTGCCGGCTTTGGTTCGCCATTCTTGATCTCTCAGTACAGCCCGGTCGCCACCGTACCGCCAGGGGCACTTTGGTGGCCGGGCTGACGTGGGGCGCTTGGGGCGTGATGCGTCATCAATCCCACGCCAGTGCGCCTCCGGTCTGGTAATCGATGACACGCGTCTCGAAGAAGTTGCGTTCCTTCTTCAGATCGATCATCTCGCTCATCCAGGGGAAGGGGTTCTCCTCGTTCGGAAACAGTGCGTCCAACCCGATCTGCGTGGCGCGCCGGTTGGCGATGTAGCGCAGATAGCCCTTGAACATGGAAGCGTTGAGGCCGAGCACGCCGCGCGGCATGGTGTCTTCGGCGTAGCGGTATTCCAGTTCGACGGCCTTCTCGAACAAGGCCTTGATCTCGGCCTTGAAGCCGGGGGTCCACAGCAACGGGTTCTCGAGCTTGATCTGGTTGATCAGGTCGATGCCGAAGTTGCAGTGCATGGACTCGTCGCGCAGGATGTACTGGTACTGCTCGGCGGCGCCGGTCATCTTGTTCTGGCGGCCCATGGCCAGGATCTGCGTGAAGCCGACATAGAAGAACAGGCCTTCCATCAGGCAGGCGAAGACGATCAGGCTCTTCAACAGGGTCTGGTCGGCTTCGGGCGTGCCGGTGCGGAAAAGCGGATCCATGATCGCGTCGATGAACGGGATCAGGAACTCGTCCTTGTCGCGGATCGAAGGGATCTCGTGGTACGCGTTGAAGATCTCGCCTTCGTCCAGGCCCAGTGATTCGACGATGTACTGGTAGGCGTGGGTGTGGATGGCTTCTTCGAAGGCCTGCCTCAGCATGAACTGTCGGCATTCGGGCGCCGTGATGTGGCGGTAGGTACCCAGCACGATGTTGTTGGCGGCCAGCGAATCGGCGGTGACGAAGAAGCCGAGGTTGCGCTTGATGATGCGGCGCTCGTCGTCGGTCAGGCCGTTCGGATCCTTCCAGGTCGCGATGTCGCGCGACATGTTGACCTCGTTGGGCATCCAATGATTGGCGCAACTGGAGAGGTACTTCTCCCAGGCCCACTTGTACTTGAAGGGCACCAGCTGGTTGACGTCGGTCTGGCCGTTGATGATGCGCTTGTCGGCGGCATTGACGCGGCGAGTGGAGACGGGCTCGGCCGTGCGGGAGGCAGCCGGCGTCGGCAGCGAAGAAGGGGAAGGCGTTGCGGTCGCGACCCGGGCCTGCACCGCCCGGGCGGGTTCTTGAAGATGGGTCGGCGGCACCGCTGCAGCAGCGGCGCGAGGCGCGTGATTCGAATGGCTCTTGGCGTCGTCTTCCCAGACCAGCATGTGCGTAGATTCCTGTAGCGGTGAATTATCTGAGTGTTGTGCGCGAACACCAAGCACTGGTTGACATGGCGCCGTTCTCGTTGTTGCAGCAGCGCATCGACAGGGTGTGGCGAAGCCGCGTTGCCGTGCTGCGCATCAGGTCAGACAGCAACCAACACGCCGCACGGCTGGGCGTCACTGGCAGGCCTCGCAGTCCGGGTTGTCGATCGAGCAGAACTTGATGTCGGTCGCGGGTTCGCTGGAGGAGGTGGTGGCCACGCTGCCCGCCACTGAACCCGACATCGAGACGGCGTTCAGCGCGCCAGGCGCCACCGTGGCTTTCTCGGTGTAGGTGGCGCTGGTGGTGCGCAGGTAGTAGGTGGTCTTCAAGCCACGCAGCCAGGCCAGCTTGTAGGTCTCGTCGAGCTTGCGGCCCGAGGCGCCGGCCATGTAGATGTTGAGCGACTGCGCCTGATCGATCCACTTCTGGCGCCGCGCGCCGGCTTCCACCAGCCAGGCGGCGTCGACCTCGAAGGCCGTGCCGTAGAGGCGCTTGAGCTCTTCGGGCACGCGGTCGATGGGACGCAGCGAACCGTCGAAGTGCTTGAGGTCCATCACCATCACGTCGTCCCACAGGCCCAGGCGCTTGAGGTCGCGCACCAGATACTCGTTGACCACGGTGAACTCGCCCGACAGGTTGCTCTTGACCGAGATGTTGCCGAAGCTGGGTTCGATGGAGGCGTCCACGCCGATGATGTTGCTGATCGTGGCGGTGGGCGCAATGGCCACGCAGTTGCTGTTGCGCATGCCGTGCTGCGCGATGCGCCCGCGCAGCGCACCCCAATCCAGCGAACTGCTGCGGTCCACCTGCACGTACTGCTCGCCGCCACGCGCCTGGGCAAGCAGGTCCAGCGTGTCCTGGGGCAGGATGCCGCGATCCCACAGGCTGCCGCGATAGCTGCTGTAGCGGCCGCGTTCGGCAGCCAGCTCGGTGCTGGCCCAATAGGCGTGGTAGCAGACGGCTTCCATGCTGCGGTCGGCGAATTCGACGGCCTCGTCGCTGGCATAGGGCACGCGCAGCTGGTACAGGCAATCCTGGAAGCCCATGATGCCCAGCCCCACCGGGCGGTGGCGCAGGTTGCTGTCGCGTGCCTTCTTCACCGCGTAGTAGTTGATGTCGATGACGTTGTCGAGCATGCGCATGGCCGTGGCGGTCGTGCGCTTGAGCTTGTCCTGGTCGATCTGACCGTCTTTCAGGTGCTGGGCCAGGTTGACGCTGCCCAGGTTGCACACCGCGATCTCGCTGTCGCTGGTGTTGAGCGTGATCTCGGTGCACAGGTTGGAGCTGTGCACCACGCCCACGTGCTGCTGCGGGCTGCGCACGTTGCAGGCGTCCTTGAAGGTCATCCAGGGGTGCCCGGTCTCGAACAGCATCGACAGCATCTTGCGCCACAGGTCCTTGGCGGGCATGCGCTTGTAGAGCTTGATCTCGCCGCTGTCGACCTTGGCTTCGTACGTCGTGTAGGCGTCTTCGAAGGCCCGGCCGAACTTGTCATGCAGGTCGGGGCAGGTGCTGGGGCTGAACAGCGTCCAGTCGCCGCCTTCGATGACGCGGCGCATGAACAGATCGGGAATCCAGTTGGCGGTGTTCATGTCGTGCGTGCGTCGCCGGTCGTCGCCGGTGTTCTTGCGCAGCTCGAGGAACTCCTCCAGGTCCAGGTGCCAGCTTTCCAGGTAGGCGCAGACGGCGCCCTTGCGCTTGCCGCCCTGGTTGACGGCCACTGCCGTGTCGTTGACGACCTTGAGGAAGGGCACCACGCCCTGGCTCTTGCCGTTGGTGCCCTTGATGTAGGAACCCAAGGCGCGCACGCGCGTCCAGTCGTTGCCCAGGCCGCCGGCGAACTTGCTCAGCAGGGCGTTTTCCTTCAGTGCCTCGTAGATGCCGTCCAGGTCGTCGGCCACCGTCGTGAGGTAGCAACTGCTCAGCTGGCTGCGGCGCGTGCCACTGTTGAACAGCGTCGGCGTGCTGCTCATGAAGTCGAAGCTGGACAGCACGCTGTAGAACTCGATGGCCCGTGCTTCGCGGTCGATCTCGTTCAGTGCCAGGCCCATGGCCACGCGCATGAAGAAGGCCTGTGGCATCTCGATGCGCACATCGTCGACGTGCAGGAAGTAGCGGTCGTACAGCGTCTGCAGGCCCAGGTAGTCGAACTGCAGGTCGCGGCTGGCATCCAGCGCCGCACCCAGCCTGGCCAGGTCGAACTGCATCAGCTTCTCGTCCAGCAGCTCGGCCTGCACCCCCTTCTTGATGAACTGCGGGAAGTACTCGGCATAGCGCTCGGCCATCTGGGCCTGCGTCACCTCGGCGCCCAGGATCTCGCGGCGGATCGTGTGCAGCAGCAGCCGGGCAGTGGCGCGGGTGTAGGCGGGTTCCTTCTCGATCAGCGTGCGCGCGGCCAGGATGGCGGCCTTGTAGACCTCGTCGATGGGCACGCCGTCGTAGAGGTTGCGGCGCGTCTCGGACAGGATGGGCTCGGCCTTCACATCCGCCCCGAGGTCGGCGCAGGCGGATTCCACCAGCGCACGCAGCGCTGCCATGTCCAGCGGGACGCGCTCGCCGCGTTCGGTGACGTACAACTCGGCCGCCTTGGCCTGGGCCGGCGCCAGCTGGCGGGCACGCTCCTGCGCGCGGCGTTCGCGGTACAGCACATAGGCACGCGCCACCTCATGGTGGCCGCTGCGCATCAGCCCCAGTTCGACGTGGTCCTGCACGTCCTCGATGTGGAAGGTGCCGCCGCCGGGGCGCGAGCGCAACAGGGCCCGCATGACCGTCTCCGTCAGGCGTTCGACCGTCTCGCGCACGCTGGCCGACGCGGCGCCCTGCGTGCCATGGACGGCCAGGAAGGCCTTCATCAGCGCCACGGCGATCTTGTTGGGCTCGAAGCCCACCACCGCGCCGTTGCGACGGATGATCTGATAGCCGATGTAGTTGCCGGCCGGGGCCGCGGCGGTGGGCACGGCGCGCGCTGCGGTGGTGCTTTGCGGCGCGGCGGGCTGGACGGATTGCATGAGTTCCCCTCTGTCTGGTCTGCTTTGGTGTGTGATCGGGCGCGGGCCGCCGGACATCGGCGCTCGGCAGCGATGCAACAGCGCGCCCTGCGGGCGGTGATGCGGCTCGGTGCATGCCCCTTGGCAGGCAGGATCGGTGCCGCGACACCCCCAGCCGCGGCTGCCGCCTGTGTCATCGCCAGGCACTATATCTGGGGTGTGGGCCCCCTTCAAGCCACTACGGCTAGTGTACGGTCAGGACTTCCCCGGGGTTGGCGAAGGGTCGCCGCGGCGGGCCGCACGATGTGCATGAAGCGCATCGCCCGCGACGCCGCATGGACGGCGCATCGGCACCACAGGGGCCGCGAAAGCGCACGCGAAAAAGGGCGAAGTCTGCCGCCGGGCCGCGCGAAATCAGCCACTCGAAGCCGTGGCCACGCAAAGCCGCGGCCTGGCGCCGGACAAGCCGCGTTTGAGCCGCATCCAGTCGAAGCCCGGTCCGGGATCGACCTTGCGCCCGGGGGCCACGTGCTCGTGCCCCACCACATCGACCAACGGGTAGCGCCTGCGCAACGCCTGCAGCAGACGCACCAGCGCGTGGTACTGGGCCGGCGTGAAGGGGCCGCTCTCCGGCCCTTCCAGCTCGATCCCGATCGACCAGTCGTTGCACCGGTCCCGTCCACGCCAGTTCGACACCCCCGCGTGCCAGGCACGCTGGTCGCACGAGACGAACTGCAGCACGCGGCCCTGCCGGCGGATGAAGAAGTGCGCCGACACCCGCAACCCGCGCAGCGGCCCGTAGTAGGGGTGGCTGCCCCAGTCCAGCGTATTGAGGAACAGCTGCTGCACGGCGCTGCCGCGGAACTCACCCGGGGGCAGGCTGATGGCGTGCACGACCACCATCGTGATGCGCTCACCTTCGGGCCGGGTGTCGCAATTGGGCGAAGGGCGCGGGGCAGCAGCCTGCCACCAGCCATCGGCCCAGACCTGGCGGCGCGGCAACTCAGGATCCCGCTTCGCCCTCGTCCGCGCCGACACCCAGGCGCGCCATCCGGTAACGCATCTGGCGCAGGGACAGGCCCAGGCTGGCACCGGCCGCGGTGCGGTTGTAGCGGTGGCGCTCCAGCGCGCGCACGAGGATGTCGCGTTCGACGGCGTCGAGATAGGCCGCCAGGTCGGTTGGCAGCGGTGGGCTGGCCGCCGGCGCCGTGGCTTCGGCACCCGGCATGGGTGCTGCAGCGCGAGGCGGCGCGGTGTCGGGCTCGGCGTCGAGCAGCAGTTCCTCGGGCAAGCCCAGTTCATCGCGACCGATCAACGTGCCACCGGACAGCGCCAGCGCGCGGTGCAGCAGGTTCTCCAACTCGCGCACGTTGCCCGGGAAGGCGTAGCGCAGCAGGTGCTGCAGCGCGTCGCCGGCCAGGCTGGGCACGGGTGCGACACCCGCGTCGCGCGCGATGCGCTCGAGCACCGCGATGCAGATGCCGGGCAGGTCTTCCATGCGCTCGCGCAGCGGCGGCACGCCGATGCGGATCACGTTCAGCCGGTAGTACAGGTCCTGGCGGAAGTTGCCGGCGTGCACTTCCGCACCCAGGTCGCGGTGCGTGGCGCTGACGATGCGCACGTTGATCGGCGCTTCAGCCGCCGCGCCCAGCGGCCGGACGGCGCGCTCCTGAATCACGCGCAGCAGCTTGCTCTGCATGAGCAGCGGCAAGTCCCCGATCTCGTCCAGGAACAAGGTGCCGCCTTGCGCGGCCTGGAAGAAGCCGTCGCGATCGGTGTTGGCGCCGGTGAACGCCCCTTTCCGGTAGCCGAAGAACTCCGCCTCCAGCAGCGTCTCTGGGATGGCCCCGCAATTGACGGCGACAAAAGGGCCGTTGCCACGCGGCGAACAATCGTGGATGGCGCGTGCCACCAGTTCCTTGCCGGTGCCGGATTCGCCTTGCACCAGCACCGGTGCCATGCTGCGTGCCACCTTCTGCACCAGCGTGCGCACCTGCTGCATGCCCGCCGACTGGCCGACGATGCGTTCCAGCGCCGGGTGTACCAGCGCCGCCGGCAGTTCGACATCGGGTGGGCCGCTGGCGGCGGGCCGGGCCACGGGCGAACGCCCCAGGGCCGATGCCACGGCAGCACGGAACTGGCGCAGATCGACCGGCTTGGTCAGGTAGTCATAGGCACCGGCCTTGAGCGCCTCCACGGCGTTCTCCGGCGAGCCGTAGGCGGTGATGACGACGGCCTTTTCGTGGCGTCCGCCTTCATCGATGCGGCGCAGCAGATCCAATCCCGTGCCATCGGGCAGGCGCATGTCGGTGATGACGAGCTGGTAGCGGCCGGGCCCACGCTCCTGCAGCAGCGACCAGGCTTCCTCGACGCCGCCCGCGCTGTCGACGTCGTAGCCTTCGCGCAGCAGCGTCAGCTCGTACAGGGTGCGCAGATCGGGCTCGTCGTCGACAACCAGCAGGCGGGGGCTAGGCAAGAAGAGGCTCCTGGAAGAACGGGCTCACAGGCTCAGCCGCGTTCCAGCGGCAGCACGGGGTGGGACTCTGCCGTGGTGGCACGCCGCAGCGTGACCACGAACTCATTGCGCAGCCGCTCGGCGGCAAGGCGGGGGCGGTATTCGATGGTGGCGTCGTAACGCTCGCACAGCTCGCGACAAATATACAGGCCCAGCCCCGAGCCGCGGCTGCGTGTCGAGAAGAAGGGCTCGAAGAGGCGGCGCTCGATCTCGGGGGCGATTGGCGCGCCGTCGCTGAGCACCGACAGGCAGGCGTGGCCTTCGTCCTTCGGCCACAGCCGCAGGAAGATCGCCCCCGGTTCGTCGGTGGCGTGGCGATGGGCGTTGTCCAGCAGGTTCACGAGTACCCGGCGCAGGTGTTCGGGATCGAAGATGCCGCCCAGCGCGACTTCAGGCAGTTCCACGCGCAGCCGGCTCGTGGCGCCGGTGGGCAGCGCCACCGTGCGCGTCCACTCGGCGGCCACCTGGCCCACGGCCGTCGTCAGGTCGATGGCGCGGTGCGTGGGGTCGGCCCCGGGCGCGACCTCCATCACATCGTCGACCAGCCGCTTCAGACGTTCCACGTTGTCGGCCACCATGCGGGCCAGGCGCTGCTGGGGCGCTGGAAGATCGTCCTCGAGCAGCAGGGCATTGGCTTGGGAGATTGCGGCCAGCGGGTTGCGGATCTCGTGCGCGATGCCCGCCGAAATGCGGCCCATGGCGGCCAGCTTTTCCTGCCGGATGCGAGCCTGCAGCGTGCGCAGGTCTTCCAGCAGCAGCACCGCAAAGGGTTCGCCGGCACCCGGTGCGACTTCGCTTTCGAGGTCGCCGCCCTCCAGGCCGCTGCCGCGCATGAAGCGCACGCGCAACCGCAAGGTGCGGGTGTGGCCGCTGCCGAAGGACAGCAGCACGTCGCGTCCTTCTTCAGGCCAGTCCGCACGGGCAAGCGCTTCCTGCACGGCTTCGTGCAGGGCCGCCCAGGCCGGCTGGCCCTGCAGCCTGAACGGGGCGGGCGGACTCAGCCCCTGGCTCACGAGCAGTGCGCGGGCGGCCGGATTGGCGGCCCGCACACGCGATTGACGGTCAACCACCAGCACGCCGTCGACCATCTCCTGGATCACCAGCCGGTTCAGCTGCGCCTGCTGACGTGCCAGCTCGAGACTACCGCGCGCGGCCTGTTCCTCACGCGCCAGGCGGCCGGCGAGTTCACCGGCCATCAGCGTGATCATGAACAACCCCAGGCCAGCCAGCCCGGACTGCAGCATCAGGGCCGGCGCTTCCGGCCCCATCGGCGTGCGCCAGGCCACGAACAGCAGCATCAGCGCCACGGCCGCGGTGGTGGCCAGTGCGAACAGGCGTGCGGTGAGCACGCCGGCCATCAGCACCGGCAACACCAGCAAGGCGGCATAGTTGAAGGTGCTGCCGGCCTCCAGTACGTACAGCAAGGTGAAGGCCAGCAGGTCCACCCCGATGGTGGACAGCCATTGCTGGCGGCGCAATGCGGCTCCGTGCTGCGGGCTGGACAGGCGACCGAAGCGCGGCAGCAGCCAGAGCGTGATGGCCTGCACCGCGTACAGCACTGACACCAGGGCCAGCGACTCCGAAGTGCGGGCGCCGACCAGGCTGCCCAGGCCTTGTACCGCCACCAGGCCGATGCCGATCGTGGCCCGCGCTGTCGCGTAGGTGCGGTGGACGCGGGCCAGCGCGCCTTCCTGGGCCCGCGCGATGCGGCGCGCCTGGCGCAACGCGAAGTGGCTGTCGGCCGGGGC
>DAORNK010000070.1:10601-15088 GCA_035440985.1 Rubrivivax sp. | reverse complement strand
AGCAGCGTGCTCTTGCCGCAGCCGCTGGGGCCGTGCAGGAAGACCTTGCAGCCGGCCAGCACGTGCAGCGACGGGATGACCAGGCAATCGGCGGCCGCACCGGGCCACGCGTAGCGCAGTGCCTCGACCTGCAACACCGGGTGCGCGCCGTCGGATCAGCGCGCCAGCGCCACGCGGGTCTGCGGGCGGCGCAGCGTCGCCTTCATCCGGCCGCGCGGTGTGGCCACCTGCAGATCCAGCCGGGCCACCCCGTGTTCATGGGCCGGTGCAGCTGCGACGGACTGCCAGACCAGTGCGACACCGAAACAGGCGGCAAGGCGAAGCGGCAACATGGGACTCCCGGCGGGCGCCCGAGGCCGGGCGGTACAGCGGCGGATTGTGCCGCCTGCCGTGCCCGGCCGTCAGGCCTGCGGCTCGCGGCAATGATGGCGCAGACGATCGCTGAAGGCTTCTGCGGCCGGTGACAGCGTGCGGTCGGCATGGAACAGCAACGACATCTCGCGCCGGATCACCGGGTCGGCCACGTCACGCGTGACCAGGCCCAGCGCCTGGGCCAGGCGCGACATCGCCGAGGTCATCACCGCGATGCCCAGGCCACCTTCCACCATGCCCAGGATGGTCAGCGGCAGGATCACCTCGTGCGAGCGGCGCAGCGTGATGCCCTGGCGCGACAACGCCATGTCGAGCTGCTCGCGCACGGCGTTGCCGGGCGGCGGGCCGATCAGCGGGACGTCGGCCAGTTCGCGCCACGTGACGGCCGGCTGCTGGGCCAGTGGGTGGCCGGCCGGCATCACGGCGACGAAGGTGTCGGTGGTCAGCGGGCGCGCCACGATGTCCTGCATGGCCAGCGCCGAACCCAGGCCGAAGTCGACATCGCCGGCACGCAGCTTCTCGATGACCTCGTATTCGGTCACGTCGTGCACGTCGATCCGGATGCCCGGAAACTCGTCGCAGAAGTCCTTGATCACGCGCGGCATCAGCAAGGCCGCCTGCAGCGAAGCCGCCGCCACCTTGACCCGCCCAAGACCCAGCGAACGCAGGTCGTGCGAACGGCTGAACGCACGGTCCAGATCGGCCAGCGCCTTGCGCGCCAGCGGCAGCATCTCGGCACCGGCCTGGGTCAGGCGCAGCATGCGCGTGTGGCGGTCGAACAGGCGCAGGCCGAGGTTGTCCTCCAGCTCGCGCACCAGCGTGCTCACCGAAGACTGCGAGAGCCCCAGCCTCTCCCCGGCGCGCGTGAAGTGCGCCAGTTCCGCCACGGCAATGAAGGCCCGCACCTGGCGCAGCGTCAGATTCATACTGTTTGCCGATGAATTTATACGAGTATGCCCGTTTCTCGATGGCATGGAAGATGCAACCATGCGGCGCGTCTCTTTCGGTTGTTCACCCTTCAACACGTCATTGCCAAGGAGTCGAAGATGGTCGATTGCACAAGGGTTGCCCGGGCTTGGCGCGCCGCGCTGGCCGCGGGTCTGCTGGCGGCCGGGCTGGCGGGCGCAGCCCAGGCCCAGGACAAGGTCTCGGTCACCACGACCTGGTTTGCCCAGGCCGAACATGGCGGCATCTACCAGGCGGTGGCCAACGGCATCTACAAGAAGTACGGGCTGGACGTCACCGTGAAGATGGGCGGCCCGCAGGTCAACGGCATGCAGCTGCTGCTGGCCGGGCAGTCGGACTTCATCATGAACTACGACTTTGCCGTGCTCTCCAGCGTGGAGAAGGGCTTTCCGGTGGTGACCATCGCCGCGCCCTTCCAGTTCGACATCCAGGGCATCATGACCCGCGACGACGTGCCCAACCTGGGCGCGCTGAAGGACAAGACCATCCTCGTGGCCGGCACCGGCACCACCTACTGGTGGCCCTGGGTCAAGAAGAAGTACGGTTACACCGACGCGCAGATGCGCCCGTACACGTTCAACCTGCAGCCCTTCTTCAACGACCCCAACATCGTGCAGCAGGCCTTCCCGTCGTCGGAGCCCTATCAGGCCGACCAGAAGGGCGTGAAGACCAGGTTCTTCCTGCTCTCGGCTGAAGGCTACCCGCCGTACACGCAGGCCATCAGCACGACGCAGAAGATGATCAGCGAAAAGCCCGACGTGGTGGCGCGTTTCGTCAAGGCCTCGCTGGAAGGCTGGAAGAGCTACATGGAGGATCCGGCGCCGGGCAACGTGCTGATCAAGAAGGACAACCCCAACATGACCGACGGGCAACTGGCCTTCGGCCTGGCCAAGCTCAAGGAGATGAAGGTTGTCAGCGGCGGCGACGCTGCCAAGCTGGGCATCGGCGCGATGACCGACGAACGCTGGAAGAAGACGGCCGAATTCATGATGGAGTGGGGTCTGCTCAAGCGCGACACCGACTGGCGCAAGGCCTATACGCTGCAGTTCGTGAAAGACGTTCGCGTCATGCCTTGAGCGCGGCTGCCGGCTTGGAGCGCGAGATGGACGGCCCACCCGCCGCGACCGCACAGCCACGGCCGCCCGGCGCCGAGGTGGTGCTGGAAGCCGACCGGGTGGAGAAGACCTTCCCCAACGGCACGCATGCGCTCAACGACACCCGCGTGGCGGTGCGGCGCGGCGAGTTCGTCTCGCTGCTGGGCCCTTCGGGCTGCGGCAAGAGCACGCTGCTGAAGATGTTCGCCGGGCTGGAACAGCCCAGCAGCGGCCGCATCCTGCTGCGCGACAACCAGCCCGAGGGTGCGGCGCACCGCTCGATGGCGATGGTGTTCCAGGAAGCCACGCTGATGCCCTGGGCGCGGGTGGACGACAACGTCCGCCTGCCTTTGGACCTGGCCGGCATGCCACGCGCCGAAAGCGATCCGCGCGTACGCGAAACGCTGGATCTGGTGGGCCTCTCGCAGTTTGCGCGCGTCTATCCGCGCGAACTCTCCGGCGGCATGCAGATGCGCGTGTCGATTGCACGCGCGCTGGCGGTGCAGCCCAGCATCCTGCTGATGGACGAACCCTTCGGCGCACTGGATGAGTTCACGCGCAACAAGCTGGACAGCGATCTGCACCAGCTCTGGGAACAGCGCGGCTTCACGGTGGTCTTCGTCACCCACAGCATCTACGAGGCGGTCTTCCTGTCCAGCCGCGTGGTGGTGATGGCCGCACGACCCGGGCGCATGATCGCCGACGTGGCCATCGACGCACCACCGCATCGCGACGACAGCTACCGCGTTTCCAAGCCCTTCATCGACAACTGCCGTGTGCTGTCGGAGCACCTGGCGCGCGCCAACCGGGGGGAACGATGAGCACCGCCGCCACGCCAGTGCCGATGGACCCCGACGCCGCACCGCGCGCCACCCGGGCCTGGGTCGACGCGCCCTGGCTGCGCCTGGCGGCGCCGGTGGCGGTGGGCGTGGTCTTCGTCGCGCTGTGGCAGTTCATCTGCACCGCCTTCGACGTGCCGGTGTTCCTGATCCCATCGCCGCTGGCCATTGCCACCACGCTGGTCGAGGACTGGACGCTGCTGTCCTCGGCACTGCTGAGCACGCTCAAGGTCACGTTCCTGGCCTTCTTCCTGGCCGTGGTGATCGGCGTGGCGGTGGCCTTTCTCTTCGTGCAGAACCGGCTCATCGAGGTCAGCCTGTTCCCCTACGCGGTGATCCTGCAGGTCACGCCCATCGTGGCCATCGCGCCGCTGATCATCATCTGGGTCAAGAACCCGATACCGGCGATGGTGATCTGCGCCACCATCGTGGCGCTGTTTCCGATCATCAGCAACACCATCCTGGGCCTGCGCAGCGTCAACCCGGGTCTGATGAACCTGTTCCGACTGAACAAGGCCACACGCTGGCAGATGCTGGTGCGGCTGCGCGTACCCAGCGCCCTGCCCTACTTCTTCGGCGGCCTGCGCATCTCCAGCGGGCTGTCGCTGATCGGCGCGGTGGTGGCCGAATTCGTCGCCGGCACCGGCGGCACCGCCTCGGGCCTGGCCTACCAGATCCTGCAGTCGGGCTTCCAGCTCAACATCCCACGCCTGTTCGCCGCGCTGCTGCTGATCACCGCCACCGGCATCGTGCTCTTCGTAGCGATGGCCATGCTGTCCAAGCGTGCGCTGCGCTGGCACGAAAGCGAGATGGGCTGATGCTGATCACCAACGCCGCCGCGGTGCTCACCGGCGCGGCCGGTGCCGCCGCGCGCAGCGTCGCGCGGGACCTGCGCATCGCCGCCGATGGCACCATTGCAGAGATGGGCTGCGGCCTGCAGCCGCTGGCCGGCGAAGCGGTGCTGGATGCCAGCGACTGTGTGGTCTACCCAGGCTGGGTCAACACCCATCACCATCTGTTCCAGTCCCTGCTCAAGGGCGTGCCGGCCGGCATCAACGCCAGCCTGACGCCCTGGCTCGGCGCCGTGCCTTACGCCTGGCGCGGCGCCTTCGACGAAGGCATGGTCCGCCTGGCTGCACGCATCGGGCTGGCTGAACTGCTGCTGTCCGGCACCACCACGGTGGCCGCGCCGTACAGCGCCGACCACCCCACCGCC
>DAORNK010000070.1:0-10575 GCA_035440985.1 Rubrivivax sp. | reverse complement strand
GACGAAGCAGACAAGCTGGGCCTGCGCTTCATGCTGCTGCGCGGTGGTGCCACGCGCACGCGCGACACCGAAGCCAACGCGCCGCCGCACGTCAAGCCCGAGCCGCTGGAAACGATGCTGGCCGACGTGGAACGCACCGCCGCGCGCTACCACCAGCGCGGCCCACGGGCCCGCACGCGCGTGGCGCTGGCGCCGACGACGATCACGTTCTCGATGGGCACCGGCGAGCTCAAGACCGCCGCGCGGGCGGCGCGCGCGATCGGCATCCCGCTGCACACCCACCTGTCGGAGACCGTCAGCTACCAGGAGCACTGCCGCGCCGCCTTCGACCGCTTGCCGGTGGACTACGCCGCCGAGCACGAATGGGTGGGGCCCGATGTGTGGTTCGCCCACCTGGTGCATGTGTCCGAGCCCGAGCGCCGCATCCTCGCCAGCACCGGCACCGGCATGGCCCATTGCCCGCAGAGCAACGGCCGCCTGGGCAGCGGCGTGGCACCTGCACCGGCCTTGGCCGCGATGGGTGTGCCGGTGTCGCTGGGCGTGGACGGCGCGGCCAGCAACGAAGCCGCCGACATGATCAGCGAAGCCCACCACGCCTGGCTGGTGCACCGCAGCCATGCCGGCGCAGCCACGAAGCCGCGGCCCGAAGGCAGCGGTGCCGATACCACCACGGTGGAGCAGATCGTGCATTGGGGCACGGCCGGTGGCGCCCGGGTGCTGGGCTTCGAAGGCGTGGGCACGCTGGCCGTGGGTCAGGCCGCCGACCTGGCGGTGTGGCGGCTGGACGACCCGCGCTTCATGGGCCTGCACGACCCGGCGCTGGGCCCGGTGGTCAGCGGTGCGAGGCCGTTCCTGAAGTGGCTGCTGGTGGACGGGCGCGTCGTGGTGCAGGACGACGCCATCGTCGGGCTGGACATGGCGCGATTGCGCAGCGACGCCCGGGCCGCGGTGGCCAGGCTGCGCGGCCGCGCTTGAACGAATCCACGCGCCCCGAAGGCGCCCCCTGACGAGGCCCGCCATGAGGGAATTCGACTACCACGAACCGGCCACCATCGACGAAGCCATCGTCCTGCTGGGCCAACACCCCGACAGCGCCCTGCTGGCCGGCGGCACCGACCTGCTGGTGCAGATGAAGGAGCGGCTGCGCCAGCCGGCCCACGTCATCAACCTCAAGAAGATCAGCGGCCTGGACGGGCTGTCCTTCGATGCCATCCAGGGCCTGTGCATCGGCGCGCTGGCCACCGCGCGCGAACTGGAAACCTCGGCCATCGTCGCCCGCCACTACGCGGGGCTGGCTCAGGCCGTGACGCACTTTGCATCCATCCAGGTACGTTACCGCGCCACCGTGGCGGGCAACGTCTGCCGCGCCAGCCCATCGGCCGATTCGCTGCCACCGCTGATCGCCGACGGCGCGGTGCTGCACCTGCGCGGGCCGCAGGGCCAGCGCAGCGTGGCGGCCGAAGACTTCTGCACCGGCCCCGGCCGCACCGTGCTGGCTGCGGGTGAGGTGCTGGTGCAGATCGTCGTGCCGCCACCGGCGCCCCACACCGGCAAGGCCTACCTCAAGCTCGGTCGGCGCGTCGAGATGGAACTGGCCACTGTGGGCGTGGCGGTGACGCTCACACGCGCTGATGACACCTGCACCGCCGTGCGCATCGCCCTGGCGGCCGTGGCACCGACACCGCTGCGTGCCCGCGAAGCCGAAGGCCTGCTGGCCGGCCACAGCTTCAATCCCGAACGGCTGGCCGCCGCGGCCCGCGCCGCTGCCGATGCAGCAAGACCCATCGCCGACGTGCGTGGCAGCGCCGCCTACCGGCGCCAGATGGTGGCGGTGCTGACACGCCGTGCCTTTGAACAGGCCTGGGAGCAAGCCCAATGAAACGACGCATCGCCTGCACCATCAACGGCGAGCCGCGCGAACTGCTGGTGGCGCCATGGCGCAGCCTGCTGGACGCGCTGCGCGACGAGGCCGGACTCACCGGCACCAAGAAGGGTTGTGACGTGGGCGAGTGCGGTTCCTGCACCGTGCTGCTGGACGGCAAGCCCGTCAACGCCTGCCTGGTGCTGGCAGTCGAAGTCAACGGCAGCACCATCACCACCATCGAAGGCCTGCAGCCTTCGCCCGAACGACTGCACCCGCTGCAGGAGAACTTCATGAAGTGCGGTGCCGCGCAGTGCGGCTTCTGCACGCCAGGTGTGCTGATGGCGGCCAAGGCCTTGCTGGACGAAGTACCCCAGCCCAGCACCGAGCAGATCCGCTTCGCGCTGGCCGGCAACATCTGCCGCTGCACGGGCTACACCAGGATCATCGAAGCCATCGAAGTGACCGCGCGCGAAGGAACTGCCCAATGAGCGACAGCGCCATCATCGGCCACAGCGTCAAGCGCGTCGACCTGCTGGGCAAGGTCACCGGGGCGGCGCAGTACGCGGGCGACATCCAGCTGCCGGGCATGCTGCACGCGCGCACGCTGCGCTGCCAGGTGGCGCACGCCCACATCCGGCGCATCGACACGACGCGGGCGCTGGCCCTGGCCGGCGTGAAGGCGGTGCTGACGCACGAGAACGTGCCGCGCGTGTTGCACGCCGGCTCGCCGCACCCGCGTTCGTCGTCGCTGGCGGCCGACCAGTACATCCTGGACCGCAAGGTGCGCTACTGGGGCGAGGGTGTGGCCGTGGTGGCGGCCACGACCGCAGAAATCGCCGAAGCGGCGCTGGACCTGATCGAGGTCGACTACGAGCCGTTGCCCGCCGTCTTCACGGTGAAAGACGCGCTGGCGCCCGGTGCGCCGCTGCTGCACGAGGTCGGCCCCGGCGGCAACCTGGTCATCCCGCCTTTCCGTGTCACACGCGGCGATGTCGAACGGGGCTTTGCCGAGGCCGACCTGATCGTCGAAGGCGAGTACGAAGGCGGCCGCCCCACGCCGGCCTACATGGAGCCCAACGTCTGTGTCTGCCACTGGGATGGCAACGACCGACTGACCGTGCAGCTGTCCACCCAGACGGCCTTCATGGTGCGCGGCATCATGGCCGAGGTGCTGGGGCTGCCGCTGCACCAGGTGCGAGTGCTGGTGGACCACATGGGCGGCGGCTTCGGCGCTAAGCAGGATCTCTTCCAGAGCGAGTTCCTGTGCGCCCTGCTGGCCCGGCAGACGCGCCGCCCGGTGCGGCTGGAGTACACGCGTGAAGAGACTTTCCTGGGCGGCCGTTCGCGCCATCCGGCGAGGATCTGGCTCAAACAGGGCTTCAGGAAGGACGGCACGATCACGGCACGTCAGGCACGGCTGGTCTACAACTCCGGCGCCTACGGCTCGCACGGGCCCGGGGTGACCATCGTCGGCACCAGTGCGCTGACCTCGCTGTACCGCTGCGACAACGTCGACCTGGAAGGCCACTGCGTCTACACCAACAGCCCCATCGCCGGCGCCTACCGCGGTTATGGCGTGGTACAGGCCTATTACGCGCTGGACATCCAGCTCGAAGAGGCGGCGCAGCAACTGGGGATGGACGCCGCCGAACTCAAGCTGAGGAACGCCGTGCGCGAAGGCGACCTCGCACCCTCGGGTCATCCCATCGTGGGCCACGGCCTGGAAGACTGCATCCGCCGCGGCATGCACGAGGTGAACTGGCCCGCGCTGCGCGCCGCGCCGCGGCAGGCGCAGGGTGCGCTGCGCACCGGCTGGGGCATGGGCTGCGAAATGCACGGCAGCAGCGCCTACCCCGGCATCAAGGAGCAGGGCAACGCCATCGTCAAGCTCAACGAGGACGGCACCGCCGTGCTGATGACCGGCACCGCCGGTCTGGGCACCGGCGCGCACACCGCGCTGGCGCAGATCGTGGCCGAAGAACTGGGACTGAACTTCGAAGACGTGCACGTGGTGCACGGCGACACCGACGTCGTGCCCTGGGACATCGGGGCATTCGCCAGCCACACCACCTACATGGGCGGCCGCGCATCGCAGATGGCCGCGGCCGAGGTCAAGCGGCAGTTGCTGGCACGCGCCGCCGATCTGCTGCAAAGCCCGCCGGACCAGCTGCGCGTCCGCAGCGGGCTGATCACCGCGATCGACAGCACCAGGTCCATCACCGTGCACGACGCCGTCGCGGCGCGCAAGGGCGTACCGGCCGCGCAGTTCGTGGGCACGGCCACCTATCACCCGACCAAGTCCTACTCCTTTGCGGCGCACTTCGTGCAGGTGCAGGTGGACACCGAAACCGGCCAGATCAGCGTGCTGCAGGTGGTGCCCGTGCACGAGATCGGCAAGGTCATCCACCCGGTGGCGGCGGCCGGGCAGATCGAAGGCGGCATCCAGCAGGGCATCGGCCACACACTGTACGAGGACTACCAGATCGACCTGAAGACCGGCCGTTCGCTGAACGCCAACTTCGTCGACTACAAGATGCCGCTCGCGATGGACATGCCGCCCATCCGCACCGTGATCCTGGAAACCGCGCCCGACCCGGGCGGACCCTTCGGCGCGAAGGGCGTTGGCGAAGACCCCATCATCGCCATCGGCCCGGCCATCGCCAACGCGGTCTTCGACGCGATCGGCGTGCGCTTCCACCACTACCCCATCAAGCCCGAACAGGTGCTGCAGGCCTTGCAGCAGCAAAGCCCATGACACCAGCTTCGCCACACCGCCCAGTGCCGGTGACCATCCTCACCGGTTTCCTGGGCTCGGGCAAGACCACGCTGCTCAACCACATCCTGACCGCCCGGCACGGCCACCGCATCGCGGTGATCGAAAACGAGTTCGGCGAGATCGACGTCGATTCCGACCTGGTGCTCAGTTCGGAGGAAGAGATCTTCCAGATGACCAACGGCTGCATCTGCTGCGTGGCCGATGTGCGCGAAGACCTGGTCAAGGTGCTGCAGAAGCTGCTGGACCGCCGCGAGCAGTTCGACCACATCCTGGTCGAAACCAGCGGCCTGGCCGACCCCACGCCGGTGGCCGCCACCTTCTTCATCGACCACGAGGTTGCGCGCAAGGTCAGCCTGGACGCCATCGTCACGCTGGTCGACGCCCGCCACGTGCTGCCGCACCTGGACGACCCGCAGTTGATCGGCAAGGACAACCAGGCGGTCGAACAGATCGTGGTGGCCGACCGCATCATCATCAACAAGACCGACTTGGCCAGCGAGGACGAGCTGCGCACGATCGAGGAACGCGTGCGCCGCATCAACCAGACGGCGCAGATGCTGCGCTCCAGCTATGCGCAGGTGGACCTCGGCCGCATCCTGGGCATCGGCGCCTTTGCGCCGCCTTCGATGGTGATGCAGGACGAGGCGCTGCACGATCATGACCATGGGCAAGCCGGCCACGTCTGCGACGACAGCTGCGACCATCATCATGAGGAAGACGAGCACGACACGCTGCTGAACCACGAACACGACCCCTCGGTGCAGTCGGTGGCGCTGCGCTTCGACCGGCCGTTCGACAAGGCACGGCTCGACGCCTGGCTGGCGGCACTGGCGCGACGCGACGGTGGGAACCTGTTCCGCTTCAAGGGCATCCTGGCCATTGCCGGTGACGATCGCCGCCACGTGCTGCAGGGTGTGCACAGCCTGATCGACCTGCATGCCGCCGACGCGTGGGGCAAACGTACTGCGTCGAGCAAGGTGGTGTTCATCGGGCGCGGGCTCGACGCCGACACGCTGCGCAGCGGGCTCACGGACTGTCTGGTGGATTGAGAGCCTGAAGCGATGCGCGCACCCGCAGACCAGCGCACGGCACTCATCACCGGCGCCTCTTCGGGCATCGGGGAGGCCCTGGCGCAGCGCTTCGCGCGCGGCGGCTTCAACCTGGTGCTGGTGGCCCGCAGTGGCGACAAGCTGCACGCGCTGGCCGCCATGCTGAAGGCCGAGCACGGTGTGAAGGTCCGGGTCAACGTGGCTGATCTCTCGCTGGCCGGGGCGGCCGCCCGGCTGGCCACCACCCTGAAGCGTGCGCGCTGCCCTGTCGACGTGCTGGTCAACAACGCCGGCGTGCTGGAGCATGGGCCCTTCGTCGACATGCCCCCGCAACGGCATCAGGAGTTGATCGCGCTGAACGTGCTGGCACTCACTGAAATGCTGGCGCACTTCGTGCCCGCGATGGTCGCGCGCGGCAGCGGCTCTGTGCTCAACGTGGCCTCGATCGCCGCTTTCCAGCCCGTGCCGCGGCTGGCCACCTATGCCGCGACCAAGGCCTTCGTGCTGTCGCTGAGCGAATCCCTGTCGGAAGAGCTCCGGGGCAGCGGCGTCACCGTCACGACCCTGTGCCCCGGCATCACGGCCACGCCCATGCTGGGGCGCGCCCGGCGGACGAGCCGGGAGCTCCAGCAGTTGCCGGGCATCGTGGTCGGTGGCACCGAAGCCGTGGCCGACGAGGGATTCGACGCCTGCATGAAGGGCGAGGTGATCCGCGTGCCTGGTGCCCTGAACCGGGCCGCCATACTGGCCGGGCGCGCCACGCCCAAGTGGCTGCTGCGCCGCGTCAGCGGCGCAGTGGCGCGTGGCATGAAGCGCTGAGAATGTGAGAGGGTCAGCGGCCCGCGAGCAGCTGCCGGGCGCGCAACAGCGCGGCATCACCGATGCGGGCCAGTGCGCCTTCGAAACCCGCGCCCCGCGTGGCATCCATCCCCATGCGCGAGGTCGTGCCCTCGCCCGAGGCCGAAGGGTCCAGCGCGCTGCCGGGCAAGCCTTCGATCACCATCAGGTCGCGGTGCGGCTGGAAGTGCGTGGCCAGGGCCCACAGCACCTGCTCGTCGCTGGTGACGTCCACGTCGGCATCCACCGCGATCACGGTCTTCAGGTAGGGGTCCCAGCCCAGCAGGCCGAGCATCACCTGGCGGGCCTCGCCGTCGCGCCGCTGCTTCAGTGCCACGTAGGCGTGGAAGTGCGTGCCCGAGCTGGGGTAGTGCACGGCGGTGACACCGGGGAAGCGTGCCTTGAGCTTCTCCACCATCTCCGATTCGCGCGGCACGCGGCCCAGGTTCAGGTGCTCGGGGCTGCGGCCGCCCATCACGTCCACCCAGATCGGCGCGCGGCGGTGCATCACGGTCTGCACCGTCAGCACGTTGTTGGTGGAGCGGTTGGACGAATAGCCGGTGAATTCGCCGAAGGGCCCTTCGTCGGCGCGCGCGGCCGGGTCGATAAAGCCCTCCAGCACGTATTCGGCGCCGGCCGGCACGGCGATGCCGTGGCGCGGCGTGCGCACGGCCTGCAGCGGCGCGCCCAGCAGGCCGCCGGCGACATGGCGCTCGTCGACACCGAAGGGCAGCCGTGCCGATGCGGCGATCTGCACCAGCGGGTGGCAGCCGATGACCATCGCCACCGGCAGCACCTGGCCGCGTTCGGCGGCGATCTGCAGCAGGCGCCAGAGGTCGCCGCGCGAATGCAGGCTGGTGGCCAGTTCGGTGGCGCTGGCCACCATCGAGCGGTGGTAGCTCATGTTGCCGGCACCGGTGTCGGGGTGCTGGGCAATCACGATGGCGTTGGTGATGTAGGGGCCGCGGTCGGTTTCGAAGTGCTGCAGCAGGGGCAGGCGGTGCAACTCGATGCCATCGGTCTGCACCACGTCGCAGACCGGGCCCGACGCGACGATCTGCGGCGCACACAGGCGGCCGGCCCGCGCCTGGTAGGCCGCATGCAGGCCGGCCTGCGAGGTGCCAAAGAACCTGGCGATGCGCTCGCGCGAGGCGAACACGTTGGCAGCCACCGGCACGCCCAGGCCGCGCACACGTTCGAACAGACACAGCGGCTGCCGGCCCTGGCGCTCCAGGGTATCGACGACTGCCGTGATTTCCTGTTCGGGCGTGACCTCGTCGGTGACGACCAGGACGTCGTCGGCGTGCGCCGTGCGGTACTGCGCCAGGAAGCTCTGGAAATCCTGCTCGTCCGGCGGTCTCATCTCGGCACTCCACGGCATGCGGCATGACCACGAGGTCGGTCGCGCGCAAAGGAGATCGAGCTTCCCGCCGCGGATCCGGCTCTGCCGGGCCGCTGGCGGACGGCCCCCCCGGGGGGTAGCGAGCGATAGCGAGCTTGGGGGCTCACATCACGCCGGCGTAGGTATCCTTCAGGCGCGCCTGGGCCTCTTCCATCGTGCGCGGTGGCGGCGTCGTCTTGATGCCGCACAGGCGCGCGATGTTGTTGCCCATGTAGTCCTCCAGCCCGTCCTCGTCCAGGTTCATGCCGTGCGGCGGCGGGCCGCACAGCACTTCCAGCTCGCGCAGCCACATGCCGGGCTCGTTGGGCGGGCTGTCGGTGCCGAAGACGATCTTGTGGCGCGGCAGTTCCTTCGCGAACTCGACGATGCGGGCCTGGAAGGTCCAGCCGCTTTCGCACACCACGTTGGGCGTGTCCATCGCCATCCAGAAGGCCTCGAAGCTGTAGTTGCCGCCGGTCTGGATGCCGAAGTGGCCGATGATGAAGTTCACCATCGGGAACTCGCGGATGATGGGATAGAACTGCGTCGGGATCGAGAACGGCCCGTCGCCGGTGTGGATCAGCACCACCACGTTGTACTTGGCGCACATGCGCATCGCCGGGCGCAACCACTCCAGCGCGCGGTCGGGCCGGTAGCCGTGCATGTTGGAGTGCAGCTTGAGCATCTTGAAGCCGTACTCCTTGACGTGGAACTCCAGTTCCAGCGCACCTTCCTCGGGGCCCCAGCGCGGATTGAAGGTGAAGTTGCCGATGAAGCGGTCGGGGTACTTCTGCGTCAGTTCGGCGATGTAGGCCATGTAGTCGCGGATGCCTTCGCGGCCACGCCGGTTGCCGTCGCGGTAGCCGGTGTTGCCCGGCGGCGGCTGGATGAAGCCCATGTCGATGCGGCGCGGCTTGCCGTTGATCATGTAGGGGCCGTCCATCAACTGCAGCATGCGCTCACCGGTGAAGGGCGTGCCGGTGTGGCGCCAGGCCTCGTCCACCAGGTTGGTGGGGTGCAGGTGGGTGTCGATGATCATGTCGTGCGCCCTGGTCGGTCAGAACAGCGGGATGGTGGGCAGCTGCGGCACCGGCGTGGCAAAGCGCGCCTGGGCCTCGGCAAAGTCGCGCGGCGGCGGCGTGGTGGGCAGGCCGATCATGCGGGCCACGTTGTTGCCCAGGTAATCTTCCAGCGTGTCCTCGTCCAGGTTCAGGCCCTGCGGCGGGTTGGTGCACAGCACCTCCAGCAGACGCAGCCACATGCCGGGCTCGTTGGGCGGGGTGTCGGAGCCGAAGAGGATCTTGTGCTTGGGCAGCACCTTGGCGAATTCGACGATGCGCGACTGCAGGCACCAGCCTGATTCGCAGTAGACGTTGGCTTTCTCGACGGCCATCTGATAGGGCTCGAAACAGTAGACGCCGCCGGTCTGCACGCCGAAGTGGGCCATGATGAAGGGCACCGTCGGATAGGCGTTGACCATCGGCGCCCATTCGCTGGGGATGCTGTAGGGCCCGTCGCCGGTGTGCACCTTGACCAGTACGCCGAGCTCGGCGCACTTGTCCAGTGCCGGCCGCACCCAGTCCAGCGCGCGGTCGGGCCGGTAGGCGTGCATGTTGGCCTGGAACTGCACCATCTTGAAGCCGTACTCCTTGACGTAGCGCTCGATCGCCTCGACGCCGTTCTTCACCCCGCAGCGCGGGTTGTAGACGAAGCAGCCGATGAAGCGGTCGGGGTGCTGGCGCGTCAGTGCCAGCGTGTAGGCCATGTAGGCATCGATGCTCTGCATGCCGGTCAGCTCGCCGTCGGTCCAGGTGTAGATGGTGTTGCCCTGCGGCGGCTGGATGAAGGCCTTGTCGATGCGGCGCGGCTTGCCGTTGACGTAGTACGGCTTGTCCATCATGGCGAGCAGCTTCTCGCCGGTGAAGGGCTCGCCGGCGTGTTGCCAGGCCAGGTCCACGACCTGGGTGGGATAGCAGCTGATGTCGATGATCATGCGGGCCTCGGTGGCGATTCACGCCTCAGCGGGCATGGTCACCCCGGTACCCGGATTGGTAAAGGGCGGCCGGGCAATAAATTCATCGGCGCTGGCGATCAATGCAGAACGCTGCTGCCAGCGCCCGCCTTACCATCGCCGGACCATGCCCACCACGCTGCAAGGCCAGCTCGTCGTCGCCATCTCGTCGCGGGCGCTGTTCGACTTCGAGGAAGAGAACCGCCTCTTCGAAGCCGGCGACGACCGCGCCTACATGCAACTGCAGCTGCAGCGCATCGACCAGCCGGCACGGCCGGGGGTGGCGTTTTCGCTGGTCAACAAGCTGCTGGCCTTCAACGAGGACCAGCCACGGGTGGAAGTCGTGATCCTCTCGCGCAACGACCCGGTCTCCGGCATGCGGGTATTCCGCTCGGCGCGGCACTACGGGCTGGCGGTGCAGCGCGGCGTGTTCACGCGCGGCGAGCCGCCCTGGCGCTACCTGCGCCCGCTGGCGGCCAATCTCTTCCTCAGCACCAACGATGCCGATGTGCGCCGGGCGCTGGCGGCCGGCGTCCCTGCCGCGCGCGTCTACCCGGAGAGCGCCCGCGCGTCCGCCGCCCACCCGGACGAGGTGCGCATCGCCTTCGACGGCGATGCGGTGCTGTTCTCCGACGAGGCGGAACGGGTCTACCAGGC
>DAORNK010000069.1:0-15115 GCA_035440985.1 Rubrivivax sp. | reverse complement strand
AGCCCAGGCGGCGGTGTCGGCCAGGGTCTGGGCCAGCGGCCGGCACACCAGCCCGGTGACCAGAGCCGGCGCGATGACCACCCGGTGCATGCCTTCCGACTCGCGTGGCAGCCAGACGGGCAGGTCGGACCACGGCGCCACGCCCTGGCCCAGCACGAAGGCCTCGTCCACCCACTGCAGCCGGGCGTCCGGATTGAGCGTGTCCACGGCCGTCTCCAGCAGCGCGCCCCATGTCAGCGGCCGCGCCGGGCCGGTCAGGTTGAAGACACCCTGTGTGCCCTGTTCGGACTGCCGCAGCATCCAGGCGGCGGCATCGCGCGCGTCGATGAACTGAACCGGACCCTGCGGGTCACCCGGCGCCAGCACGTCACCCCCGGCGGCGATGCGCCGCACCCACCAGGTGAAACGCCCGGTCGGGTCATGCGGCCCCACCAGCAAGCCAGGCCGATTGACCAGGCAGCGGCCCGCGAAACCCGAGCGCGCCTCGGCTTCGCACAGGGCCTTGAGCCCTCCATAGGTCTCGCCCGAAACGGTCTGCACGGCGGGGTCGGCCAAGGTCTGCACGGCAGCGTCTTCGGTCGTTCCCGAGGCGGCGAACCCGGCGTAGACACTGATCGTGGAGACCAGCTGGTAGTGGCCCACCCGGCCGCCCAGGCTGTCCGCGATGGCCCGCACCTGACGCGGCAGGTAGGCGCTGGTGTCGATCGCAGCATCCCACTCACCCCGTGCCAGCACCTGCAGGTCGCCGTCCCGGTCCGCCCGGCGGTGCTCGGCCTGGGGAAACAGATCCGGGCCACTCCGGCCGCGGTGCAGCAGCGTGAGCTGGTGGCCGCGCGCCAACGCAAGTTCGGCCACATGGCGGCCCAGGAAGCGCGTGCCGCCCAGGATGAGCAGCTTCACGAGCGCTTCCCGGCCGCATCGAGCGGCGCGCCCTGCGCCAGCGCCTGCAGGCAGGCCAGGCACAGGCAGCCCTCGAAACGCTGCGCCAGCTGCTGGCGCAATTCAGTGCTCAGGCCCACGGTAGTGCAGGCACAGGGCGCCGGACCCGCAGCGCCGCACCTGAATCCGGCGCCGCAACGCGGGCAGGTGTCGAGCGGCAGGGGCCGGGCTGCGGTCATGACTTGAAGAGCCCCCGGTGTTGATCGCGCAGCAGGTTCTTCTGCACCTTGCCCATCGCATTGCGCGGCAATTCGCTCAGCACGAAGACACGCTTGGGCACCTTGAAGTTGGCGATGCGGGACTTGAGGGCCGCGATGACGGCAGCCTCGTCCAGTGTCGCCCCGGACCTGGCAACCAGCACCGCGACGACGGCCTCGCCGAAGTCCGGGTGGGGCACGCCCACGACCGCCGATTCGGCCACGCCGGGCAGCTCGTTGAGCACAGCTTCCACTTCGGCCGGGTAGACGTTGTAGCCGCCGCTGATCACCAGGTCCTTGCTGCGGCCGATGATGGTCAGATAGCCGTCGGCGTCGAAGCGCCCCACGTCGCCGGTCTTGAACCACAGGTCGGTGGTGAACTCATCGGCGGTCTTCTCGGGCATGCGCCAGTAGCCCTTGAAGACATTCGGCCCCTTGACCTCGATGCACCCGATCTCGCCTGCCTGCAGCGGTGCGCCCTTGTCACTGTGCACCCGCACGCCCACCCCGGGCAACGGCAGCCCGACCGTGCCACCCCGGCGCGCGCTCTCCGGGCGATAGGGATTGGAGGTGAGCATGATGGTCTCGCTCATGCCGTAGCGCTCCAGGATGGTGTGGCCGGTGCGCTCACGGAAGGCATGGAAGGTTTCGATCAGCAAGGGCGCGGAGCCGCTGATGAAGAGCCGCATCCGGCGGCAGGCTTCCTGGGTGAGGCCCGACTCGCCCAGCAGGCGCACGTAGAGCGTGGGAACACCCATGAACACGGTCGCTTCCGGCAGCCGCGCCACCACCGAACGCGCGTCGAAGCGGGCGAACCAGATCATCCGGCTGCCACTGAGCAGCGCCCCGTGGCTGGCCACGAACAGCCCGTGCACGTGGAAGATGGGCAGCGCATGCAGTAGCACGTCGCCGCGCTGCCAGCCCCAGCAGGTATGCAGCACCTGGGCGTTGGACAGCAGGTTGCCGTGGCTGAGCATGGCGCCCTTGCTGCGCCCCGTGGTGCCGCTGGTGTAGAGGATGGCCGCCAGATCGCCGGCCGCGCGCAGGGCCGGCTCGTGGGTGTCCGGGTGGAAGGCGGCTCGTTCCAGCAGCGTGCCCTGCCGGTCATCGTCCAGCGTGAAGACGTGGCGCGTGCCGGCGGCAAAGGCGATCTGGCTGACCCAGCCGAAGTGCCTGCCTGCGCACACCACCACGGCCGGCTCGGCGTTGCCGATGAAGTAGCTCATCTCGGCGGCCTGGTAGGCCATGTTCAGCGGCAGGTAGACATGGCCGGCGCGCAGCACGGCCAGGTACAGCATCAGCGCCTCGACGCTCTTGTCGGTCTGCACCGCGATACGGCTTTGCGGCGGCAGGTCAAGACTGTCGATCAGGTTGGCCAGCATCGCCGTGCCGCGTTCCAGGTCTCGCCAGCTGTAGCGCAGCGGCTCGGCCCCATCGGCGGTCTCGATGGCGGTGGCCTCCAGATCGGCCGGAAAAGCCGCCCGCAGGGCGACGAAGAGGTTCTGGTTGGGCATGAGGGGTAGCTGGGGTTCGTGGGGCGCCAGCGTCAAAGCCTGCGCCATCGGGCATGAGCGATCGGATCAGTCGAACCGGTCACCGGCCACGGCGATGGCACGCCAGCGGCCAGAACCTGGCGGCGGTTGGAATGCATCATCGGTGACTTCTCCGGGCAGCGGGTGGGGCTGTCACCCGCACGGCTGGCGGGCAGGGGGTTGGCAGGCATCGTACCCACCCCCGGGCCGGCCGGCGGCCCGTGTCAACCCGCAGCAGAGTCGCGCGCTACATTGCCGGGCATGGCCCGCACCACCTTGCCAACCACGCCCTCGTCGCTGACCCTGGACACCGAACGTGTGTTGGCGCTGGCCGCGCAAAGCATGTTCGAAACCTTCGCCAGCACGGCCATGGGCACCATCGTGGTGGACCGCGCGCACCGCATCGTCTGGATCGACGATGGCTACCGGCGCTTCCTGCCCGCACTGGGCCACGCCGAAGGCGACTTCCTGGGCCGGCGTGTGGAGGAGGTGGTGCCCAACACCCTGATGGGGCAGGTGGTGGACAGCGGCAAGGCCATCCTGGTGGACCTGCTGACCAACCAGGCCGGCACCTTCCTGGTCAGCCGCCTGCCGCTGCGGGACGAGCAGGGGCAGGTCATCGGCGCGGTGGGCTTCGTGCTGCAGGACCACCCGGAAACCACGATGCAGCCCCTGATCGGGAAGTTCAGCCGCCTGCAGACCGAACTGGATACGGCGCGCCGGCAGATCGCCGAAGCACGGCGCCCGCGTTACACGATCGCCAGCTTCATCGGCAGCAGTCCGGCGGCGCTGGAAGTCAAGCGCCAGGCCAGGCGCGTGGCGCAGACCGACAGCACGACCCTGTTGCTGGGCGAGACCGGCACCGGCAAGGAACTGCTGGCGCACGGCATCCACGCTGCCAGCCGACGCGCCGGGCGACCCTTCGTCGGCGTGAACATCGCCGCCATGCCGGACACCCTGCTCGAGGCCGAGTTCTTCGGCGTCGCTCCTGGCGCCTATACCGGCGCGGACCGCAAGGGGCGCGAAGGCAAGTTCAAGCTCGCCGACGGCGGCACCCTGTTCCTGGACGAGATCGGCGACATGCCCTTGACCCTGCAAAGCAAGCTGCTGCGTGCCCTGCAGGAGCAGGAGATCGAACCGCTGGGCAGCAACCGGGTGGAGCGGGTGGACGTGCGCATCGTGGCGGCCACCAGCCGCGACCTGGCCGCGATGGCCGCGGCCGGCAGTTTCCGCGCCGATCTCTTCTACCGGCTCAACGTGCTGCCGATCCGCCTGCCGGCGCTGCGCGAGCGCCTGGCCGACCTGGAAGCGCTGGTGGAATCGCTCAGCGAAGACATCGCCCGCCGCAGCGGCCTGCCGCCGCGCAGCCTCAGCCCTGAAGCGCTGGCCCTGCTGGCCCGGCGCGACTGGCCCGGCAACATCCGCGAGCTGCGCAATGCGCTGGAGCAGGCGGCACTGATGACCGACGACCTGGTGCTGGAACCCCGTCACTTCAGCCCTTCGACGCTGGAGACGCCGGGCCCGGCGCCCAGCCCGGTCGCGGCACCACCCCCTGTGCCGCCGCAGGAACTGCCACGGCCCGCACAGATCGCCCGCACACTGGCCGAGCAGGTGGCCGAAGTGGAGCATGCCGCCATCGCCCTGGCCCTGCGCGCCAGCGGCGGCAACCGCGCGCAGGCCGCGCGGCAGCTGGGCATGTCACGCGCAGCGCTCTACGACAGGCTCTCCCGCTGGCCGGGCCTGGAAGATGCCTGCTGACCGCCGATCTGTCTGACTATCGGTCACTTTTTGACTCCCATCATGTCTGATGTTCGTACACTGATGAGCGATATCGTCTGAATTTCAGTCGCGTTTTGCGCTGGATCTCCGTTCTTGCGGGTCAATTCCTAGGGTTTGCACTGATTCGGTGCGGTCGGCACGCGGTTTGCGATCAGCGGGTCACCTTTGCAAGGAGAAGCCGCATGCATCGTCGCTCGATCCCCTTCACCCTGGCCGCGCTGGCCCTGGCCGCCTGCAGCAGCGGCGCCTGGGCGCAAGGCAAGGACGTCCGGATCGCCCTCATCGCCGGCAAGACCGGCCCGCTGGAGGCCTATGCCAAGCAGACCATCGTCGGCTTCAACATGGGGCTGGAATACGCCACCGGCGGCTCGCTCACCGTGGCCGGACGCAAGCTGGTGGTGATCGAGAAGGACGACCAGGGCAAGCCCGACGTCGGCAAGGCCGCGCTGGCTGCCGCCTACGCCGATGACAAGGTCGACATCGCCGTGGGCACCACGGGCAGCCCGGTGGCGCTGGCCATGCTGCCGGTGGCCGAGGAGTACAAGAAGATCCTGCTCGTCGAACCCGCCGTGGCCGACAGCATCACCGGCGACAAGTGGAACAAGTACATCTTCCGCACCGGGCGCAACAGCAGCCAGGATGCGGCCGCCAACGCCGCCGCGCTGGACCAGCCGGGCAACGTGGTCGCCATCCTGGCCAACGACAACGCCTTCGGCCGCGACGGCGTGAAGGCTTCCAAGGAGTTCACCAAGAAGGCCAAGATCGTCCACGAGGAGTACCTGCCCGTGGGCACGACGGACTTCACCGCCGGGCTGCAGCGCATCATCGACAAGCTGAAGGACCAGCCAGGCAAGAAGTACCTGTCGGTAACCTGGAGCGGCAGCCCCACGCCCTTCAGCAAGATCGCCGACCTGGAACTCGAGAAGCGCTTCGGCATCAAGCTGGCCACCGGCGGCAACATCCTGCCGGCGATGGTGGCCTACAAGAGCTTCCCGGGCATGGAAGGCGCGCTGTACTACTACTTCGGCATCCCGAAGAACCCGGCCAACGAGTGGCTGGTGGCCAACCACTACAGCAAGTTCAAGACACCGCCGGACTTCTTCACCGCCGGCGGCATGAGTGCTGCGATCGCCATCGTCGAAGCGCTGAAGAAGACCAAGGGCGACACCGCCACCGACAAGCTCATCGCCACGATGGAGGGCATGAGCTTCGAGACACCCAAGGGCACGATGACCTTCCGCAAGGAAGACCACCAGGCGATGCAGGACATGTTCCACTTCCGCATCAAGAACGACCCGGCCTTTGCCTGGGGCGTGCCGGAACTGGTGCGCGTGATTCCGGCGAGCGAACTGCAGATCCCCATTCGCAACAAGCGCTGAACCCGGCGTTACGCTGCAACAGCGCATCCCGCGCTGCTGGGCCATGCTCGAAACACAGGACCTGACCATCCGGTTCGGCGGCCACGTGGCCGTCGACCATGTCTCGTGCCGCTTCGAACCCGGCACGCTGACCTCCATCGTGGGGCCCAATGGCGCCGGCAAGACGACCTACTTCAACCTCGTCTCGGGGCAACTGCCGGCGAGCGAAGGGCGTGTGCTGCTGGGCGGCGAAGACATCACGCGGCTGCCCGCCGCGCTGCGCACCCGCCGCGGCCTGGGGCGGGCCTTCCAGCTGACGCAGCTGTTCCCCAACCTCACCGTGCATGAGAACGTGCGCCTGGCCATCCAGGCGCGTGAAGCGGGAAGGGGGCGTGGAGGCCTGGACCTGTTCCGCGTGTGGCTGGACCACAAGGCCTGGATCGATGAAGCCAACCGCGTGCTGGAGCAGGTGCGCCTGCTGGACAAGGCCGCGCTGCGCGCTGCCAGCCTGCCGCATGGCGACCAGCGCAAGCTGGAAGTCGCGCTGCTGATCGCCCTGGACCCCAAGATCTTCATGTTCGACGAGCCCACCGCCGGGATGAGCGTGGACGAAGTGCCAGTGGTGCTGGACCTCATCCGCCAGCTGAAGGCGCGCAAGGACGTGGTGATCCTGCTGGTGGAGCACAAGATGGACGTGGTGCGCGAACTGTCGGACCGCATCGTGGTGCTGCACAACGGGCAACTGGTGGCCGACGGCGAACCGGCCTCCGTGATCGCCTCGCCGGTGGTCCAGCAGGCGTACCTGGGCATGATGGCCGAGGAAGCGGCATGAGCAGGGCCTTGCTCGAACTGCGCGGCGTGCACACCCACATCGGCGCTTACCACATCCTGCACGGCGTGGACCTCACCGTGCCCGAAGGCCAGGTCACGATGCTGCTCGGGCGCAACGGTGCAGGCAAGACCACCACGCTGCGGACCGTGATGGGGCTGTGGGCCGCGTCGCAGGGCAGCATCGGCTTTCGGGGCCAGCCCATCGAAAGGCGCCCGACGCCCGACATCGCCGCGCTGGGCATCGCCTATGTGCCGGAAAACATGGGCATCTTCACCGACCTGACGGTGCAGGAAAACATGGTGCTGGCGGCGCGCGGCGCGCGCCACGAAGGCGAGCTGGACAGCGCCCGGCTGGAGTGGATCTTCGGCCTCTTTCCGGCGCTCAGGACCTTCTGGCTGTTCCCGGCCGGCAAGCTCAGCGGCGGGCAAAAGCAGATGCTGGCGGTGGCGCGTGCGATCTGCGAGCCGCGCGCGCTGATCCTCATCGACGAACCCAGCAAGGGCCTGGCGCCTTCGATCGTGCACAACCTGATCGTCGCCTTCCGCGAGTTGAAGGCGCAGAAGACCACCATCCTGCTGGTGGAACAGAACTTCATGATGGCCAAGGCGCTGGGCGACCGCGTGGCCGTGATGGACAACGGCCGCGTCGTGCACCACGGTGCGATGGCCGAACTGGCACAGGACGAGTCGCTGCAGCAGCGTCTGCTGGGCCTTTCGCTGGGAACGCACGCATGAGCGCGCCGGGCCGCTCCAAAGCGCTCATTCCGGACTGCGCAGCACGGAGGCCAGTCCAGTGAGCTCCACCGCCCTTGCCTCAGCACCCGCCGCGATTCCGAAGGCGAGTTTCGACTGGAAGCCCTTGGCCCTGCTGGCCGCCGTGGTGCTGGTCGCCCTGCCCGCGGTGGGCAGCGGCAGCACCTGGCTCACGCTGACGGTGGCCGGCTTGGCCATGGGCTTGATCATCTTCATCATCGCCTCCGGCCTGACCCTGGTCTTCGGCCTGATGGACGTGCTGAACTTCGGCCACGGTGTGTTCATCGCGCTGGGTGCCTTCGTCGCCACCAGCGTGATGGGCGGCATGGCGGCCTTTGCCGACAGCGGGCTCGCCAGCGCGCTGCTGGCCATCTTCTGCGCCATGTGCGCCGCGATGGCGGTGGCCGCCGCGCTGGGCTGGGCCTTCGAACGGATCATCGTGCGGCCCGTCTATGGCCTGCACCTCAAGCAGATCCTCATCACGATGGGCGGCATGATCGTCGGCGAAGAGATCATCAAGACCATCTGGGGCCCGCTGCAGATCGCGATGCCGCTGCCCGAATCGCTGCGTGGTGCCTTCATCGTGGGCGAAGCGGCCATCGAGAAGTACCGGGTGCTGGCCGCGGCCATCGGCCTGGTGGTGTTTGCGGGCCTGCTGTGGACGCTGGCGCGCACCAAGATCGGCCTGCTGATCCGCGCCGGCGTGCAGGACCGCGAGATGGTGGAAAGCCTGGGCTACCGGATCCGCACGCTGTTCGTGGGCGTCTTCGTGGCCGGTTCGGCGCTGGCCGGCCTGGGCGGCGTGATGTGGGGCCTGTACCAGCAGGCCGTGTCGGCGCAGATCGGCGCCCAGGTCAACGTGCTGATCTTCATCGTCATCATCATCGGCGGCCTGGGCAGCACGCTGGGCTGCTTCATCGGTGCGCTGCTGGTGGGCCTGCTGGCCAACTACACCGGCTTCCTGGCACCGACGGTGGCGCTGTTCTCCAACATCGCGCTGATGGTGGCGGTGCTGATGTGGCGTCCGCAGGGCCTGTACCCCGTGACGAACCGCTGAGCCGTCATGCTGGACCGCATCCTCTCCCACGACCACCCACGCAGCCGCCTGTTGGCCGTGCTGTTGCTGGTCGTCGTCGTCGGGTTGGCGGTGGCGCCATTCCTGTTCCCCGGTGCCAAGGCGCTGTCGGTGGCGGCCAAGGCGCTGGTGTTCATCCTGCTCGTCGCCAGCTTCGACCTGCTGCTGGGCTACACCGGCATCGTGAGCTTCGCGCACACCATGTTCTTCGGCATCGGCGCCTATGGCGTGGCCATCGCCAGCGCGCGCATGGGGCCGGGCTTTGCCGCAGTGGCGGCGGGCACCGGCGCGGCGCTCGCCGTCTCGCTGCTGCTGTCGCTGGTGATCGGCCTTTTTTCGCTGCGCGTGAAGGCCATCTTCTTCGCGATGATCACGCTGGCAGTGGCCAGCGCCTTCCAGACCCTGGCCTCCAAGCTGAGCGACTTCACCGGCGGCGAGGACGGCCTGACCTTCAAGAACCCCGAGCTGCTGAGCCCGGCCTTCCAGTGGCTGGAGGATCCGGTCCTGGGCGTGAGCATCGACGGCAGGCTGTTGACCTACTACCTGCTGTTCACGGCGGTGACGCTGCTCGTGCTGCTGCTGCTGCGCATCGTCAATTCGCCCTTCGGCCGCGTGCTGCAGGCGATCCGCGAGAACGACTTCCGCGCCGAGGCCATCGGCTTTCGCACCGTCGTCTACCGCACCTGGAGCAGCGTGCTGTCGGCGCTGTTCGCCACACTGGCCGGCGTCCTGCTGGCGCTGTGGCTGCGCTATGTGGGACCCGACACGACGCTGAGCTTCGAGATCATGATCGACATCCTGCTCATCGTGGTCATCGGTGGCATGGGCACGATCTACGGGGCGGTGGTCGGTTCGGTGCTGTTCGTGCTGGCGCAGAACTACCTGCAGGATCTGCTCAAGCTCGCCGGCGCGGCGCTCGAGGGCGTGCCCGTGCTGGGCGCCGTGCTCACGCCCGACCGCTGGCTGTTGTGGCTGGGCGTGCTCTTCGTGCTCTCGGTCTACCACTTCCCTACCGGCATCGTGGGCCGGCTGCGTGCACGCAGCCAGGTCGGCGCCCAGCCCTGAGAAAGATCGCGCCATGCAACCGCAATCGCTGTACCTGGCCTGTGAAGGGCGCGAGATCCACCTCACCGAATGGGGTGCCGCCGACGCCCCGGTGCTGATCGCCTGGCATGGCCTGGCACGCACCGGCCGCGACATGGACGCCATCGCCGCCCAGCTGGCGCCGCGCTGGCGCGTGATCTGCCCCGATACGCTGGGCCGCGGCCTGAGCCAGTGGAGCCCGCAGCCAGCCGACGAATACTGCCTGGCCTTCTATGAACGGCTGGCCGTGTCACTGGTGGACCAATTGGGCATCCGGCAGATGCACTGGCTGGGTACCTCGATGGGCGGGGCCATCGGCCTGCGTGCCGCGGCCGGCCGCCTGCGCGGGCGCATCCAGCGCCTGGTGCTCAACGACATCGGCCCGCAGCTGGCCGAAGCTGCGGTGCAGCGCATCCGCAGCTACGCCGGCAGCCCGCCGGCCTTCGCCACGATGGGCGAGCTGGAGGCGTACTTCCGCACGGTTTACAAGCCTTACGGCTGGCTAAGCGAAGCGCAGTGGCGGCAGCTTGCCGAGACCTCGATGCGACGCCTGCCGGATGGGCGTGTCACGCCGCACTACGACCCGGCGATGGTGCAGCAGTTCATCCACCACCCGGCCGACTATGACCAGTGGGAAGCCTGGGACTCCCTGACCCTGCCCGTGCTGTGCCTGCGTGGCGAGCACTCGGACCTGCTGCTGCCCGAGGTGGCCGACGCCATGCGCTCGCGCGGGCCACGTGCGGTGGTGGCCACCATCAGCGGCTGCGGGCACGCGCCGGCGCTGAACACGCCGGAACAGATCGCGCTGGTGGAGCGGTTTCTCGCGGCTTGATTCGCCCGGCCCCCCGGTCGGCATTGCCGCGCCGGGCTACCTAGAATGGCCGGTTCACCCGCAGCTGCGAGCCTTCTACCGCCATGACCACCGGTGCCGATACCAGGCCCCCTGCACCGCCCGAGGACCGGGGCGCAGGCCTGATCCGCATCCGCGGCGCGCGTCAGCACAACCTGAAGAACCTCGACCTGGACATCCACACGGGCGAGTTCACGGTGGTGACCGGCCCCAGCGGGTCGGGCAAGAGCAGCCTGGTCTTCGACACGCTGTACGCCGAAGGCCAGCGCCGCTACGTCGAGACCTTCAGCGCCTACGCGCGGCAGTTCCTGGACCGCATGGACCGTCCGGCGGTGGACCGCGTCGACGGCGTGCCGCCGGCCATTGCCATCGACCAGACCAACCCGGTACGCACCAGCCGCAGCACGGTCGGCACGATGACCGAGCTGAACGACCACCTGAAGCTGCTCTTTGCCCGCGCCGCGCAGCTCCACGACCGGCAGACCGCCTTGCCGGTGCGGCACGACACGCCGCAGACCATCCATGCTGATCTGCTCAAGCGCGCGCGGGCGGCGGGTGACCCGCGCCTGACCTTCACCTTCCCGGCGGAACTGCCCGCCGACACCAGCGCCGAGCAGCAGGAACAGTGGCTGTCCACCGCCGGCTTCACGCGCGTGCAGGCCGAACGTGTGGAAGGCGGCAAGAAGATCATCGACGTGGTGGCCGACCGGCTGCGCCTGCCCGGCGCTGAAACCGTGCGCGTGATGGAAGCCATCGAACTGGCCCTCAAGCGCGGCGGCGGGCGGCTCAACGTGTTCGTCGACGACGGGCGCGAAGTCTGGCGCTACAGCACCGGCCTGCACTGCCCCGAAAGCGACCTGCGCTACGCCGAACCGCAGCCCGCGCTGTTCAGCTTCAACAGCGCCTACGGTGCCTGCGAGACCTGCCGCGGCTTCGGCCGCGTGATCGGCGTGGACTTGGGCCTGGTCATCCCCGACATGCGCAAGACGCTGCGCAATGGGGCCATCAAGCCCCTGCAGACGCCGGCCTGGAAGGACTGCCAGGAAGACCTGCTGAAGTACGCCGGCGAAGCCGGCATTCCGCGCGACACACCCTGGCAGCAGCTCACGCCGGCCCAGCGCGAGTGGGTGCTGGGCGGCACCCCGCACTGGACCGGCAACTGGAACAAGCAGTGGTACGGCGTGCGCCGCTTCTTCGAGTACCTGGAGAGCAAGGCCTACAAGATGCACATCCGTGTGCTCTTGTCCAAGTACCGCAGCTACACGCCCTGCGCGGCCTGCGGCGGCGCGCGGCTGAAGCTGGAATCGCTGCTCTGGCGCATGGGGGATGGCCTGCACGATGACGTGCTGCCGCTGGCGCAGCGCCATCTGCCGGTGGGTGCCACGTGGACACGCCAGCAGCTCGAAGCCCTGCCCGGCCTGTGCCTGCACGACCTGATGCAGCTCAGCATCGAGCGGCTGCGCCGTTTCTTCGACACGCTGCAGTTGCCCAGCACGATGCTCGACGAAGCGCTGAAACTGCTGCTTGACGAAGTGCGCACGCGCCTGAAGTACTTGTGCGACGTCGGCCTGCACTACCTGACGCTGGACCGCCAGAGCCGCACGCTCAGCGGCGGCGAGGTGCAGCGCATCAACCTGACCACGGCGCTGGGCACCAGCCTGGTCAACACGCTCTTCGTGCTGGACGAACCCAGCATCGGCCTGCACCCGCGCGACATGAACCGCATCGTGCAGGCCATGCACCGGCTGCGCGACGCGGGCAATACGCTGGTCGTCGTCGAGCACGACCCGGCCGTGATGCTGGCCGCCGACCGATTGATCGACATGGGCCCGGGCCCGGGCGAACGCGGCGGGCAGATCGTCTTCGACGGCACGCCGCAGCAGGCGCGCGGCGCCAACACGCTGACCGGTGCCTACCTGGGCGCGCGCAAGACCGTGGGGCTGGGTTTTCGCAAGCTGGTCGAGCCAGGCACACCGCGCCTGATCCTCGAAGGAGCGCGTGACCACAACCTGCAAGGCGTCTGCGTCGAACTGCCGCTGCAGCGCCTGGTCTGCGTCACCGGCGTCAGCGGTTCGGGCAAGAGCACCCTGGTGCAGGACGTGCTGTACCCGGCGCTGGCCCGCCACTTCGGCAAGGCCACCGACGCGCCGGGTGCCTTCGACCGCCTGCTGGGTGCCGAGCAGCTCGCCGATGCGGTGTTCGTCGACCAGAGCCCGATCGGCAAGACGGCGCGCAGCAACCCCGCCAGCTACGTGGGCGCCTTCGACGAGCTGCGCAAGATCTTCGCGGACGCACCGATGGCCCGCGAACGCAGCTACACCGCCGGCACCTTCAGCTTCAACGCCGGCGACGGCCGCTGCCCGACCTGCGGCGGCAGCGGCTTCGAACACGTGGAGATGCAGTTCCTCAGCGATGTCTACCTGCGCTGCCCCGATTGCGACGGCAGGCGCTATCGCCCGCAGATCCTGGACGTGAAGGTGGTGCGCGGGCCCATGCAGCTGAGCATCGCCGACGTGCTGGATCTCACGGTGGCCGAAGCGGCGCACTGGTTCCAGAACGACCGCGAGGTCGTCGCCCGTCTGCAGCCCATCATCGACGTCGGCCTGGACTATGTGCGGCTGGGGCAACCGGTGCCGACCCTCAGCGGCGGCGAGGCGCAGCGGCTCAAGCTCGCGGGCTTCCTGGCCGACGCGGCCAACGGCCCGCGTCAGCCGGCGGCCCGGCACGGCACGCTGTTCCTCTTCGACGAACCCACCACCGGCCTGCACTTCGACGACATCGCCAAGCTGATGCGCGCGCTGCGCAAGCTGCAGGCCGCCGGACATTCGCTGCTGATCATCGAGCACAACCTGGACGTGATCCGCGCCAGCGACTGGATCATCGACCTCGGCCCTGAAGGCGGGGAAGCCGGCGGCACGGTGGTTTGCGTGGGCACGCCCGATGATGTCAAGGCGCATGCCGGCTCGCACACCGGCCAGGCACTGCGCGACTACGAGAGCGCACTGGGCCTGGGCACGCCGGTGGCCGAAGAGGGCCGGCCGCTGCAGCAGGTGCTGCGGACTGCCCGTGCCTCGCTCCAGGCGCAGGAATCGATCCGCATCGTGCACGCGCGCGAACACAACCTGCGCAACCTGAGCGTGGACATTCCGCGTGGCAAGTTCAACGTCATCACCGGCGTCAGCGGCTCGGGCAAGAGCACGCTGGCCTTCGACATCCTGTTCAACGAAGGGCAACGGCGCTACCTGGAGAGCCTGAACGCCTACGCGCGCAGCATCGTGCAGCCGGCAGGCCGGCCCGAGGTGGACGCCGTCTACGGCATCTCGCCCACGGTGGCCATTGAGCAGCGCCTGAGCCGCGGCGGCCGCAAGAGCACGGTGGCCACCACCACCGAGGTCTGGCACTTCCTGCGCCTGCTGTGGGTCAAGCTCGGCTTGCAGCACTGCCTGCACGACGGCACGCCGGTCAAGGCGCAGAGTGTCGAAAGCATCGCCGCGCAGTTGCTGCGCGACCATGCGGGCCAGCAAGTGGGGCTCCTGGCGCCGTTGGTGGTCAGCCGCAAGGGTGTCTACACCGATCTGGCCAAGTGGGCCAAGGCGCGCGGTCACACGCACCTGCGCGTGGACGGCGAGTTCGTGCCGCTGCAGCCCTTTCCACGGCTGGACCGCTTCAAGGAACACACGCTGGAACTGCCCGTGGGCAGCCTGCTGGTCGCGACCGAGAACGAAGCGGCGCTGCGCGCCCTGCTCGGTCGCACGCTGGAACTGGGGCGCGGCGTGCTGCACCTGCTGCACCCGCTAGACGGCCTGGAAGCGGCGATGGCGGGTACCGGCGGCACGGGCCTGGGCATCGGCCAGGTGAAGGTGTTCTCCACCAAGCGCGCCTGCCCGGTCTGCGGCACCAGCTATGCCGAACTCGATCCGCGCCTGTTCAGCTACAACAGCAAGCACGGCTGGTGCACCAGCTGCGTGGGCACCGGCTTGTCGCTGACGCGCGAACAGCGCAAGGCCTTCGACGACTCCGTGCGCGACGAGGACAACCAGGGCCGCGAACAGAGCTTCCCGGCCGAAGAGCCCGATGCCGAAGGTGTGGCCGACACCCCCTGCCCCGACTGCGGTGGCGCCCGACTCAACCCCACGGCGCGCGCCGTGCGCTTCGAGGACCGCGCGATTCACGAAGTCGCCGCCCTGTCGGTGCACGAGGCCCGCCAGTGGCTGGCGACGCTGCAGTTGCGCGGGCGGGATGCCGAGATCGCACGCGACGTGCTGGGTGAAATCCGCAGCCGACTCGAATTCCTGGCCGACGTGGGCCTGGGCTACCTGACGCTGGACCGGGCCGCCCCCACGCTCAGCGGCGGCGAGGCCCAGCGCATCCGGCTGGCTGCGCAACTGGGCAGCAACCTGCAAGCACGACGTGATCGACGGCAAGGAGATCCATCCGGGCGACCGCGTCACGCTGATGCTGCCCAACTGCATCGAGCTGGCCCTGCTGTGGTTTGCGCTGGCCAAGCTGGGCGCGGCCGGCAACACGCTGGTCGTGGTGGAGCACGACGAAGACACGATCCGCCACGCCGAACACCTGATCGACATCGGCCCCGGTGCGGGCAGGCGCGGCGGCACGCTGGTGGCGCAGGGCAGCGTGGCGCAGATCTCGGCGCAGGCCCATTCGTTGACCGGGCAGTTGCTGGCCCGGCCGTTGCGACACCCCCTGCAGCCGCGCCG
>DAORNK010000068.1:0-15569 GCA_035440985.1 Rubrivivax sp. | reverse complement strand
GTCGACCACGCCGCGGGCCTGGGCGGCTTCGTCGGCCACCGTGTGCAGCCGGGGCCGGCAGGCAGCGGCACGCTCCGTCCACAGCGTCTTGTCGAAGCGCTCGGCCGCCAACGCGATGACGGCGTTGGATGCGTGCAGCACCTGCGGTGTGCTGCGGTAGTTGCGCTGCAGCGCGAGCACGCGGGCCGGTGGGTCGAAACGCCGCGGCAAGTCCAGGATATGCCGCACGTCGGCTCCGCGAAAGGCGTAGATGCTCTGCGCATCGTCGCCCACCGCCGTGAGCCCGCGCCCATCGGGCTGCAGGGCCAGCATCAGGTCGGCCTGCAGCCGGTTCACGTCCTGCACCTCGTCGACCAGCAGATGGTCAAAGCGCCCGCGCAACCGGGCTGCGATGGCGTCGTGCTGCATCAGATGCCACCAGGCCAGCAGCAGGTCGTCGTAGTCCAGGCTGTGCTGCTGCAGTTTGGCCTCGCCGAAGGCCACAAACAGCCGGGCCAGCGCGCACTCGTGTGCCTGGCACCAGGGATAGGCTTCGGCCAGCACCGCAGGCAGCGGCTGGCGTGTGTTGACACAGCGTGAATGGATGGCCAGACAGGTGGCCGCCATGGGAAACCGGGTCTCGCTGGCCGCCAGTCCCAGGTTCTGCCGCGCCATCGCCATCAGGTCCTGCGCATCGGCGCGGTCCAGCACGCTGAAACCTTGGGGCAGGCCGATGCTGGCGGCTTCTTCGCGCAGGAGGCGTGCGCCCACGCTGTGGAAGGTACCGCACCAAGGCAGCGTCAGCGGCGGTGTGCGCTGGGAAAGGCCCAGCGATTCGTGCAGCAGCCGCCCTGCGCGGCGCGACATCTCGGCCGCCGCGCGGCGCGAAAACGTCAGCAACAGCAAGCGCTGCGGGTCCGCCCCCTGCGCCACCAGCCAGGCCACGCGCGCTGCCAGCGTCAGCGTCTTGCCGGTACCGGCGCCAGCCACAACGAGCAGCGGGCCGCCGTCATGCTGGACCGCGGCGCGCTGTTCAGGGTTGAGTTCAGCCAGGATGTCCACGCTCGAACTGTATAGATATCCAGCCGCTTGCCATCTAGCACAGCTGGGCACGATGGAGACAGACGGTCCCAACATGGCTTGATGAAGGTCAACGAGTCTCGAACGTACCTGCGCGGTAACCCTGAACATGTGTCGGATGGAGCTAGCATCGGCGCCGACTGCTGCAGCCCTGCCCTGGCCGCGTCCGCCACGAGTGACACGAGCGACACGAGCCTGCGGTGGTCTGGTGGTCGCCGGCCCCCATGCCCATGAACCCATACGCCATCTTCTTCATCTTCCTGCTTGCCTCGACCGGCGTCGTCGGCCTCGTGGTCGGCATGAATGCGCTGTTCGGGCCGCGCGTCAAGGCATCGGCGGTGAAGATGGAACCCTTCGAGTGCGGCGCCCGGCCCATCCAGCAGCGCAACGTGCGGCCGTTGTCGATCAAGTACTACCCGATCGCGATCTTCTTCCTGCTGTTCGACCTGGAGACGGTACTGCTCTTCATCTGGGCTTCGGCGGCCGGGCAGCCTGAACTGGCGACGCTGTCGCTGGTGTCCTTCCTCGTCTTCATGGCCCTGCTGACGCTGGCCTTCGTGTACATCTGGCGCGAAGGGGGCCTGGAATGGCGATGATGGAGTACCTGACCACCCGCAAGGACGATCTGGTCGGGTGGGTACGCAAGTTCAGCCTCTTCCCCTACCCCTTCGTCACCGCCTGCTGCGGCATGGAGTTCATGGCCGTCAGCTCCACCCTGTACGACACCGACCGTTTCGGCGCCGCGCTGCCGCGCTTCACGCCGCGCCAGTCGGACCTGCTGATGGTGGTGGGCACGGTCAGCCACAAGCAGGCCCAGGTGATCAAGAAGATCTACGACCAGATGTGCGAGCCCAAGTGGGTGATGGCCTTCGGCGCCTGCGCCACCAGCGGCGGCTTCTACCGCAACTACGCGGTGCTGCAGGGCGTGGACAAGGTGATCCCGGTGGACATCTACGTGCCCGGCTGCCCGCCGCGCCCGGAGACCGTGATCGACGCCATCATGATGCTGCAGGACCGCATCGCAAACGACCACCATCCCATCCTGCCCTTCGAGAAGCAGAACCCGCCACGGGTTTGAGCGCAGGCGCCCGATGACCGACGACAACCTCACTACCGCGCTGGCACCGCTGATCGACCGCGGCTGGGACAGCTTCGGCATGCCGGTGCTGGAACTGCAGGTTGCCAGCCTGATGACGGTGGTGCAGCGCCTGCGCACCGAGTTCGGCTTCACGCTGTTCCTGGACGTGACGGCCGTCGACCATCCGCAGCGCCAACCGCGCTTCGACGTGGTCTACCACTTCATGAGCGCCCGGCAGCGCAGCCGCGTGCGGCTCAAGCTGCAGGTCGGCGAACAGGACCCGGTGGTGCCCACGCTGACCGGCCTGTACGGCTCGGCGCGCTACATGGAACGCGAGGTGCACGACATGTACGGCATCCGCTTCGAAGGCAATGCCGACCTGCGCCCCATCCTGCTCTATGAAGGCTTTGTCGGCCATCCGCTGCGCAAGGACTACCCGATGGAACAGGAGCAACCCATTGTTCCGTACCGCAAGTAGGTGAGCGGCGTGGAGTTCAAACCCCCCGTCAGCAGCTGGCTGGAAGAAGCCGCCGACCCGAACCACGTGGTGGTCAACATCGGGCCTTCGCACCCGGCCACGCACGGCACGATCCAGATCATCACCGAGATCGACGGCGAATCGGTCAAGCGCGCCGACGTGCACTGCGGCTACCTGCACCGCGGTTTCGAGAAGCAGGCCGAGCACCACACCTATCACAACGTCATTCCCTACACCGACCGCCTCAACTACTGCTCGGCGCTGAACAACAACTTCGCCTATGCCGACGCGGTGGAGAAGCTGCTGGGCATCGAGCTCACCCCGCGCTGCATCGTGCTGCGCACGCTGCTGTCCGAGTACAACCGCATCGCCGACCACGTGACCTGCGTGGCCGCTTCGGTGATGGAGATGGGCGGCATGACCGCCTTCCTGTACCTGATGACGGTGCGCGACTACATCTTCGAGCACCTGAACCAGCTCACCGGTGCGCGGCTGACCTATTCGTACGTGCGCATCGGCGGTCTGGCGCGCGACCTGCCCGACGGCTGGCTCGAACGGCTTGAAGAAGTGCTGGTCTTCACCGAAGAGTACGTGGCCCGCATCCACGGCATGCTGGACCGCAACCGCATCTTCATCGGCCGCACGCGCAACGTGGCCAGGATGACGCCCGAGCATGCGCTGAACTGGGGCTTCACCGGGCCCATCCTGCGCTCCACCGGCCTGGCGATGGATCAGCGCAAGGACAAGCCCTACCTGGCCTATGCCGATCTGGATTTCGACGTGCCGGTGGGCATCAACGGCGACAACTACGACCGCTACTACGTGCGCATGTGCGAGATCGACGAATCGATCTCGATGGTGCGGCAGTGCGTGCAGATGCTCGAGCCCGGCCCGGTGAGCGTGAAGGACCCTCGCTTCATGCTGCCGGAGAAGCAGCTCGTCTACAGCCAGATCGAATCGCTGATCCACCACTTCAAGCTGGTGATGGATGGCATCCAGGTGCCGGCCGGCGAGATCTACGTCTCGCACGAGGCGCCCAACGGTGAACTGGGCTTCTACCTGATCAGCGACGGCAGCGGCCGGCCCTACAAGCTGCATGTGCGCTCGCCGAGCTTCTCGCACATGGGCGGCATGCACACACTGCTCGAGGGTTACCAGGTGAGCGACATCGTGCCGACCTTCGGCTCCATGAACATGATCGGTGGGGAGTGCGACCGATGAGCGGCAGCACGACACCGGTGGTGTCCACCCGGCCCATGCCGCTGACGCCCGAACTGCGCTCGCAGTTCGACGCGTTGCGCGGCCAATACCCGGCCGAGATGAAGACCTCGCTGGTGCTGCCCCTCCTGCACTGCCTGCAGGCCGCGCGCGGCCACCTCACCGAAGCCGACGCGGCCACCGTGGCCGACTACATCGGCATGCCCACGATGCCGGTGGTGGAGGCACTGCACTGGTACACGATGTTCCACAAGCAGCCGGTCGGGCGGCATGTGGTCAAGGTGTGCCGCAACATCGCCTGCGCGCTGCGCGGCTCGGAAAGCCTGATCAGCCACGTGCAGAAGACGCTGGGCATCGCGCCGGGCGAGACCACCGCCGACGGCCGCTTCACCTTGCTGACCGTGGAATGCCTGGCCTCCTGCGGCACCGCGCCGGCGATGCAGGTCAACGACACCTACCACGAGTGCCTGGACGCGGCCAAGGTGGACGCCATCCTGCGGAGCCTGCCATGACGGGCGACGCCATCTTCTTCAACCACGCCGTCACCGAGCAGTCGCACACGCTGGCCGCCTACCGCGATCGCGGTGGCTACAGCGGGCTGCAGAAGGCGCTGACCTCGTTGCAGCCGGCCGACGTGGAAAAGGAAGTCGCCGCGTCGGGCCTGCAGGGGCGCGGCGGCGCGGGCTTCTCCACCGGGATGAAGTGGAGCTTCATCAACAAGAAGAGCCCGGTGGTCTACCTGTGCTGCAACGCCGACGAGGGCGAGCCGGGCACCTTCAAGGACCGCTGGATCCTCGAGCAATCGCCGCACCAGCTGCTGGAAGGCATGCTGCTCGCCTCCTACGCCCTGGGCGTGCGCCATGCCTTCATCTACATCCGTGGCGAATTCGACCTGCCGCTGCGGCGCCTGCAGGCGGCGGTGCAGGAAGCACGCCAGGCCGGCCTGATGGGCGAGTCCATCCTCGGCACGGGCTTCCATTGCGACATCGTCGTGCACCGCGGCGCCGGCGCCTACGTCTGCGGCGAGGAGTCCAGCCTGATCAATTCGCTGGAAGGCAAGAAGGGCTACCCGCGCAACAAGCCGCCTTTCCCGGCCATCAAGGGCCTGTACCAGCAGCCGACGGTCGTCAACAACGTCGAGACCCTGGCCAGCATCCCGTGGATCATCGTCAACGGCGGCGCCTCTTACGCCGCCCGGGGCGTCAAGAAGGCGCCCGGCACGCGGCTGTTCGGCTTGTCGGGCCACGTCGCCAGGCCTGGCCTGTATGAGCGGCCCACCGGCTACCCGCTGCGCAAGCTGATCTTCGAGGACGCCGGCGGCATCCTCGGCGGCAAGGCCTTGAAGGCGGTGATTCCGGGCGGCAGTTCCACCCCCATCCTGACGCCGGCCGAGGTCGAGAACCTGACGCTGGATCCCGAATCCATCACCAAGGTCGGCAGCATGCTCGGCTCGGGTGCGATCATCGTGATCGCCGAGGGCACCTGCATGGTCACGCTGCTGCAGGTGCTGACGCGCTTTTACGCGCACGAGTCCTGCGGCCAGTGCACCCCCTGCCGCGAAGGCACCGACTGGATGAACCGCATCCTGCAGCGCATCCTGGCGGGTCAAGGCGTGAAGGCCGACCTGGAATCGCTGCGCAGCATCCCCAGCAGCATCATGGGCAACACGATCTGCGCGCTGGGCGATGCGGCATCGATGCCGGTGCTCAACTTCGTCAGGAAGTTCGGGGCCGAGTTCGAGTACTTCATCGAGCACGGCCGCTCGATGCACGACGGCCGGCTGGTCGTGTGAAGGCGTGACGATGAAACTCATCATCGACCAGCAGGAAATCGAGGCCAACGAAGGCGAGACGGTGCTGCAGGCCGCCAAGCGCAACGGCATCGAGATCCCGCACTTCTGCTACCACGACAAACTCTCGGTGGCCGGCAGCTGCCGCATCTGCCTGGTCAAGGTCAACGGCATGCCCAAGCTGCAGCCGTCGTGCAACCTGGTGGTCGCCCCCAAGATGACCATCGAGACCCAGGTCGACGATGTGAAGCGCGCACGCCAGAACGTGATGCAGTTCATCCTGCTGAACCACCCGGTGGACTGCGGCATCTGCGACAAGGCCGGCGAGTGCACGCTGCAGGACAACCAGCGCGCCTACGGCCTGCCCGAGTCGCGTTCCAACGACCCCAAGCTGCACAAGCGCAAGCTGGTCGAGCTGAGCCCGCGCATCTCGCTGGACAACGAGCGCTGCATCCTGTGCAGCCGCTGCGTGCGCTTCACGCGCGAGATCTCGGGCTCCCACGCGCTGGGCATCGTCGAGCGCGGCAGCCATTCCTATGTGGACCGGCTGGCAGATGTGCCCTTCGACGACCCCTATTCCGACAACGTGATCGGCATCTGCCCGGTCGGCGCGCTGCTGTCTGCCGATTTCCTCTACAAGAGCCGCGTCTGGTTCCTGGAGCCGGTGCGCTCGGCCTGCACCGGCTGCGCCCGCGCCTGCAGCGTGCAGGTGTGGCGGCGCATGAAGCTGCGCGAGCCGCGGCTGCCCGGCGGCGCGAAGAAGAACGAGGCCTACCGCATCACCGCGCTGGACAATCCAGCCATCAACGGCCCGTGGCTCTGCAACAAGGGCTTCGACCTGCACAAGCAGGCGCTGCGCGAACGGCAACTGCAGCCGATGATCGCCGGGCGCAGCGCATCACCCGAGCAGGCGCTGGGCGAAGCCCGCCGGCTGCTGGCACAGGCGCGCAAGCCGGCCGTGCTGGTGTCGGCCCATGCGTCCAACGAGGAACTGGACGCCCTCCAGGCAACGCTGGGCACGCGGCTGCAGGCCTACGCGCGCCGGGACGTCGCCCCGGCCGCGGGCGAGCCGCTGGAAGACCAGTTGCTGATCCGTGCCGACAAGAATCCCAACAGCCACGGTGTCGCGGCGCGCTTCGGCAGCGCGGTGTTCCAGCCCGATGCGGGCCATGACCTGGTGCTGGTCTGGGGCGAGTTCCCCGGCCGCGAAGGCCTGGGCGATGCGCGCGTCATCCACCTCGCGCACTTCGGCGCCAGCTGGGCGCAGCCGGCGGACGTGCTGATCCCGCTGTCCACCACCTTCGAGCGCAGCGGCAGCTTCAGCAACTTCGAAGGCAAGGAAAGCCGCTTCGAAGCCGTGTTCGACAAGGCCGCCTCGGTGATGCATGCCGCGGATGTGTTCAAGGGGCTCGCGCCATGACGCAGGACCTGCTCGTGCATGGCGTGTTCATGCTCTACGTGATCGTGTTCCTGATGGGTCTGGCCACCGTGTTCACCTGGGTCGAACGCAAGCAGTCGGCACTGATGTCCGACCGCATCGGCGCCAACCGGGCCTACATCCGCATCCCCTACACCCAGATCAAGCTGGTCTGGATGGGCCTGTTCCACGGCATCGCCGACGGCCTGAAGATGATCCTGAAGGAGAACTTCACGCCCGCCACCTACGACCGCTTCTGCTACCACCTCGCGCCCTGGCTGGCCGCGGTGCCGGTGCTGCTGGTCTTCGCCGTCGTGCCCTTCGGTGGCACGCTGGTGCCGGGCAAGCTGTTCAGCGCGGAATGGTTCCCCGGCCTGGTGGCCTTCTTCGGCGATCGCAGCTACACGATGCAGGTGGCCTCGCTGGACGCCGGCATCCTGTTCGTGCTGGCCATCTCGGGTATCGGCATCCTGGGCACGATGCTGGCCGGCTGGTCGTCGAACAACAAGTTCTCGATGCTGGGTGCGGCCCGGGCCGCCTCGCAGATGATCTCCTACGAGGTGGCGATGGGCCTGGCGCTGGTCGCGATGGTGGTCACCTACGGCACCTTGGACCTCAACCGCATGGTGCAGTGGCAGCATGAAGGTGCCTGGGGCATCGTCGTGCAGCCGGTTGCCTTCCTGCTGTTCCTGACGGCGGCCATCGCCGAGAACAAGCGCGTGCCGTTCGATCTGCCGGAGTGCGAATCCGAGCTCGTCTCGGGCTACTTCACCGAGTACACCTCGATGAAGATGGGCCTGTTCCTGCTCAGCGAGTTCATCGAGATCGTGGTCATCTCGGCGCTGGTGGCCACCCTGTTCTTCGGCGGCTACAGCCTGCCCTGGCTGGGCAGCAACGGCTTCAGCTGGCCCGGTGGCGGCACCTGGGAGCTGCCGCACGCCGTGGTGGTGCTGCTGCAGGTGCTGGCCTTCGCGATCAAGGTGTTCCTGATCGGCTGCTTCCAGATCCTGGTGCGCTGGACACTGCCACGCTTCCGCTACGACCAGCTGATGGCGCTGGGCTGGAAGATCCTGATGCCGCTGGCCGCGGCCAATCTGGTGGCCACGGCCATCGTCCGCTGGTGGACGCTATGAACCCGCTGCCGGTCAAGCGCGTGAAGAAGAAGTACTGGAACGAGCCCACCATGGGCTGGTGGGAGCGGATCTTCATCCTGGAAGTGGTGCGCGGCCTGATGATCACCGGCATGGTGTTCGCCCGCAACATGGGCAAGTTCCTGACCGGGCGCAAGGGCGCACTGACCGCCTACTACCCGGAAGAGATCCGCGCCGACTATTCACCGATCAACCGCGGCCGCCACGTGCTGACCCAGCGCCCCAACGGCGAGGTGCAATGCGTGTCGTGCAACATGTGCGCCACCGTCTGCCCGGCCTACTGCATCGAGATCGTGGCCCAGGCCAACTTCGCCGACCGGGCCCACCCCAAGTCGCCGCTGCGTTTCGAGATCGACTATTCGCGCTGCATCTTCTGCGGCTTCTGCGTCGAAGCCTGCCCGGAGGACGCGATCCGGATGGCCAAGGAAGTGCCGGCGCTGCCCGGCTTCGACCGCGACAACATGTGGGGCACGATAGACCTGCTCAAGGGCTGGCAGCCGCAGGCCGATCCGCGCAAGACCTATCCGACGGTGCCCATCACACCGCTGCGCCAATGAGCAACGCCTTCATCCTGCTGTTCAGCCTTCTTGCGCTGGTGTTCGCCGGCCTGGTGCTGACGCTGCGCCAGCCCATGCGTGCCGCGCTGGCGCTGGTGGCCCACATGATCAGCCTGGCCGGCATTTATGCCTGCCTGGAGGTGCATGTGATCGCGCTGTTCCAGGTGCTGATCTACGTCGGTGCGGTGATGGTCTTCATGATCTACACGATCATGCTGCTGGACGACCGCGACACGTCCTACCGCCAGATGTACTCGCACCTGGCCGTCCCGGCCGTCGCCGTGGCGGCGGCGGTGGCCGCTGCGCTGTTCTGGCTGCTTTCGCGCTCAACCGGTGCCGACATGCCGCCGGCCGCCACGCCGCCCTTCGGGTTTGCGGCGTTCTCGGTGGCCTTCATGTCGCAGTACTGGTTCCACTTCGAACTGGCCACCATCCTGCTGCTGGTCGGCATCGTGGCGGCCTGGACCGCGATACGGGAGAGCCGGTGATCCACCGCTACGAATTCCTGCTGGCCCTGGCCGCCCTGCTGTTCAGCATGGGCTTGCTGGGCGTGATGATCCGGCGCAACCTGCTGGTGGTGGTGATGAGCCTGGAGTTGATGCTCAATGCCGTGGTGCTGAGCTTCGTGGCCGCCGCCGCCCACACGCAGACGCTGCACGGCGCGGCGATGACGTTCTTCATCTACGTGGCCGCCACCTGCGAGATCGCGCTGGCGATGGCCATCCTGGTGCTGCTGGTCAAGCGGCGCGGCACGCTGGACCTGGCCGCCGAGCAGGAGTTGAAGGGCTAGGCCATGTCCAACAACTCCAACCTGCTCGCCCTCGTACCGGCACTGCCGCTGCTGGGCTTTGCCTTCAACGGCCTGTTCGGATCGCGCCTGTCCAGGTCGTGGGTGGCGCTGGTGGCCTGCCTGCTTCCGGCGCTGGCCTTCGTGCTCACCGGCATCCTGTTCCAGCACCTGCTCACGGGCGGCAAGCCCTTGACCCAGACCCTGTTCACCTGGGCCGCGACGGCGGGCTTCCAGGTCGACGCCGCCTTCTACTTCGACGCCATCACGGCGGTGATGTGTCTGGTGGTCACCGGCATCGGCACGCTGATCCACATCTACTCGATCGGCTACATGCACGATGACGAGAGCTTCGCGCGCTACTTCGCCTACCTGAACCTGTTCCTGTTCTTCATGCTGGTGCTGGTGCTGGGGCGCAATCTGCTGGTGCTGTTCGTCGGCTGGGAAGGCGTGGGGCTGGCTTCCTACCTGCTGATCGGCTTCTGGTTCAAGGATCCGGCGAAGACCGCCGCCGGGCTGAAGGCCTTTGTCGTCAACCGCGTGGGCGATACCGGCTTCCTGCTGGCCGCCTTTCTCATCTTCATCCATGCCGGCACGCTGGACTTTCCGGCCGTCAATGCCTTCTTCGCCGCCACCCCGCCCTCGGCAGGCGTGGTCACGGCGATCGGTCTCTTGCTGCTGGTGGGAGCCTGCGGCAAGTCGGCGCAGATCCCGCTGCACGTGTGGTTGCCCGATGCGATGGCCGGCCCGACACCGGTCTCGGCGCTGATCCACGCCGCCACGATGGTCACCGCCGGCGTCTACCTGCTGTCGCGACTGAGCGGCGTTTTCCTCGCAGCACCCGACGCGATGATGGTGGTGGCCTGGCTGGGCGGCATCACCGCGCTGGCCGGCGCGACGATGGGCGTGACCGAGTTCAACCTGAAGAAGGTGCTGGCCTATTCGACGATGTCGCAGATCGGGCTGATGATCATGGCCTGCGGCCTGGGTGCGTTTTCGGTCGGCATGTTCCACCTGACCACGCATGCGTTCTTCAAGGCCTGCCTGTTCCTGGGTGCCGGCGCCGTGCTGCATGCGCTGGCCGGCGAAGAGGACATGCGCAGGATGGGCGGGCTGGCCCGCAAGATGCCGTTCACGACCACGGTCTTCCTGCTCGCCACGCTGGCCCTGTGCGGCGTGCCGCCGTTTGCCGGGTTCTTCTCGAAGGACGAGATCCTTTGGGCCGCATGGTCGGCCGGTCATGGCTCGCCGGCGCTGTGGCTGGTGGGCAGCGCGGCTTCGTTCCTCACGGCCTTCTACATGTTCCGGCTGGTCTTCATGACCTTCTTCGGCGCGACACGCGTGGACAGCCATCTGCAGCAACACATCCACGAACCGCCGGCATCGATGTCGATCGTGCTGGGCGTGCTGGCCTTCGGCTCGGTCGTGGTGGGCTTCTTCGGCCTGCCGCAGCTGTGGCGCGAATGGCTGGGCCTGTCGGCCCCGTTCTACGACTTCCTGGCGCCCGTGCTGGGGCATTTCCAGCCGCGCGCGGGCGTCTCGCACAGCGCAGAGCTGACGCTGATGCTGGTGGCCGTTGCCCTGGCCTTCGCCGGCATCGCAGTGGCCTGGCTGATCTATGGCCGCCCCGGACGGAAGACCTCCTCAGGACCGGCCGGCCCGCTCAGGTCGCTGGTGGCCCAGGGCTACTACTTCGATGCGTTCTACGAAGGCGTCATCGTGCGCGCACTGGGCTGGTTGTCCGGCGCCGTGCTGTCCCGTGGCGTCGAACCCGCATTGGCCAGGTTCAGCATGGACCAGCCTGGACGAGCCGGGCCGGCGGCATCGCGCTGGCTGTCGCGGCTGCAGAGCGGGGACTTGCAGGCCTATCTGATCTACGCGCTGGTGGGCCTGGCCCTGGTGCTGGTCTGGGGAGCCTCCCATGTCTGATCCCGGCGTGCTCGCCGCCCTGCTGCTCCTCCCCGGCCTGGGTGCGTTGGCCGTTTCGCTGCTGGGGCTGCCGCGGCGCACTTCCCGCGCCCTGACGGCGGCGGTGATGGCGGCCACCCTGGTGCTGGCGCTCAACGCGTTCACTACCTACCGGGGCGCTGCCGTGCCCTCCCACCTGGCGGTGGACTGGCCCTGGATGCCATCGCTGGGGGTCAGCCTGCGTTTCGCCGCCGACGGCTTCAACGTCTACCTGCTGCTGCTGACGGCCCTGCTCTTTCCAGCCGTGCTGGCCTGTGCCTGGGCGACGGCTGAAGCACAGAACAAGCTCTACCTGAGCCTGCTGCTGACCTTGCAGGCGGCGCTGCTGGGCACCTTCCTCACACAGAACCTGGTGGTGCTGTTCGTGCTGTGGGAGGCGGTGCTGATCCCGATGGTGTTGCTGATCCTGGTCTACGGCGGGCCCCGGCGCCGCCAGGCCGCGATGAGCTTCTTCCTCTACACGATGGCCGGCAGCGTGCTGTTCCTGGCCGCGGTGATCCTGCTCGGTCTGGAGCACCAGCGCCAGGTCGGTGTCTGGTCCTTCGATCTGGATGCCTTGGGCCGCCTGGCCATCAGCCCGCGCAAACAGATGTTCATCTTTGCAGCGATCGGGCTGGCCTGCGCCGTGAAGAGCCCGCTCTTCCCCTTCCACTCGTGGCTGCCGCTGGCCTATGGCGAAGCTTCGCCATCCGGAACGGCACTCATGGCCGGCGTGCTCAGCAAGATGGGGGCCTACGGCTTCATCAAACTGGCCATCCCGCTGTGCCCCGACGTCGCGCCCGTGGTGGCACCCGCAATGGTGGGCCTGGCCGTGGTCAGCATCCTCTACGGCGCGGTGCTCGCGCTGCGCCAGACCCATCTCAAACAGTTGGTGGCCTATGCGTCGCTGAGCCACATGGGCTACATCGTGCTGGGTGTGTTCAGTTTCCAGCACACGGCCATCCAGGGCGCGCTGTTCCAGATCCTCAGCCACGGCCTGTCGGTGGCCGGGTTGTTCCTGATGCTGGGCCTGCTGGAGCAGCGCCGTGGCGCCGGGTACAGCCAGACTGTGGCCTTGTCCACCCTGGCACCACGGCTGGCGGTGGTGTGGATGCTCTTCACGCTGGCTTCGCTGGCATTGCCGCTGACCAGCGGCTTCACGGCCGAGTTCATGATCCTGCTCGGCGCCTTCACACAGGGCCTGGCGGCCTGGCGCGCCCAGGCCGGAATCGGGTTGCTGCTGGCCGCACTGGCCGCCAGCCTGGGGGTGGTGCTGGGGGCCACCTACATGCTGCGCATGGCCCGCGGCCTGTTGTATGGCCAGGCCCCCGGGCCGGGGGCCGCAATGCCTGATCTGCACCGGCGCGAAGCCCTGGCGCTGGTGCCCCTGCTGGTGCTGATACTCTGGATCGGCGTGTGGCCTGCGCCGCTGATGGCCAAGGTCGAACCGGCCGTGTCGCGGCTGGTCATCCATCCCACCAGCCAGACGCCGACGCTGTCGCGCACGGCGGCGGTCAGCGGGGCAAGCCATGGCCACTGATTTCGTCTACGGGCTGCTGCCCGCCCACCTGCTGCTGGCGTTGATGGTGGCCCTGATGCTGCTGGAAACGCTGCGCGCCGATACGCTCTGGGCACGCCCGGTCTTCGTCGCCGGCCTGCTGGCCTCCGGTACTGCGCTGCTGCACCAATGGCAGGCCGGTTACAGCGCCGAAATCGTGGCCGGTGAGGTCCGCGTGGACCGCCTGGCCATCCTGGGCACCTGGGTCCTGCTGGGCTGCGGCCTGAGCCTGCCGCTGGTCTTCGCGGCGCGGCAGGGCTACAAGTTCTGGATGCTCGTCACCGCCATGCTGCTGGGCGGCACGCTGGTCCTGCAAAGTGCTGGCTTTGCGTCACTCTTCCTGGGCATCGAACTGCTCTCGCTGCCGGCCTTTGCGCTGATCGTGCAGGATCAGGGTTGCACCGGCCCGGCATCCGAGGGCGCCTTCAAGTACCTGGTGCTGTCTTCGGTGGCCAGTGCGCTGCTGCTGTTCGGCGTTTCGCTGGCCTATGGCGTCACGGGCACGTTGTCGATCTCGGCCTTCGTGCAGGCCCTGGGTGGCGGCGGTGCACAAGCCAGTGCCGCTGCTCTGCTCGTGATGAGCGGCCTGTTCCTCAAGGCAGCGGTCTTCCCCTTCCATGCCTGGGCGCCGGACGCCTATGCCGGCGCACGAATGCAGGTCACGGCCCTGATGGCTTCGCTGGTCAAGGCAGCGGTGGTGCTGGCGCTGGTGCGCATCCTGCAAGGCGCGGTGCTGGACGCGGCCACTGCCCGGCTGGTGGGCGCGCTGGCCATCGTCTCCATCGTCTTCGGCAACCTGGCGGCGCTGGGCCAGACGCGGTTCAAGCGGCTGCTGGCCTATTCCTCGGTGGCTCATGCCGGTTACATGATCTTCGCGTTGACCGACATCACCGGCAACCGCGCCGACGACCTGCTCTGGTACACGGCGTTCTACGCCGGCGCCACGTTGCTGGCCTGTGCCAGCTTTGCGGTCATCTGCCCGGGTGAAGACGACTCGTTGCAGGCGCTGGACGGCCAGTTTGCGCGCCACCCCGTGGCCGCCGTGCTGCTGGCGGTGGCGGTGCTCTCGTTGGCCGGTCTGCCGCCCCTGCCGGGCTTCTTCGCCAAGCTCCTCGTCTTCAAGTCGGTGGTGGCGTCGGGCCATCTGCTGGCCGCTATCCTCGCGTTCGTCGGCAGTTTCCTGGGCCTGGCGGTCTACCTGGGCATGGTCATGCGCCTATTCAGGACGGATCTGCAACGCCCGCTGGCCGGATCAACCTGAAGGAGACATTCGTGTTCGACAAACCCACCGGTCTGCGCGCACCTCGGGGAACGGCAGCGGACATCCTGGCCGCCAAAGGCTCTGCGGCGCACGCGATCGGCCCGAAGGACTCGGTCTACGACGCCGTGGCCAAGATGTGCGAGATGCGCGTCGGAGCCCTGCTGGTCACGGAAGGCGACAGCTTGCGGGGCATCATCTCGGAGCGCGACTACGCGCGCAAGGTGATCCTGCAGGGCCGGGCGTCCAAGGAAACGCGGGTCGAAGAGATCATGACGAGCCAGGTCGTCTGCGTAGACCCGCAGGCCAGTCTGGCCGAGTGCATGCAGGTGGTGACCCGCCATTCGATCCGTCACCTGCCGGTGGTCGACCAGGGCCGGGTGGCCGGCGTGCTCAGCACCGGTGACCTGGTGCGCGTCCTGCTGGAACAACAGGCCGAGACAATCCAGAGCCTGCACTCCTTCATCGGCAGCGACTACCCGACCTGATCGGCCGCCGGCCGGCCAATGTCCACCGCGGACAGTGTGAGATGTCCGCAAGGCTACGGGCCTGATCTACGATAGCCACGCGCTGTCGCCGTGCCTGCTGGCCGGATGGCAGCGGACCGGCATGCGGCTTCGACAGGGGTCGGCGCCAGTTTCCGGCAGTTGCCGGGCAAGCCGGTGGAGGCATCAGAAATCGGAGGCAGACATGATTCCGGAATTCAGGATCCTCCCCAGGCCCCGTGGCACGGTGGCCGACATCCTCGAAGCCAAGGGCAGCCATGTCCATTCGGTGGGTCCCGGCGAGACGGTCTACGACGCCCTGGTCAGGATGAACGAGCACGAGGTCGGCGCCCTGCTCGTGATGGAAGGGCCCAGGCCGGTGGGCATCGTGTCGGAGCGGGACTACACACGCAAGATCGCGATCCAGGGGCGCTCGTCCAGGGACACACCGGTGCGCGAGATCATGACGGCCGAGTTGTTCACGGTGAAACCCACGACCACGTTGGCGGAGTGCATGCACATCGTCACGCGGCACGCGGTGCGGCACCTGCCGGTGCTCGACGGCGCCAGGGTGGCCGGGATCATCAGCATCGGTGACCTGGTCAGCGCGTTGCTGGCCCAGCAGGCCGAAACGATCGACCGCCTGAACTCCTTCGTCGGCTCCAGCTACCCGAGTTGATCCCTCAGAGTGTGAGAAGCGATCCCATGCACCCGCGCCGGGGTGGCCAAAGGCCCTGAGCAAGACGCAGTGCGACGCCCGCACTGACGTGCGGGCGAGCGCTGCAAC
>DAORNK010000067.1:6890-15732 GCA_035440985.1 Rubrivivax sp. | reverse complement strand
CTGCTGGCCTGGCAGCTGGCACGGCGCCTGCCCTGGCTGCGGCCCTGGATGGGCCTGGCGGCGGCACCTGCCGCTCAACGCGAGGCGGCCGCCAGGGCCTGATCGGCAGTCCAAAGAATGTCGTCGATGTGCTCCAGGCCCACCGGGATGTGCACGATGTCCGGCGCCATAACCTTGGGTTTGCTCAGACGGCTGCAGGCATTGTCGAAGGTCTGCAGGTTGAACAGCGCCGCCGCAGAGGCGCGCGTACTCGATCTTCACGCAACGGTCCATCGCGCCGTCCAGCCCGGGCAGTGGTTACCCCGAGCTGCTGCTTCAGACACCGGGCGCCGATGGCCACCGCGCCACGGGTTAACCCGGGCGGGCGAACCGCATGATCAACTGACCCGATTGGCGGGCACCCTGCCGCCGGGCTATCGTGAGCACCATTCCTTTCCCCGTAGCGGAGCAAAACCATGCGTCATCTCCTCGTCGCCCTCGCCACCGTGGCCTCCAGCCTGGCCCAGGCCGGGACGGTCACCGTCGTCACCTCGTTCCCCAAGGAACTGACGCAGGCCTACAAGGCCGCCTTCGAGAAGGCCAACCCGGCCATCAAGATCGAGATCCTGAACAAGAACACCGTGCAAGGCATCGCCTACGTTCGTGAGCTGCCGGTCGGCCAGCGGCCCGACGTCTTCTGGGCCAGCGCGCCCGATGCCTTCGAGGTGCTGGCGGGCCAGAAGCTGCTGGAGAACGTGGCCGACCTGATCAACAAGGCCGCCCCCGCCAAGGTGGGCGCCTACCCCATCAACGACCCGCAAGGTCAGTACCTGGGCCAGGCGCTGGCCGGCTACGGGCTGATGTGGAACACGCGTTACATGGCGGCCAACAAGCTGCCCGCGCCAAGGCAGTGGGCGGACCTGGCCAGACCGGTGTACTTCGGCCACGTGGCAATGAGTTCGCCTTCACGCTCTGGCACCACGCACCTGACGGTCGAGACGCTGCTGCAGGGCGAAGGCTGGGACAAGGGCTGGACCCAGCTGCTGCAGATCGCCGGCAACTGCGCGGCCATCACCGAGCGCAGCTTCGGCGTGCCCGACGGCGTCAACAACGGCCAGTTCGGCATCGGCCTGGTGATCGACTTCTTTGGCCTGGCCGGCAAGTACAGCGGCTTCCCGGTCGAATTCATCTACCCGGACGTGACGGCCGTGGTGCCGGCCAACATCGCGCTGGTGGCCGGCAGCAAGAACCCGGCCGAGGCCCGCGCCTTCATCCGCTACACCGTCTCCACCGAAGGCCAGCAGCTGCTGTTCGACCCCAAGATCAGCCGCCTGCCCATCCTGCCGCTGGACCAGCTGAAGGCCCCGGCCGGTTATCCGAATGCCTTCGAGATTGCCAAGCGCGCCAAGGTGCAGTTCAACAGTGATCTGTCCGAAACGCGCTACAACGTGGTGTCGGCCCTGTTCGACCAGACCATCACCTTCCGCATCAAGGAACTGCAGGCCGCCACCAAGGCCATCCATGCGGCCGAGGAAGCGCTGGCCAGGAAGCCCAATGCAGCGGCCGCGGCCCTGGTCAAGCAGGCTCGCGAACTGGCCTTTTCGCCGGTTGTCGGCCAGACGATGGCCGGCAACAAGGACTTCCTGGCCCTGTTCACCGCCAACAAGAAGGACGCCGCGGTGAACAAGCAGGTCACCGGCCTGGAGGACCGCTGGAACAGCCACGCCCGTGACAACTACGGCCGCGCCAGGACCCTGGCCGAACAGGCCCTGGGGCAGGTCCGCTGAGCCCGATGCCCACGCCCGACACCGCGTTGGCCTCCGCGCCACGCGGTCCCGGTGCGGCCGTCGGCGCGCAGGGCACCCGCACCGGCGTGTGGCTGGCTGGCGCGGCCGTGCTGGGCTTCCTGCTGCTGTTCTTCGTGCTGCCGGTGGCCCGCGTCTTCATCACGGCCTTCCTGGACGGCGACGGCAGCATCACGCTGGGCCATTTCAGCGCCTTCTTCAGCCAGGGGCTGATGCGCGAGGCCTTCTTCAACAGCCTCTACGTGGCCGTGATGTCGGCGGTCGTGGCCGCACTCATTGCCGTACCGCTGGCCTACTTCACGGTGCGTTTCGAGTTCCGCGGCGCGATCCTGATCCAGACCCTGGGTGTGCTGCCGCTGATCATGCCGCCCTTCGTGGGGGCCGTGGCACTGCAGCTCATCTTCGGCCGCAGCGGCAGCATCAACCTGCTGCTGCAGCAGGCCTTCGGCTTCTCGTTGCCCATCATGGAAGGGCTGAACGGCGTCATCTTCGTCGAATCCATCCACTACTTCCCGTTCATCCTGATGAACCTGACGGTGGCGCTGCGCAACATCGACGGCGCGATGGAAGAAGCGGCGATGAACCTGGGCTGCACCGGCTGGCGTCTGTTCTGGCGCGTGATCTTCCCGCTGGCCGCACCAGGCTTCGTGGCCGGCGCCTCGCTGGTCTTCGTGAAGGTGTTCGACGACCTGGGCACGCCACTGGTGATGGGCCAGACCAACCTGCTGGCCCCGCAGGCCTACCTGCGCATCACGCAGGTGGGGCTGGAAGACCCGCTGGGCTATGTGATCAGCGTCATCATGATCGGCTTTTCCATCGCGGCGATGGCGCTCAGTGCCCGCGCACTGAAGGGCCGCGACTACAGCACGCTGCAAAAGGGCGGCGGCAGCCTTCAGCGCCGCCGCTTGTCGGCAGCGGGCGCCCTGGCGGCCTACGCCTGGGTCGGCTTCATCCTGCTGCTGACGCTTTCACCCCACATCGGCGTGCTGCTGCTGAGCTTTGCCAAGGTGTGGAGCTTCAGCCCGCTGCCCGACGCCTACACACTGGAGCACTACGCCACCGTGTTCACCGACAGCGGCGGCATGATCCGCAACACGCTGCTCTACTGCGGCCTGGCCGCCGGGCTGGACGTGGTGCTGGGGGTGACCATCGCCTACCTGATCCTGCGCACGCAGTTGCCGGCGCGGCAGTGGCTGGACTGGATCGCCACCGCCTCGCTGGCGGTGCCGGGCATCGTGCTGGCCATCGGCTACCTGCGGCTCTTCAAGGGCATGACCCTGCCCGGCTCGGAAGTGCTGCTCACCAGCACCTGGGTCATGATCATGCTGGCCTATGCCGTACGTCGCATGCCCTATGCACTGCGCAGTTGCGTGGCAGCGCTGCAGCAGGTGCACGTGAGCCTGGAAGAAGCGGCCGAAAGTCTGGGCGCCACCCAGCTGCGCACCATCCGGCGCGTGGTGGTGCCGTTGATGGCAGGCGGCATCCTGGCCGGATTCGTCACCAGCTTAATTACCGCGGCGGTGGAGCTCTCGGCCACCATCCTGCTTGTTTCGGCCGACTCGATGGCACCGATGAGCTACGGCATCTACCTGTACATGCAAAGCGTGGCCGGGCGCGGCCCGGGCGCGGCGCTGGGTGTGCTGGCCATCGCCGTGGTGGCCGTCGGCACCTGGCTGTCGCACGTGGTGGTGGAACGCACGGGCCAGCGCTTTGCCGCGCAGCCCGTGGATCAGGACCTGCCGCCCCTGCCCACGCTGGCGGCACCGGGAGAAAGACGATGAGGAAGGTCGGCGTGCAATGCCGCAACGTGCGGCTGGCCTACGGCAGCACCGAGGTGCTGAAGGACGTGAACCTGCACGTCGAACCCGGTGAGTTCTTCGCCTTGCTCGGGCCTTCGGGCAGCGGCAAGAGCACCTTGCTGCGCCTGATCGCGGGCTTCAACCGCCACCAGCACGGTGAGGTGCTGGTGGACGGCCGGGACGTCAGCCCGCTGCCGCCCTGGCAGCGCAACATCGGCATGGTGTTCCAGAACTACGCGCTGTGGCCGCACATGACGGTGTGGGACAACGTGGCCTTCGGCCTCGTCGAACGCAGGGCCGACAAGGCCAGCATCCGGAGCAAGGTCGGCGCCGCGCTGGAACTCGTCGGTCTGGCCAGTCATGCGCAACGCAGGCCCAACCAGCTGAGCGGCGGTCAGCAACAGCGTGTGGCGCTGGCCCGCACCATCGTCATCGAACCGCAGGTGCTGCTGCTGGACGAACCGCTGTCCAACCTGGACAAGACCCTGCGCGTGCAGATGCGCCAGGAACTGCTGGCCATGCAGCGCCGCCTGGGCTTGACCACCCTCTTCGTCACGCACGACCAGGAGGAGGCGATGACCACCGCCGACCGCATGGCCGTGCTGGACAAGGGCGTGGTGCAGCAGATCGGCACGCCGACCGCGCTGTACGACTGCCCGGTCAACACCTTCGTGGCCGGTTTCGTCGGCACCATGAACCTGCTGCCCGGCCGGGTGCGCACGCGCCACGGCAACGGGTTGACGCTGGCCGTGGAAGGCGTGGGTGACCTGCACTTCCCCCTGGCGGCCGATGCGCCGGCCGGCGACGCGATGATCATCTGCTTGCGCCCGCATTCCCTGCGCGTGGAGGTGACCGATGCGCCGCGCGATGCCCGCCTGGTGTGGATGCCCGGCACCATCGAGGCCCGCGAGTTCCTGGGCGAGTTCACACGCTACCGGGTGCGCGTGGGCACGCACAGCCTGGCGGTGGATCAGCCGCACCACGTAGGCCTGGGCAGCATACCGGTCGGCAGCGGGGTTGGCCTGGGCCTGGACGCGTCCCAGGTGCGCCTGTTGGCGCTCTGATGGCGCTATCCGGGCCGTGGCGGCGGAGCAGGCTTGCTCAGCGGAACTCGGTCTTCCCGCGCGTGAGGCCCGTGGCGTAGATCGGGGCCGCCACGGTGCCGGAGTTGATCGTCGTGTTGACGTTGGGGAAGGTGAACTGGGTGTTCACGGCACCGACAGGCTGCGTCAGCGCCTGCGCCACGGTGCTGACACCCGAATTGAAGCCGCCGCCGTTGCAGGGTTGCACCAGCGTCATGCCGGCCAAGGGCAGCGTGTAGGTGATCATGTCCTTGGTGGTCGGCGTGATGCTGCCCTTGAGCGTGACCTTGCAATCGCCCCCGCTGCCGTTGCTGTAGTTCGTGCTGCCCACGACAAACACGTCGATGTTCTTGTTGCCGGCCTGGCGGAAGAAGTTCTCGTCCAGGCCCAGGTTCACCGCCAGGGTCGTCTGGCCCGTCAGCGCCAGCCCCGGGTGGGTGACATACATGCCCAGGAAGCCCCCACTGGCCGTGCCAACGGCGGCCGTGGGTGCCGAGGTCGTGACGGCGATGAAGAAATACTGTGCATCGTCGGCCACGGGCGGCGTCGAGTCGGCGAAGCCCCCACCGGTGAAGGTGTCCTTGTAGTTCGAGAAGTCGCCGCTGAAGTAGCCCCAGCTGCCCCCCTGGGCGGTCGCGCCCCCCTGGGTGTAGCCGCTGGAAAACGTCACCGGGCCTGCGGCGCCACCGCTGCCGGCCACCGCGGGGTAGGTAACGTCATCGAAGTAGTAGGTGCGTGCCCCGCCCGCCGCCGCCCCGGTGGTGCCGAAGTCGAAGAAGACCGAAGCCTTGTTGTAGACCGTGGCCAGGTTCAGCGCCGCCGTGCCAGCGGCCGGCGTGGCGAAGTTGAAGCTCAGCGTCTGCCAGGCATTGGCCACCGTGGTGCGGGCCTCGGTCTCGACGCTCTTGCTGCCGTCGGCGGCGTTCTCCACCTTCAGCCGCACGGGAATGTTGGCCACAGGCGACCACACGCGCACGGTGATGACCTGGTTGCCGGCCGTGAAGCCGATGGGCGCGATGGCCTGGTTGGCCAGGTTCGACACCGTCGTGCCCGCCCACAGTTCGGCGGTGGCGCTCTTGACCACCTTGGCCACCTTGTTGGTGCCACCGGCCGGGTCATTGGCAATGCTGCTGTCCTCGGCACCGCCAAAGCCGGTCAGGGCAGGGGCCGGGCTCTCGTCCATCGTGATGGTGGTAGCGGTGCCCCCTCCCGTGGACGGGCAGGCAACGGCAAAGCTGCTGCCGCGGAACGCCAGGTCGTCGAAGAAGTAGGTCCGTGCGCCGGTGGCGGCACCACTGGTTCCGAAATTGAAGAAGACCGACACCTTGTTGTAGGTGGTGGCGGGGTTGAGGGCTGCCGTGCCGGCCACCGGGTTGGCGAAGTTGAAGTTCAGCGTCTGCCAGGCGCTGGCGGCCGTGGCGATGGCTTCGGTCTCGACGCTCTTGCTGGGGTCGCTGGCGTTCTCCACCTTCAGGCGCACCGGCACGCCGGCTGCGGGCGACCACACGCGCGCGGTCAGCGTGGTGAGCGTGGCAGTGAACGGCAGTCTGGGCACCGCCTGGTTGGCGCAGATCGACACCGTGGCGCCGGCCCACACCTCGGCCGTGGCCGACTTGACGACCCGCGCCACCTTGTTGGTGGCGTCGGTGGGGTCGTTCACCACGGTGGCGTCTTCCGAGCCGCCAAAGCCGGTGAGCGTGGGTGCCGGTGTTTCGCTGAAATTGACCAGCACGGTGCGGATCACGGTGTTGAAGGCCTGTTCGGTGCTGGCCGCCGCGTTGGCATTGCCCACCGAATCCACTACGCCACCGGCGGGTACGCTGACGACCAGTGTGCCGGCGGCGTCGGCCGTCGGCGTCACGACCAGCGTGGCGCTGGTGCCGCTGATGCGGCTGAATGCGCCCTTGGTGCCGCCGGTGACGGTGATGTCCTCGGCCGTGAAGCTGGTGCCGACGTCACGGTTGAAGCTGAAGTTGAAGGTCACCGGTCCGGTGGCCACCGTGTCTGCCGCGCTCTTGGTGATGGTGACCACGGGCGCACCGGTGGGGATCGCCGCGGCCTCCGGTTGCGGCGGTGCACTGCCGCTGCCGCCACCGCAAGCGGCCAGGATCATCGACAAGGCACTCGCAGCGGCAGCGGCGCACCTGTGGAACGCGGGCGACAAGGGGGGCAAGGGGCAATGTGACATGGCGAGTGATCCTGGTGAATGGGCTGGTCGGGTGCCGCAAATCGCGTGGACAGCCCTGGCAACAGCTGCGGGTTCGTCGGTCATGAAAGCGCTTTCAACAGTATGCGCAGGCGGCTCCAGGCTTGGCAAGTGAGAACAGGCCCTGGTTTTCCCGTAGCCGCAGGCGCTTCGGTAAGCATCAGTTGGCTGACCCCAGGCGGCCGAGCGAACCGGGCGCCACCGTCATGCCCTTGCCGTCGCTGAACTTCACCGCCAGCGGCGTCTTGCGCGCATTGAATGCCAGGTAGGTCCGGTTGCCATCGGGGCGCTTGAACACCGCGTGCAGGGGCGTATCGGCGGTGACGCCGAAGTCGGGCGTGCCCATGGCTTGCAGGCTGAGCATGAAGTGCAGCGTGTAGCTGCGCGAAGCGCCCAGTTCCACCGAACCCCAGCGTTCCCAGGTCTTCAAGGCCTCGGCCGGGTCGGCCAGCGCCAGGTACATCGCAAACACGTCCTGCCAGATGTCCTTGGGCGGCGGCGGGCTGGGCTTCTTGGCGATGCGGTTCCACAGCGCGGTCTCGGCCGGCAGCGTGGCCAGGCTGCGCTTGACGAAGGCCGGGTCGCGCCCCAGGTAGGTGTGGCCGGTGGTCACGGGCAGCAGGTTGATGCCCTTGATCTGGCGCGGGTCGTCGATCCACCAGGTGTCGTGGCGATACATGCCACCGAACACCTGGCTGACCTCGGCGTTCTTGTACTCGGGCGCGAACACCAGGCCGTGAATGTCGAACCAGTAGTGGTTGATGGCCTCGATTTCGTTGCTGTAGAGGTAGATGCCCAGGTCGCGCAAAGCCTGGTTGCCCGTCACCTCGCCCCACAGGATGAGCCCGACCCAGGCGTTGATGGCTTCCGACGAGCTTTCGTTGTTGTTGCCGAACTCGCCCACGCCCACGCCGTTGGCCCAGGTGTGCGCCTCGTAGGCGTCCCAGTTGCGCAGGAAGGGGAAATCGGCGCGGCCGCGCTCGGTGGTGGCGATGTCGGCGATCAGCAGTTCGATCATGCCGCCCCAGCGGTCCGCGGCGATCCAGGCCGGGTCGCGCAGCGCCACCTCGGCGGCGACGCGGATCCAGTAGCCGAACCAGAACTGGTGGTCGTTGATCTCGGTGACGGCGAAGAACTCCTCGGGGTAGATGTTCACCACGCCCAGCGCCTTGTCGACCTGGACATATCCGCGGTTGCTGTTGCCGCCCAACCATTCTTCGGCGCGTTTCTTCAGCATGTCCAGCAGCCGGTCGCGGCTGGCGGTGTCACCCTGTTGCTCGAACAACTCGGCCAGCTTCAGCGTGCGCTGCAGGCCCTTGCCGGCCCAGTAGGCGCTCTTGCCTTCGCGCTGCAACTCGCGGCCTGCGGTGGCCAGGTCCTTCTGCATCACGTCCTTCAGGTCGTCCAGCCTGGGCGACGCCGTGATGGCGGGCCAGTAGGGCACGAAGCCGTTGTAGGTGGTGGTGGTCTTGAACTGCGACGCCGCCAGCAGGCGCAGCTTGCCGCGCACGGTGTCGAAAGCCGGGCCGAGCTTGCCGTCGACCGACGCGTTCCTGAACCACTGGTGCGGGTACAGACCCAGCAGCGGCCCGTTGTCCGGCCCTTCCATCACCTGCGTGGTGGCCTTGAAGGTGGTCTCGACCTGGCTGGCGGCCTCGTCGTAGCGCCAGGTCACCCGTGTCTGGGTGATGAAGGCATAGGCGTGGCGGGTGAACAGCGCTGCGGTCTCGGCCTTGTCGTCGGGCAGCGCGGCGGCCGACAGGTAGCCGGCGTTCGCCGGCAGCCGCGCGATCCATTCGGTGGACGACACCGGTTCCCACTTCACACCGGTGGGGCCGAACAGCGCATAGGCCTTGGCGCCTACCCTGAGCGCCAGCATGCGCGGGTCGGCATCGGCGTGCAGGCGCTGGCCAGCCGAGGGCAGGCGCACGCGCAGGTCGCCGCGCGTGACGCGGATCGACGCATACGGGT
>DAORNK010000067.1:0-6773 GCA_035440985.1 Rubrivivax sp. | reverse complement strand
CGCTGGTGCGGCGGATCTCCACGTCCTGGCGCACGCTGTTGACGACCTCCTTGGACGGCAGCGCGAGTTCCAGGCCCGCGGGCGTGGTCTTCACGGTGATCGGCTGTACGAAGATCGCTTCGGGCTTGGGGTTGAAGATCAGCGTCGAGTACCACTGGCTGGTGGGTGCGGCGCGCTTGAGCATGGCTTCGGTGCGGAAGGGGGCGCTCGGCACGGCCTTGTCGCCGGCCTTGGGCGACAGGAAGTAGGTGCCGGCCCCCAGTTGCACCGGCTGCGCGGCGGCCGGCAGGGCGGCGGCGAGCATGGCCACGGCCGCGGCCGCCATCGCGCCCCGGACCGCCTGAACCGTCCATGGGCCCCGCAGACGCGTGTGGTTGGAAGTCATCGCTCTCCCCTTGTCGCGCAGAAACGGCCTGCGCGGGAATTGTTTGTGAAAGCGCTTTCAGAGTGCCCTCTCGTTTACCCGTAGTCACCACACGCAGCGCTTGCGCAGCGTGGCGACTGGGCTTGACCCGCATCAAACCTGGCGCAAGGGTAAATACGCAGCTTCCACGCGTTGACGCGACGGCGCAGACAACCGTATTCTGTGAAAGCGCTTTCAACGCAATCCATTCAGCCGAAGGTGGCCAGTCCTATGCAGCAAGAGAACTTTCGTCCAGTGGACAACATGGCCCGCCGGACTCGACAGCCACGGGGTCTTGCCCGCCGTGCGCTGACAGTGGCGCTCTGCGTGCTGGGCCTGGGCGCCGCCACGGCGGCGCGGGCTTTCGAATACGGCCCCTTCAGCCTGACCGGCTTCGCCAAGGTCAACCTGGGCTATGTCAGCAACGGCTGCAAGGACTGCCAGCGCGACACCTCGGCGGGCCGGCACTTCATCTGGGCCGACGACCTGGCCTTCGGCAGGGAGTACGGCGGCCTGGCCACGGACAGCGTGCAGATCCAGCCCACCCTGGGCGTCAAGTTCGACCTGCCCAATGGCTTCACGCTCTCGGCGGCCTACTCGCAGCGCTACCGCGACGGCAAGGCCGACCTGCCCGGCGTGGTCTTCGAACGCAGTGCCACGCTCAAGCACGAGTACTACGGTACCTTGCAGATCGGCAACTTCCTCTCGCGCGGCTGGAACCGGCCCGATTTCCCGTACGCGTCCGACCTGGGGCAGACCGCGTTCAGCGATGCCGGCGCGGCCTACGGCATCCTCACCAAGGCGGTGCGCTACACCTCGCGCGAGTTCTACGTCGCCGAGGGCAACCTGGTGCTCGAGGCCACCTACGACCAGGGCGACACGCAGTTCAAGCGCAACAGACCGCACCTGCTCGAGCTCTGGGCGCTGTGGGCGAATGGCCCGCTCGTCGTCGAGGCCGTCGTGCAGGCGGCGAAGAACGGCGCACCCGCGGCCTTCGCCAAGGCCGGCTTCACGGGCCTGACACCCTTCCCGGACCGCGATGATCAGAAGCTGGGCGGCAGCAGCCAGGGCATCTTCCTGCTGCTGGGCAAGTACCAGATCGGCACCACCTACGAGGTCTCGGGCGGGCTGCGCTTCAACCGCTGGAGCGGGGCCTATGCCGTGCAGCTGACGCCGGGTGCGGCGGCGCAGTGGAACAACGCCTTCAACGTCGATTGGGGCGGCGTCGACGCCAATGGCGTGGCCAACCCGGGCTACGCGGCACGCTCCACCGACCTGATGCTCGGCCTGCGCCAATACATCAACCCCAAGCTGGTGGGATACGCGGGGCTGACCTATCTGGGCAAGGCCAGCACCGACAACCCCAGCGAACGCGGCCAGAGCAATTCCGCCGTTTTCGTCAGCCTCGGCGCACGCTACGCCCTGGACGGCGGCCTGAGCATCTCGGGGTCGTTGAACGCGGTCTCCTATGGCCGCAAGGGCCTGGCTCCGTTGAGCATGCCCGCCCACGACGCCTTCTCGAACGTCGACTCCCGCGTTGCCAATCGTGGCAACTGGGTGTCGGTCGAAGCGAACTACCAGTTCTGAGTCCGAGGTTCCCCATGATGCCCAACTGGCTCCGCGCTCTGCCCCACACCCCTCAGCGCACCCTGCAGCGGACCTTGGCGGCCGCAATGGCCGTGGCTCTGGCGGCCACCTTCATCACGGCCTGCGGCGGTGGCGGCTACACGCCCACCGCCGTCTCGCAGAGCGACCGGCGCGAACTGCCGGAGGCGTTTGTCACCCGCGCGGCGGTCAACTACTCGCCCTACCGCACATCCCGCAGCCCCAACGACCTGGCCAGCGAGATCATCACGCCGGCCAACGTGTTGCAAGACCTGCGCCTGGTGCAGGCCACGGGCATAGGCACCATCCGCCTGTTCACCAGCAATATCTTCTCCGAGACGGTGCTGCAGGTCATCCGCACCAACAACCTCGACCTGAAGGTGCAACTCGGCTCCTACATGGTGCCGCCGACATCTCCTGCCATCGAGACTGCCAACCAGTCCGACCTCAACGCTCAGATCCGCCTGGCCAACGCTTACCCCGACATCGTGCTGGCCGTCAGTGTGGGTAACGAGGCGCTGGTGGAATGGTCCGGCCACCGCATGGAGCCGGCCGTGCTGGCGGCCTACATCCGCAAGGTGCGCGCGGCGGTGAAGCAGCCGGTCACCACCAACGACAACTGGCTGTACTGGTCCAAGGTCGACCGCGTGATTGCCGAGACGGTGGACTATGCGGCCGTGCACGTCTACCCATTCCTGGACACCTTCTACGACCCCACCAAGTACGACTGGCGCCAGAAGGCCGTGCCCGAGGCCCAGCGCGCCAAGGCCATGATCGACGCCACCATCGCCGAAGCCAGGAAACAGTTCGAAGACGCCCGCGCTGGCCTGGTGAAGTTCGGCCTGGGTTCGCTGCCCATGGTCATCGGCGAAACCGGCTGGGCGGCGGTGGACACCAACGGCGGCCCCAACCTGGCCTTCCGTGCCCACCCCGTGAACCAGAAGATGTACTTCGACGCGCTGCAAGTCTGGGCGCAGGAAGGCCGGCGCGACGTGCAAGGCCCCAAGGCCATCTTCTTCTTCCAGGCATTCGATGAACCCTGGAAACAGGGCGACGATGGCTGGGGCTTGTTCAACACCAACCGCCAAGCCCGCTACACGGTGCAGTCGCTGGGCACCTGCGGCGTCACCTGGACCTGCGAGCCGGGCTCCTACACGCTGGCCGATGCCGTGAAGTGGGTGCTACCCACCCTGGCCACGCCCATCACCGCCAGTCGCTACACGCTGTTTGCCAACGCCGTCACCCCCGGTGAGGTGCGTGCCACCGGCCTGCGCTGGGACCCCTTCGTGGCCACCGGCTACCGCGAATTCGGGGGTGGCCCCCTCTCGCCCGACGGTGGCGTGCACTTCGAGATCACACCCAACCCGGCGGACTTCGGCTGGGGCCTGTTCCTGTACTCCAGCAGCGGCGTGCTGGAGAACCTCTCCAACTTCAGCAACGGCCGCCTGAACTTCCAGGTGCGCAGCGATTTCTACCCGGGCAAGATCGAGGTCGGCATCAGCACCGACACCGACGACCGCGACATTCAGGAAGCCTACTTGCAGATCGGCGCTGGCGACTACGGCTACTGCAACACCGGCGGCTGGTGCGACGTGTCCATCCCCATCGCGGCCTTCACCGCCCAGAACCCCAAGCTGGACCTGCGCTACGTGAACTTCCGCTTCATCGTGGCCGACCGCTTCAGCTTCACCGGCAAGCCATTGAACCAGACCGGCTTGCCGCTGATCCGCATCGACGGGCTGCACTGGTCGCGCTGATGGCCGCACGGTCCGAGCCGCTGCGCTGGGCGCTCAGCGCCCGCGACAGCCGTGACGGGCAGGTCCTGCGCCTGACGCCGCAGAGCCCGCTGCAGCCCGAAGCCGACACCGCCATCCATGCCCGCGCGCCGGCGCGTCTGTGGGTGGACAGCACGCGCCGCTTCCAGCGTATGGTGGGCTTCGGTGGCGCCTTTACCGAGGCCGCGGCGAGCACCTGGCTGAAGCTCTCGCCGGCTCAGCGGGAGGTGCTGCTGCAGGCCTACTTCGACCCGGCCGCCGGCCACGGCTACACGCTGTGCCGCGTGCACATGAACAGTTGCGATTTCGCCCTGGGCAATTACGCCCATGTCGAGCGGGCCGGCGATCATGCACTCGAGGGTTTCAGCATCGACCGCGACCGCCAGGCCCTGCTGCCGATGATCCAGGCCGCGCAGCGCGTGGCCCTGGCGGGCGGGCGCCCCCTGCAGCTGCTGGTTTCGCCCTGGAGCCCGCCCGCGTGGATGAAGGACACCGGCCGCATGAACGAGGGCGGCAGGCTCAGCCCCGATTGCCGGGCCGCCTGGGCGCAGTGCTTCGTGCGCTTCATCCGCGCCTACGAGGCCGAGGGCGTGCCCGTGTGGGGCGTGACGGTGCAGAACGAGCCCGAGGCGACCCAGCGCTGGGACTCCTGCCTGTACACCGCGCAGGAGGAGCGCGATTTCGTGCGCGACCACCTCGGCCCGGCGCTGCACGAAGCCGGCCTGGGCCGGGTGCGCATCATCGTCTGGGACCACAACCGCGATGCGATGGTCGAGCGCACCAGCGTCATCTACGGCGACCCCGACGCCGCGAAGTATGTCTGGGGCACCGGTTTTCACTGGTACATGGAGGATCACTTCGACCATGTGCAGCTGGTGCACGACGCCTGGCCGGACAAGCAGCTGCTGTTCACCGAGGGCTGTCAGGAGGGCGGCCCGCACTGGGGCCGCTGGGAGCTGGCCGAACGCTACGCCCGCTCGATGATCAACGACCTGAACCGCTGGACCGTCGGCTGGATCGACTGGAACCTGCTGCTCGACGAGCAAGGCGGTCCCAACCACGTCGGCAACTTCTGCAGTGCGCCCTTTCTGGCCGTGCCGGACGAGGACGGCCTGCATGCGCAGAGCTCGTTCGCAGCCATCGGCCACTTCGCGCGCTTCGTGCAGCCGGGTGCGCAGCGCGTGCTGGCTGCGGCCACGCGCGAGGCGCTGGCGTGCACGGCCTTCGCAAACCCCGACGGCAGCGTCGCGGTGGTGGTGCTCAATGGCGGCGATCACGGCCTGGCGTTTTCGTTGGCCATCGACGGCGCCTCGTATGCCGCCGCCCTGCCAGCGCATGCCATCGCAACCTACCGGTGCCACTGAAGGCATCGTGATGCGCGCCCGGCCCACTTTCAGCGTCGGACGCGCGCCGGCCCATGCAGGCCGCGGCGCCCTGACAGGCGGGCGCTGTCAGGCGGCCGCCCCGTTCCTCGCTCGCCCAGCGGCCTGATCCGCAGCAGAAAGCAGTCCATGTCCTCCACAGCCGCCAACGCCCGCGCCAGGATTCCGTTCGGTCACAAGGTTGCCTTCGGGCTGGGCATGCTGGCCAACCAGATGTTCCCGGCCGCGCTCGGCATCTTCATGGTCGTGCTGGTGCAGGACATGGGCTTCCCGACCTGGATGTGGGGCATCCTGTTCTTCCTGCCCCGGGCCTACGACGCGGTGCTCGACCCGATCATGGGCTTCATCTCCGACAACACGCGCTCGAAATGGGGCCGGCGCCGACAGTACGTGTTCATCGGCGCCGTCATGCTGGGCGTCGGTTTCGTGGCGATGTGGCAGCTGCACCGCGCCGACGGCATCCCCTACAACTTCGGCTACTTCCTGTTCTGGTCGCTCGTGTTCTTCACGGGGCTGACGGTGTTCAGCATCCCGTATGTGGCGATGGGCTACGAGATGAGCGACGACTTCCACGAGCGCACCAGCATCATGGCGGTGGCGCAGTGGATAGGCCAATGGGCCTGGGTGATCGCGCCCTGGTTCTGGGTCATCATGTACGACCCGAAGTGGTTCCCCAACGCCGACTCGGCGGCGCGCACGCTGTCGGTCTGGGTGGGGGTGGCCTGCATGCTGCTGGCCATGGTGCCGGCGGTCTTCCTGCCCAGCCGCTCGACCAAGGACGATGCCCACCTCATCCCGCTGACGCTGGCCAGCGTCGGCACCGGCTTCAAGGAACTGCTGGCCGGCTTCAGGGAGGCCTTCGGCTGCGTACCCTTCCGCAAGCTGTGCATCGCCACCTTCCTGATCTTCAACGCCTTCAACACGGTGGCGGCGTTTTCCTTCTTCATCGTCGTCTACCACCTGTTCGCGGGCAACACCGCGGCGGCCGGCATCTGGCCCACGCTGTTCGGCAGCATCGGCGCGCTGGTCACCACCTTCGCGGTCATCCCCACGGTGGCGTGGATGTCGAAGAAGACGGGCAAGAAGCCCGCCTTCATGATCTCGCAGGGCATCTCCATCCTCGGCTACGTGCTGCTGTGGTTCCTCATGGTGCCGGGCAAGCCGTGGATGTTCATCTTCGCGCTGCCCTTCTTCTCGTTCGGCATCGGCGGGCTGTTCACGCTGATGATGTCGATGACGGCGGATGTGTGCGATCTCGACGAGCTGGCCACCGGCAAGCGGCGCGAAGGCATCTTCGGCGCCATCTACTGGTGGATGGTCAAGCTTGGCTTCGCGGTGGCTGGCCTGCTCAGCGGGGCCATCATGGCCTTCGTGGCCTTCACGCCGGGCGCGCCGGTGCAACCCGAGGGCGCGGTGGATGGCCTGCGCCTTTTCTATTCCGGTGTGCCCATCTTCGGCACGCTGCTGGCGATGTGGTTCATGCGCGACTACGACCTCGACGAGGCGCGCGCGCGCGAGGTCCACGCCGAGCTCGAAGAGCTCTTCTTTCGGGGCCTCCGTCGCGATTCGCTTCCCGAACACCTTCTTGCCCGGCGGGGTCTGCGGCTT
>DAORNK010000066.1:0-15847 GCA_035440985.1 Rubrivivax sp. | reverse complement strand
AGCCGGGCTGCCACGCCGCGCTGGCCATAGGCCTGGCGCGGCATGCGCACCCCCAGGCGCTCACGCGTGGCGGAGTCGCGGCCTTCGGCCAGCACCCGCAGGGCCGCCGGCACCTCGTGCGCGACGACTTCCAGATGCGGCGCAAAACGCACGGCAGCCCACAGCGCACGGTCCAGTTCGGCGGCATCGACGATCCAGGCCAGTTCACCCACGCCCTGGGACCAGGCCGAGAAATCCAGCACCGCACCTGCCGCGTCGCCGTGCACCCGGATGTCGTGGACTGCCGTGCGGGCATCTGGCGGGATGGCCTCCCAGACCTTGAGCAGCGCGAGCAAGCGCACCGACGCGGCATTCAGGGCGTAGGCGCGCAGGTCCTCGCCACGCGGTGCCGCAGGCTCCAGCAGAGCCACGCGCAGGCCCTGGCGGCTCAGCGCCAAGGCGCTGGCCAGGCCCACCGCACCCGCACCGCGCACCAGCACATCATGTTCAGCCATGGGCGCGATTGTAGGGAGCACCCCCGTGCACAATGCGCGCCCTGCCCGCAATCGCCGGGCCGAAGGGAGCCATGCCTTGACCGATGCCGCCTGCAGCTTGTCCGCACTGGCCGTCTACCCGATCAAGTCCTGCGCCGGCATCCTGCTGCCGCAGGCTTTGCTGGTGGAGACCGGACTGGAGTTCGACCGCGCCTGGATGGTGGTGGACGGCGACGGCGAAATGCTGACCCAGCGTGAATGGCCGCGCATGGCGCTGGTGCAGCCGCAGTTCTGGCACGGCGAACTGATGTTGCGTGCCCCGGGCATGCTGGCCTTGCACCTGCGCCTGGACACGGTGGAAGCCGCCACCCGCGTACGCGTGTGGGACGACGTGGTCAAGGCCTACGACATGGGCGCGCTGGCCGCCCAGTGGTTCAGCGACTTCCTCGGCACGAAGGCGCGGCTGGTGCGTTTCGACCCCGAGGAGAGGCGCCTGTCAGCGCCCGAGTGGACCGGCCCCGTGCAGGCCCTCAATGCCTTCTCGGATGGTTTTCCGCTGCTGGTCACCAACCAGGCCTCGCTGGACGACCTGAACGCGAGGTTGGCCGCCAAAGGCGTCGCCGCCGTGTCCATGCAGCGGTTTCGGCCCAACCTCGTGCTCGGCGGCCTGCAGCCCTTCGACGAAGACCACATCGACACGCTGGAAGTCGCCACCGCGCAAGGCCCGGTGCAACTGCGCCTGGCCAAGCCTTGCGTGCGTTGCGGCATCCCCAACGTGGACCCGACCGGCGGCTTGCCGTCCTCCGAGCCCGGTGCCACGCTGGCCGGCTTCAGGGCCGACGCACGCATGCGGGGCGGCATCACCTTCGGCGTCAACGCGATCATCGTCGCCGGCCACGAGCGCAGCCTGTGCGCCGGTCAGCCCGTGACCGCACGCTGGCGCTTCGAGTGACGCGGCTGCCCAGCCCCTGGCTGTTCGCCCTGGTCGTTTCGATCTGGGGCACGACCTGGCATGCCATCGTCTACCAGTTGCAGCATGGCAGCCCTGAGTTCGGCGTGAGCCTGCGCTTCGGGCTGGCGGGCTGCCTGGTATTGGCCTGGGCAGCCTGGCGTGGCGATTCGCTGCGGGTGCCGCTGCGCGCCCATCGCCTGCTGGCGCTGCAGGGCGTTTTCATGTATTCGCTGTCCTACCTGTGCGTCTACCACGCGGAACGTCATGTCGCGTCGGGCCTGGTGGCGGTGGGCTACTCGGCCTCGCCGCTGCTGGCCGGGCTGGGCGCCTGGGCGCTGTGGCGCACGCCGCTGAAGGCGCGCTTCCTGTTTGGCGGCGCCTGCGGCGTGGCCGGGGTGGCATTGATCTTCTGGCCCGCGCTGAGCGCCAGTTCGGCCAGCCGATCGGCCGCGCTTGGCCTGGGCTTCACGGTGGCCGCCGTGCTGTTGTCGGCGGTCGGCGCGCTGGCCGCATCGCGCAACAGGCACTGGTCGCTGGCCTTCTGGCCGGCCTTGGGCTGGGGATTGCTGTACGGCTGCCTGTCCTCGGCGGTGGTGCTGGGGTTGACCGGGCAGCCCCTGGTCTGGCCGACGGCAGTCTCGTGGTGGCTGTCGCTGGTCTATCTGGCGGTGGCCGGCACCGTGCTGGCCTTCGGTGGTTTTCTGACCCTGCAGCAGCGCCTGGGCCCAGGCAAGGCGGCCACGGTGGGCGTGATGACCCCGGTGCTGGCACTGGTGGTGTCCACGGCCCTGGAAGGATTCCGGCCTGACGCCCATACGGCCGCCGGAGTGGCGCTCGCCGTCCTGGGTAATGTCCTCATGCTGCGCCCGGATGCCTTGCCGGCAAGGCGATGAACTCGGTGTCGCCCGGTATCGACGCAAAGCGCTGGGCTGCCCAGTCGTCGGCGGCCTGCAACAGACGTTCCCTGCGGCTGGAAACGAAGTTCCACCACATGTGGCGATGCCCCAGCGCATCGCCACCGATCAGCACCACGCGGGCAGCCCCCTCGGCCGCGAGCATGGGCTCGTCGCCCGGCGCCAGCAGCACCAGCGTACAGGGCGGCACGGCCTGGCCGTCCAGCAGCACGGCGCCATGCACCGCATAGATGGCTCGTTCGGCGGCCAAGGGCAGGGGCAGGGCATCTCCGGCCGTCAAGGTGATGTCCAGATAGAGCATCGGTGACCGCACCACCACTGGCGAGGACACGCCAAAGGCGCTGCCGATCAGAACGCGCAATCGCGCACCGCCCACCTCGAGCCCGGGGATCCTCGCCGCCGGGGTGTGGGCGAATGCCGGGGCCATCTCCTCGTCGGCCTCGGGCAACGCCGCCCACAGCTGCAGACCGTGGACACGTCTGGCCAGGCCGCGCAGATCGGCCGGCGTGCGCTCGGCGTGCACGATGCCGCGGCCGGCCGTCATCCAGTTGATGGCACCGGGCTCGATGCGCTGCACGGCACCGGTGGAATCGGTGTGCTGCATCGCACCTTCGAAGAGGTAGGTCACGGTGGCCAGTCCGATGTGCGGATGCGGACGCACGTCGTGGTTGTCACCGGGACCGGCCTGCACAGGTCCGAAGTGGTCGAAGAACAACCAGGGGCCGACCGCCTGGCGTGTTGCCGCGGGCAGCAGTCGGCGCACCGTGAAGCCGCCTCCGAGGTCCTTGTGCTGAGGCTGGATCGTCTGCAGCGGGTCGTCCATGGCGCCAGTGTAGGAAAATCATCGGTTCTGCGCTTCAGATCCCCCACACCCCCATGAGCCTCAAATGCGGCATCGTCGGCCTGCCCAACGTCGGCAAGTCCACGCTCTTCAACGCCCTGACCAAAGCCGGCATTGCCGCCGAGAACTATCCGTTCTGCACCATCGAACCCAATGTCGGCGTGGTGGAGCTGCCCGACCCCAGGCTGGAGGCGCTGGCGGCCATCGTCAAGCCCGAGCGCGTGGTGCCGGCGATCGTGGAGTTCGTCGACATTGCCGGCCTGGTGGCCGGCGCCAGCAAGGGCGAAGGCCTGGGCAACCAGTTCCTCAGCCATATCCGCGAGACCGACGCCATCGTCAACGTGGTGCGCTGCTTCGAGGACGACAACGTCATCCACGTGGCGGGCAAGGTCGACCCGATTGCCGACATCGAAGTCATCCAGACCGAGCTGTGCCTGGCCGACCTGGCCACGGTCGAGAAAGGCCTGGCACGCTGGACGCGCACCGCCAAGGCCGGTGGCGACAAGGAAGCGGCACGCCTGGTGGACGTGCTGCTCAAGTGCCAGAAGCAGCTCGACCAGGCGCTGCCGGTGCGCGGCATAGACTTCAGCAAGGAAGAACTGGCCATCCTCAAGCCGCTGTGCCTGATCACGGCCAAGCCGGCGATGTTCGTCGGCAACATCGCCGAGGACGGCTTCACGCCCGCCAACCCACTGCTGGCGCGGCTGCAGGACTTCGGCGCCCGCCACAATGCGCCGGTGGTGGCCATCTGCGCCAAGACCGAGGCCGAGCTGGCCGACATGGGCGACGAGGACAAGGCCCTGTTCCTGCACGAGATGGGGCAGGACGAGCCGGGCCTGAACCGCCTCATCCGCGCCGCCTTCAAGCTGCTGGGGCTGCAGACCTACTTCACCGCCGGCGTGAAGGAAGTGCGTGCCTGGACCATCCACATCGGCGACACCGCGCCGCAGGCCGCCGGCGTCATCCACACCGACTTCGAACGCGGCTTCATCCGCGCGCAGACCATCGCCTACGACGACTTCGTGGCCCATGGCGGCGAGCATGGCGCCAAGGAGGCCGGCAAGATGCGGTCCGAGGGCAAGGAGTACGTCGTCAAGGACGGTGACGTGCTGAATTTCCTCTTCAACGTCTGACCCATCGCAAGCTGTTCCGGCAATGGCCGGGCTTGACAGACTGAAGTCTCGCCGCGATCGCGCATTCGGCGTAGATTGAAGGCATGGCCCAGCTCTTCCCGACGGGTCTTCGGTGGTGGCGTGTGCTGGCCGTGGCACTGTCCACGGCGCTGGCCTATGCCGCGGTCGCCGCCATCGCCCTGTTTTTGGCGGGACCGCCGGCCTATGCCTCGCCGCTGTTCCCATCCGCCGGCATTGCACTGGCGGCCACTCTGGTCTATGGCCGCACGGCGCTGCCCGGCGTCTGGCTGGGGGCCTGGCTGACCAACGCGGCCCTGGGCCCCGCACGCAGCGTCGAGCTCTGGCCTGCGCTGGTGTTGCCCGCGGCCATCGGACTCGGCGCGATGGCTCAGGCCGGGGTGGGGGCGTGGCTGGTGCGGCGTTTCGTGCCGCAGCCCGTGGTGCTGGAGGTGCCCCGCGACATCCTGCTGGCGGCAATGCTGGGCGCCGTACTGGCCTGCACCCTCAGCGCCAGCGTCGCGACCGTGGCGCTCTCGGTGGTGGGCGTCGTGCCGGCCGGCGACGGCCCGAGCACCTGGCTGACCTGGTGGCAAGGTGACACCCTGGGGGTGTTGATCGGTGCCCCACTGGTGCTCACGCTCATCGGCCAGCCCGGCGAGGACTGGCGCCCCCGGCGACGCACGCTGGGCCTGCCCATGCTCCTCGTGCTGATGGTGCTGGCGGCCACCTTGAGCCAGCTGGCACGTTCCGATCGGCAGCGTGCACTGGCAACCTTCGAGCGCGACGCCGATCGGCTGGCCGGCAATGCCCAGCTGCGCATCGGCTCCGCATTGCACGCCCTGCAGGCGCTGCACAGCGCCGCGCGCCAGCCCGGCGAGCTGAACCCGAGCACGCTGCGCGAAGCTTCGCGCTGGTGGCTGGCACAACCGCTGCATCTGCAGGCCATGGGTCACAGCGTCCGGCTCAGCGAGGCCGAGGTGCCACCCTTCGAAGCCGAAGCGCGCCGCCAGGGTCTGGCCAGCTACCGCGTCTTCGACCGCGACGAAGGCGTGGCGCGCCGGTCCGACGGCGAAGTGGTGGCGCTGCGCCACATCGAGCCCGCTGCCGGCAACACCGCCGCACTGGGCGTGAACGTGCTGTCCATCCCGGCGGCGCGGATGGCCATCGAAGCCACGCGCCGCAGCGGCGAGCCTGCGGCATCGGCTGGCTTCCGGCTCACGCAGGCACAGGGCAACGAGACCGGCGTGGTGCTGTATCAGGCCTTGTACCGGGGTGAGCCTGGCGACGCCGCAGCGCGGCACCGGGCCTTCCGTGGCCTGGTGTTCGTCACCGTGAACACCGGGAAGGCACTCGCCAGCCTGAGCCAGGCCGGCCAGGAGTACCTGCGCTGGTGCCTGGTGGACATGGCCCCGGCATCCGGCCGCATGCGCCTGGCGGGGCCCGCCGGCTGCGAGGGCGCATCTCCCGCCCGCGCCGACCTGGCGGCGACCCGCCATGTGCATGTGGGTGGGCGCGAATGGCAGCTGCAGATCAGCGCATCCCCGAGCCAGGTACCGGGCCATGCCGGAACGGCCAACTGGCTGCTGGCCAGCGTCGGCCTGGCCGCGACCGCCCTGCTGGGCGCCCTGCTACTCACCGTCACGGGTCAACACCGGCGTACCCAGCTGGCGGTGACCAGCGCCACGGCCGACCTGCGGCGCGAGATGGCGGAGCGCCAGTCGGCCGAGCAGGCGGCCCGCGAGAGCGAGGCGCGCTTGCGCAGCATCCTGGACCATGCGCCATTGGGTGTGGTGTTTCTCGACGTGCGTGGCGAGATCCTGGAAGCCAACCAGTGCCTGTGCGAGATGGTCGGCCGCAACGCCGAGGCCTTGCGTGGCCGCCTGGTGACCGAACTGGTGCACCCGGACGACGTGGACAAGCTGCTCGAACTGCGGCGCGAACTGCTCCATGACCAGCTCATCGCGGGGCGCGGCCCCCTGCGCCTGGCCACCGGCACAGCCCCGCAGAGGCAGGTCCGCGTCAGTGCCAGCGCCCTGCGCGATGAGCGGGAGCGTGCCGCGCGCATGGTCGTCGTCGTGGAGGATGTGACGGAGCACCTGCGGCTGGAAGCCTCCGAACGCGCCCTGCAGCGTGCCGAAGAGGCCAACCGCGCCAAGAACGAGTTTCTCTCACGCATGAGCCACGAGCTGCGTACACCGCTCAACGCGATGATCGGTTTCACCCAGCTGCTGCAGCTGGACACCCACCCCGCCCTGCCCGCGCATCAGCAGGCCTGGACCCAGCAGGTGCTGCGCGCCGGCTGGCACCTGCTGGAGATGATCAACGAGACGCTGGACCTGGCGCGCATCGAGACCGGCGCCGTGCGGCTGACGCTGCAGCCCGTGGACTTGCCGGCCATGGTGGCCGGCACCCATGCGCTGCTGGCCAGTGCCGCAGCCGACCGCGGCGTGAAGATCGAAGAAGCGCTGGACCCGCAGGCCCTGGCGGTGCAGGCCGACGCCACCCGCCTCAAGCAGGTGCTGACCAACCTGCTTTCCAACGCCATCAAGTACAACCAGACCGGGGGCCGGGTGGGACTGGGCACGCGTCGGGTCGAAGGCGGAGGCTGGATCGAGATCGAAGTCGCCGACAGCGGCCTGGGCATGACCGACACCCAGCTCGGGAACCTGTTCCAGCCCTACAACCGGCTGGGACGGGAAACCAGTGGCATCGAGGGCACGGGCATCGGCCTGGTCATCAGCCGGCGCCTCACCGAACTGATGGGCGGCACCTTGACGGTCCAGAGCCGCCAGGGCGCCGGTTCGGTCTTCACGGTACGCTTGCCCGAAGCCATCGCCACCCAGGCCGACGCGTCGCCCCCTGCGCTGGCCGCGCAGCCACAGTACCGCCACCGCCTGGTGCACTACGTCGAGGACAACGAGACCAACGTCGAAGTCATGCGCGGCGTGCTGGCCCAGCGTCCGCAGATCACGCTGCTCTCGTCCACGCTCGGGCTGGACGGCCTGGTGGCGATACGGCAGCAGCCGCCCGATCTGATCTTGCTGGACATGCAGTTGCCCGACATCAGCGGCGCCGAGCTGCTGCGCCACCTGCAGCAGGATCCGGTGCTGGCCAGCATCGCCGTGGTCGTGGTGTCGGCAGACGCCACGCCGGCCCGCATCGAGGAGGCCCTCAGCCAGGGCGCCCGGCACTACGTGACCAAACCGCTGGACGTGCCGCACTTCCTGACCATCATCGACAAGCTGCTGGAGGACACGCGAACACGCTTCTGAATGTGAGCACACGCTACCTCAAGCAGCGTCATGGGTACGAATTGGCACCGGATCCGCCCGGTCCGCAAAGGCCATAAGCACTCGCCGGCCTCGAGTGCTAATATTTGCGGAACTCGATCGCGCCACCTGGAGTCTCAGCCCGCATGACGACTGCAAACACTTCCGCCCTGATCCTTCGTGACCCGTGGGCCGCCGTGCCCTCCCTGGGGAATCTGGACGCCTATGTGTCGGCGGTCAACCGCTTGCCCATGCTCACGCAGGCCGAAGAAACCGATCTGGCACGCTCGCTGCGCGACCACGGGGATCTGAAGGCAGCCGGGCGTCTGGTGCTGTCGCACCTGCGTCTGGTGGTCAGTGTCTCGCGCCAGTACCTGGGCTACGGGCTGCCGCAGGGCGACCTGATCCAGGAGGGCAACGTGGGCCTGATGAAGGCCGTCAAACGCTTCGACCCCGAGCAGGGCGTGCGCCTGGTCAGCTACGCGCTGCACTGGATCCGCGCCGAGATCCACGAGTACATCCTGAAGAACTGGCGCATGGTCAAGGTCGCCACCACGAAGGCCCAGCGCAAGCTGTTCTTCAACCTGCGGTCGATGAAGCAGGGCTTGAAGGAAGACGCCATCGAGGGCCAGACGCACCGCAGCACGCTCACGCCGGCCGAGGTGGCCACCGTGGCGCGCGAGCTGAACGTCAAGCCCGAGGAAGTGGTCGAGATGGAAACCCGCCTGACCGGCGGCGACGTGGCCTTGGAACCGCAGGCCGACGATGGCGAAGAAAGCTACGCCCCGATCGCCTACCTGGCCGACGACAGCAGCGAACCGACGCGCCGCCTGGAAGCCCGCCACCGCGACTGGCTCAGCGGCGACGGCATCGGCAGCGCGCTGGCCACGCTGGACGAGCGCAGCCGCCGCGTGGTCGAGGAGCGCTGGCTGAAGGTCAACGACGACAGCAGTGGCGGCATGACCCTGCATGAACTGGCTGCCGTCTATGGCGTCAGCGCCGAGCGCATCCGCCAGATCGAAGTGGCGGCGCTCAAGAAGATGCGCAAGGTGCTGGACCCGGCCTGATTCGGCCACCCCGCCCAGCCCTCCAGGCGGCCCTTCGGGGCCGCCTTTTTCATCGAGCCGCCAGCAGCAGTTTCAGGTCGTGCGCCAGGGCTTCGGCGCCGGTGCCGTAGCGGGTGAACAGGCGCAGCTTGCCCTGGGCGTCGAAGACGTAGCTGCCGGCGGTGTGGTCGATGGTGTAGCTGGTCGGCGTCGGCCCCGGCACCTTGGAATAGAAGACCTTGAAGTGCTTGGCCAGCACCGCGGTCTCTTCGGGCGTACCGCGCAGCGCGACGAAGTCGGGGCTGAAGTTGGTGACGTAGGCCTTCAGCACCTCGGGCGTGTCGCGCTCCGGGTCCACCGAGACGAAGATGCCCTGCACGCGCGCGCCTTCGGCACCCAGTGCCTTCTTCACTTCGGCCAGTTCGACCATCGTCGTCGGGCAGACATCGGGGCACTGCGTGTAGCCGAAGAAGACCACCGTGACCTTGCCCTTGAAGTCCGCCAGCGTGCGGACCTGGCCGTCGGCATCCGGCAGCTTGAAGTCGCGCCCGTACTCGGCACCGGTGATGTCGATGGCCTTGAACGCCGGCTTGCCGGGGCCAGTGTCGCAGGCCGCCAGCAAGACCAACGGCAGGAACAGCAGAGCCAACCAGCCGTTCAGGCGAAGACGCGCGATAGCCATGGGGTGAGGTAGTGGTCCAGCAGGAGCGCGGCAAACAGCAGCGACAGGTGCCAGATGGAGAAGCGGAAGGTCTTGCGGGCGAGCACGTCGCTGTAGTCGCGCCATAGCAGCCAGCCATACGCCATGAACAGTGCGCCCAGCACAATGGCCGCCAGCAGGTAGATCCAGCCGCTCATCATCAGCACGAACGGCAGCAGCGTGGCTGCAAAGAGCACCACCGTGTACAGCAGGACCTGCAGCCGGGTGAACTCGGGCCCGTGCGTGATGGGCAGCATGGGCAGACCGGCCTTGCGGTAGTCCTCGGCGCGGTACAGCGCCAGCGCCCAGAAGTGGGGCGGGGTCCACAGGAAGATGATCAGGCACAGCACCAGCGACTGGTGCGTGACCTCACCCGTCATCGCGGCCCAGCCCAGCACCGGTGGCATGGCCCCCGAGGCGCCACCGATGACGATGTTCTGCGGCGTCAGGGGCTTGAGCACGACGGTGTAGATGACGGCATAGCCCACGAAGGTGGCCAAGGTCAGCCACATCGTCAGCGGATTGACCCACACCCACAGCACCGCGCTGCCAATGGCACACAGCACGGCGGAGAAGACCAGGGTCTGGGCGCTGGTGAGCGTGCCCTTGGCACTGGGCCGCCAGGCCGTGCGTGCCATCCGGCGGTCGACGTGCTGCTCGACCAGGCAGTTGAAGGCCGCCGCCGCGCCGGCCACCAGCCAGATACCGGCGGTGGCGGCCAGAGCCAGCGGCAGATCCGGCAGCCCGGGCTGGGCCAGCAGCATGCCGATGAGGGCGCAGAAGACGATCAGCTGCACCACGCGCGGCTTGGTCAGCACGTAGTACTGCGCCCAGCGCGTGGCCAGCGAGTCGGGGGCGGCAAGGGTCTGGGCCATCGCGTGCGCGATTTTAGGTGGCCACCGAAAAGGGCCTTGCGGCGGCCGCTCGACCTGGGCCGGCGTCCCTTGCCAGCAGCAGGCTCAGCATCAGCACCAGCGCCGCGGCCCCCGCGGTATGCGCCAGGGCCGCGACCAGGGGCCAGTCCAGCACCACGTTGGACAGCCCGCTGAGCAACTGCGCCAGCAGCAGCGCCGCCAGCGCGGCCCCCTGGGTACGCAAAGCCGGGCGACACCACAGCGCCCAGGCCAGCACGCCCCCGGCCAGCAACGCAAGCACGGCGAAGACACGGTGGGCCATGTGGATGGCCACCAGGGCTTCGAAGGGCAGCGGCGTGCCATCCATCGCCAGACCCAGCTCGCGCAGCACGGCGAAACCCGCCCCGGCGTCCATCGCGGGCCACCACTCGCCGTTGCAGCGCGGAAAGCCGGTGCAGGCCAGCACGGCATAGTTGGTACTGACCCAGCCGCCCAGGGCCGTCTGCACCAGCAGCAGCAGCAGGACCAGCCAGGCGGCCCAACGCAGCGACCGGGGCAGTTGCAGCGCCTGGCGGCTGAACGCCGCGTGCTGGACGGCCAGCAGCACGAGCAGTGCCAGGCCTCCCAACAGGTGCAGCGTGACCACGGCGGGGTACAGCTTGAGCGTCACCGTGTACTTGCCGAACAGGCCTTGCACGACCACCCAGACCAGGGTCAGCGTGGGCCACCAGGGCGAAAACGGCAGGCGGCGGCGCTCGCGCCAGGCCACGGCGGTCATCACCAGGATCAGCGCACCCACCGTCATCGCCAGGTAGCGATGGATCATCTCGATCCAGGCCTTGGACCAGGTCACGGGCCCGGTCGGCATTGCCGCCTGGGCCGCCTGAATCTGCTCGCGCGCGCCCAGCGGGCTGGCCTGGCCATAGCAGCCGGGCCAGTCCGGGCAACCCAGGCCCGAGTCGCTCAGGCGCGTGAAGGCACCAAAGACGATCAGATCGAAGGTGAGGAACAGCGTCAACGCCGTCAGTGCGGACAGGCGGGCACCGGTGTGGGCACCGCGCTGGCGCAGCCAGACCCAAGCCAGCGGGATCAGCGCCGCCACCGCGGCCAGCAGCAGCAAGCGCAGCGCAGGCGCCAGATCGACCAGGGCGACGCTGTTCATGTGCGGCTCACCGGCCCGGTCGGTCCCACGATGCCGAAGCGCGCAGCAGTCTTTCAAGATCGCGCTTGAACCGGGTCGGATCGGGTTCGACCGGCACGCGCATCATCCACTCGCCCATCGGGTCGACCAGGTAGAGGTGGTCTTCCAGGGCTTGCCCGGACTGGGGCTCCAGCCACTGGGCCAGCGCTGCCCGGTCGGCATGCAGGATGGTCACATCGGCCGGCCCGCCGACCTGCAGGCTGGCTCGCAGCAGCGCAGGCACATGGCCGGAATCGGTGACCAGCCACAGCTTGTCCAGCCGGTCCTTCTCGCGGCCCAGCATCTCGCGCAATTGGCGCTGCACATAGAGGCGGCGTTCGCAGGCGTCCGTGCAGCGGGCCGGCCCCAGCACCAGCAGCAGCCACTGGCCGCGCAACGAAGCCGCCACCACCGGCTGGCCGTCCAGGTTGCGCAGCGCCAGCGCCGGCAGGCTGCGCGAAGGCTGGATCAGCGTGGCGTAGTTGCTGCGCCCTTGCGGCCGCAGCACGTAGAAGGCCAGGTAGGAAGCGATCACCGGTGCGGCGCAGACCAGCAGCACCAGCAGCATCTTGATGCGCCCCTGGACCGTGCGGCGGCGCTGGGCCCACTGCGGGTCGGCCAGGTCGGGCACGGCCACGTCGTGCACGCTGAGCGACAGCGGTTCAGGCGGCACGCCGGCGCCTGGGGCGGATGACTTGGAACCAGACATAGAGGGTGATGGTCAACGCGGAGAGCGCGAACCACTGGAAGGCATAACCGTGGTGCTTCTGCAGATCCGCCGAGGGCACCGGCCACTGGCGCAGCAGACCGTCCTGCGGTGGTTGGTCGCCGTCTTCCTGCACCACGGCCACGGGGCGCAGGGGAAGACCGGACTCGCGCGCAAAAGTAGCGATGTCCAGATTCTGCCGGATCGTGCCCGACGACGCTGCGTCGAACTCGTACAACCGCCCCAGCGCCGGGGCCACGCGGCCCAGCACCGGCACCCGGCCCGCCGGCAGGGGCGGGAGCACGATGCGTGTGCGGTCGACCCTGTCGCGCGGGACCCAGCCCCGCTGGACCAGGACCACGCTGTCGTCGGCCAGGCGCAGCGGCGTGACCGCATAAAAGCCGGCCTGGCCGTTCATCAGCCGGTTGTCCAGGTAGATCGTGTGTGCGCCCAGCCACTGGCCCTGCACCTGCACGAGCCGATGGCGCTGATCGATGGCCTGGGACGGGCTGCGGGCCAACTCGGCTTCGGTCAGCGTCGGCAGGGCACGTTGGGCGACCTGCGCTTCATGCAGCTGGCGTTTCTGGCCGGCCCTGTCGAGTTGCCAGAAGCCCAGGCGCGCGGTCAACCCCGCCAGCAGCAGCGCTGCCACCAGCACCACGCCGGCCCGCAGGCTGCCCGTGAGCCTCATGTCCACCACCGTTCACCCCCACGCGGATAATGCGGCGGCATGAAGACGCTGATGGTGCTCATGATGCTGGCGGTGCTCGTGGCGCTGGCCAGCGCCGGCTTCTTCATGCTGCGCAAGGGCCAGGACGGCAACCAGCGCAGCAAGCACATGGCGCGGGCGCTGGCCGTGCGGGTGGGGCTTTCGGTGGCCTTGTTCCTGCTCGTGCTGCTGGCGTGGGCGATGGGCTGGGTGCAGCCCACCGGCTTCCCCGGCCGCTGACACCTCCCGACCGCGCGCCGCAAAGACAAAACGCCGCTGTGTGCGGCGTTTTGCGAGGCAGTGTGCCGGGGCGGGGTCAGAGCCAGTACACCAGGATGTACAGGCCGAACCAGACCACGTCCACGAAGTGCCAGTACCAGGCCGCACCTTCGAAGCCAAAGTGACGCTCGGGCGTGAAGTGCCCCTTCATCAGGCGCAGCGTGATGAACAACAGCATCAGCATGCCGACGAACACGTGGAAGCCGTGGAAGCCGGTCAGCATGAAGAAGGTGGAGCCGAAGATGCCCGAGCTGAGCTTGAGGTTAAGGTCGCGGTAGGCGTGCATGTACTCGTAGCCTTGCACGCACAGGAAGGCCGCTCCCAGCAGCACCGTCACCCACATCCAGAAGATCGTCTTGCCCCGCTGGCCGGCGATCAGCGCGTGGTGCGCGATGGTCAGGGTGACGCCGGAGCTGAGCAGGAGCGCGGTGTTGATGGTGGGCAGCGGCCACGGACCCATGGTGGTGAAGGGCTCCACGGTGCCGGCCGGCGACGCGGTGATGCCGGGGCCGGCGCTGGGCCACAGCGCCTTGAAATCGGGCCAGAGCAACTGGTGATCCAGATTGCCCAGCATCGGCACCGCGTGCACGCGGGCCCAGTACAGCGCACCGAAGAAGGCCGCGAAGAACATCACTTCGCTGAAGATGAACCAGCTCATGCTCCAGCGGAACGAGACATCGATGCGTTTGGAATAGAGCCCGCTTTCGCTCTCGGCAATCGCCTGCGAGAACCACTGGAAGAGCACGGTCAACCAGATCACCACGCCGAGCAGCAGCACCCACTTGGCCCAGCCCGCGCCGTTGACCCACTGGCCGGCGCCGAAGATGACGAAGAGCATGCCCACGGCCACCAGCACCGGGTGGCGCGAGGGTGAGGGCACGAAGTAGTAGGGTGTGCTGCCCGCGGGCGTCGTGGCTGACATCGGGTGGGTTCTCCTGAAAACGACTCTCGGAACATTGGCGCTGCCGGCTTCAGCCGGCCACGCCGGAACTGACGATCCAGCGGATCAGCAGCACCAGAAAGATGACAAAGACGACGGCGCCCATCAGGCCGCCAAGGATCAGATGGACCGGTCGCAACTGGTGCGCATCCCGCTCCAGATCCGACCTGCGGCGCACGCCGAAGAAGGACCAGGCCACTGCACGCATGGTCTGGCCGACGCTGGCGCGGGTATGTCCCGGCGCGGGCTTCATAGCGCCGCCTTCCCGCCGTCCAGCGCAGCCGCCGCCTTGCCTTCGAGCTGCCCCGGCGGCGCCGGGGGCACCTTGCCACCGACTTCGAAGAAGGTGTAGGACAACGTGATGGTGGTGATGTCGCGCGGCAGCTTGGGGTCGATGATGAAGACCACCGGCCACTGCCGGGCCTCGCCGGGAGCCAGCTTGTATTCGTTGAAGCAGAAGCACTCGAGCTTGTTGAAGTGCGGCGAGGCGTGGCGCGGCGCGTAGCTCGGGATGGCCTGCGCGGCCATCGTCCGGTTCTGGATGTTGCGGAACTCGTACATCACGGTGGCGAGTTCGCCCGGGTGCACCTGCAGCGAGCTCAGCGCCGGCTTGAAGTCCCAAGGGCCGCGCGCGTTGGCATCGAATTCGACCGTGATCGTGCGCGAGGTGTCGACCTGCGTATTGGGCCTGGCCTGGGTGGCGCCACCCATCCAGGACTCCTGCCGCTTCTCGGCCAGCGTGAGCACGTTCACGCCCAGCGCATCGCAGATCGCACGGTACATCGGCACCAGCGCATAGCCGAAGCCGAACATGCCCGCCACCACGACGAGCAGCTTGCCCAGCAGACGACGGTTGGCCGCGAACGCACGCATGGGATCGTCAGGTGAACTTCACTTGGGGCCGAGCAGCCAGATCTTGGCCATGAAGCCCAGGCCGAAGGCCAGCGCCAGCGACAGCAGGATCAAGGCCAGGCGCAGGTTGGCCTTGCGTTGTTCGGGGCTCTGACCGGCCATGACGGCTGCTCCCTCAGCCCACCACGCGGGTGGCGCTGGCGTCAAGCTTGGGTGGCGTTTCGAAGGTGTGCCAAGGCGCGGGGGAAGGCACCTCCCACTCCAGGCCTTCGGCACCCTCCCAGGGCCTCTGCGGCGCCGGCTCACCCTTGCCGCGCATCATCGGCACGACGACGAAGACGAAGAAGTAGACCTGCATCAGACCGAAGCCGAAGGCGCCGATCGACGACAGCATGTTGAAGTCGGAAAACTGCACCGCATAGTCGGCATACCGGCGCGGCATGCCCGCCAAGCCCAGGAAGTGCTGTGGAAAGAAGGTGATGTTGAAGAAGATCAGAGAGCCCCAGAAGTGGATCTTGCCGCGCGTCTCGGAGTACATCACGCCGGTCCACTTGGGGCCCCAGTAATAGGTGCCGGCGAAGAGGCCGAACAGAGAACCCGCGACCATCGTGTAGTGGAAGTGCGCGACGACGTAATAGGTGTCGTGCAGCTGCTGGTCGATCGGTGCCATCGACAGGATGAGCCCGGTGAAGCCGCCCATCGTGAACACGAAGATGAAGCCCACCGCCCACAGCATGGGCGTCTCGAAGGTCATCGAGCCGCGCCACATGGTGGCGATCCAGTTGAACACCTTCACCCCGGTGGGCACGGCGATCAGCATGGTGGCGTACATGAAGAACAGCTGGCCCGTCACCGGCATGCCGGTGGTGTACATGTGGTGCGCCCAGACGATGAAGGACAGGATGGCGATGGACGCCGTGGCATAGACCATCGAGGTGTAGCCGAACAGCCGCTTGCGCGCGAAGGCCGGGATGATGGCGCTCACGATGCCGAAGGCCG
>DAORNK010000065.1:9854-15896 GCA_035440985.1 Rubrivivax sp. | reverse complement strand
GGCCAGGTCCTGGAGACGCTGGGCGGCGGCGCATTGCAGCAGCCGGTGGCGCTGGTGGTCGACCGGTACGAGCGCGTGTGGGTGCTGGATGCCAGCGGCCGCCACCTCACGCGGCTGGCCAGCGGCGCGGCGCCGCTCGTCATCGCTGCCGAATCGCTGGGTGCACAACTGATCGGTGGTGTGGCCGTCGACGAACGATCGCTGGCCGTCAGCGACCGTCTGGCGGGCCTCGTGCTCATTCACCCGTTGCCCCCGCGCGAGGACACCCCGTGATGCGGCGTGCCGGGCTTTTCGTGGGGCTGCTGGCCGCGGTGCTTCTCACCGGCTGCGCCGCGCCGGGCATCCGCGGCCAGCTGCACTACGGCCTGGGCGACGCACCCGAAGGTCAACAACTGCTGTGGCCAGCCGCCCCGGAGGTGCCACGCTTTCTCTACACCGGCACGCTGATCGGCGAGCCCAACTTCCGCAAGCCGGAGGCCGACGACGGGGCCCTTTCGCGCCTGCTGCAGCTGGCGCGGACCATCGCCGGTGTCGACGCGACGGCCGAACTGCCGCTGGTGATGCAGCGCCCCTCGTCGGTGGTCGGCGACGATCAGGGGCGGCTGTACGTCAGCGACGCGGGCCGCTCCGCCATCTGGGTGTTCGACGAACGGGCGGGTGAACTGCAGCTGTGGAGTGGTGCGGCGGGCGGCACGGGATTCCGGTCGCCCGCCGGACTGGCCACAGCGCCCGGTGGAGGTGTCTTCGTCGCCGATGCCGATGCCGCGGTGGTGCTGCGGCTCGACGCCCAGGGGGGCGTGGTGGGTGAGATCGGACGCGGCCTGCTCAGGCGTCCGACCGGCCTGGCGCGCGACGCCGTGCGGGGCCATCTCTACGTCGCCGACACCACCACACACGACATCAAGGTGTTCGACGACCTGGGCCGGTTGCTGCACGTCATCGGGCGGCGCGGCAGCGGGGATGGCGAGTTCAATTTCCCCACCCACCTCGCGTTCGCGCAGGGCGAGCTCTACGTCACCGACACGCTGAACCACCGCATCCAGGTCTTCGCCGCCGACGGTCAACGGCTGGCACGCCGGTTCGGCGAGCGCGGCCTGTACCTGGGCAACCTCGTACGCCCCAAGGGCGTGGCCGTCGACAGCGAGGGCAACGTCTACGTCGTCGAGAGCTACTACGACAGCCTGCTGGTGTTCTCGGCGCGTGGCGACTTCCTGATGCCGATCGGCGGCACCGGCACCGCCACAGGACGCTTCTACCTGCCAGCGGGCGTGTGGGTCGACGGGCGCAACCGCGTCCACGTCGCCGACATGTTCAATGGCCGCGTCGTGCTCTTCCAATTCCTGGGTGGTGGTTGAGATGGCGGCCCCTTGGACCGGTGTCAGCGGCAGCCGCCCGCGGGCCTCGAAGCCCCTCTTCGAAGCCGGCACTTCGCCCGGCGGGGAACCGACATGAAAGCGGCCTGGCTGCTGGTCGCTGCCGCACTGTCGCTGCCGCTGGCGGCCCAGCGTGTGGCCGACGTGCGCAACACGCCGCACAACCTGTCCACCAGCGGTACGGGCGCGGTGCATGCCAGCCCGGGCGGCACCGACGAGGTCTGCGTCTTCTGCCACACGCCGCACCAGGCCCGGCTGACCGACGACGCCGGCCAGCCGCTGCGCGCCCCGCTGTGGAACCGCCGCGTGCCGGCGGGCAGCACCTATACCGCCTACACCTCCAGCACCCTGGATGCGCAGTCCATCAGTGACGGCTTCGACAACCAGCCTGGCGGCAGTTCCAAGCTGTGCCTGAGCTGCCACGATGGCACGCTGGCCATCGGAAACGTGGCGGTGCTGGGCGGTGCCACCAACGTCAGCATTCCCATGCAAGGCACCGCTGGCGGCGTGATGCCGGCCGGCGAAGGCACGGCCAGCGGCTTCACCCGCAACCTGGGCACCGACCTGCGCAACGACCATCCGATCTCGGTGACCTTCAACGCCGCCCTGGTCACGCGCGATGGCGAACTGCGGCCGGTGGACGGCAACCAGCGCTGGCCCGCCGATGGCAGCGTGGTGGGCTTGCGTGCACCCGGTGTGAAGCCGCTGCTGCCGCTGCAACCCACCGGCACAGGTGGCCTGGGCCAGGTCCAGTGCACCAGCTGCCACGACCCTCATCTGCGTGAGCTCGACGCCAGCAAGGGCAACCAGAAGTTCCTGCGCGCCCAGCGCTTCCAGGAGGCCAGCCCGGCGCTGGGCTACAACGCGGCCGGCGACATCATCTGCCTGGGCTGCCATGACAAGGACATGGGCTTCGGCCTCTGGGGTTACACCGCACATGCCAAACCGAGTGTCGCCGACGAAACCTACAAGAACGAGGCGGCGGCGCTGCGTCAGTTCCCCCCTGGCCTGCCGGTGTGGAAGGCCAGCTGCCTGAATTGCCACGACACGCATGCGGTGAGCGGCACCCGCCGGCTGACGCGCGAAGGCACGGATGGCGCCTTCGCCGGCGGCAACCCCCTGGGCGCCCGCCAGGGCGGCGGTGCAGCGCTGGAGAACACCTGCTACCAGTGCCACACGGGCAGCGCCAAGCAGGTGCTGAACAATGCGGCTGGGGTGCCCAACATCGAAACCGAGTTCGGCCGCCGCGTCCGCATGCCCATCACCAACGCGGACCAGGAAACCGCCGAGGAGAGACACGAGATCGGAGGCAACTTCAGCGAGGCGGAGATCAACTGCGCCAGCGCCAACAACCGCTGCGGCGCCGATGGCGTGGAATCCAAGGCGCGGTTGGCGCAGCGCCATGTCGAGTGCACCGATTGCCACAACCCGCACCGCGTGATCCGCAATGCCGTCTTCAACGCCGACCCCCGGACCTCGGAGACCAAGGGCACGCACCGCATCGATCCCACCAACGGCTACACGCCCACGAACATCGCCAGCGGCGTCCTGCGCGGCACCATGGGCGTCGAGCCCTCCTACGCCTCACGCTCGTTCCTGGAGATCCCCAGCGGATTCACGGTCAAGCGCGGTGACCCGGGCCTGGCCGGCAGCGACGCGGTGACCTCTCCCTGGGTGACGCGCGAGTACCAGATCTGCCTGAAGTGCCACTCCAACTACGCCTACGGCAGCAATCCGCCACAGCTGGGTCACCCGGGTGGCACACCGTCGACCGCCAATGCACTGACGAGATACACCAACCAGGCGGCCGAATTCCAGCCCGCCCTCGGCCACTTGGGCGGCGGGATCGGCGACCCCAAGGACCTCGGCATCGACGGCGGTGCAGGCAGCAACTACAACACGGGCAACCACCGCAGCTGGCACCCGGTGATCGGGCCCACCGGCCGCACCCTCGACTTGCGCGGCATCTCTGCCGCCAAGATGCCCTGGTTGTCACCGTTCGGCAATACCGGGGTGGTGGGCTTTCAGACCATGTACTGCAGCGACTGCCACGGCTCGGCAGCCACCACGCCGGGCTCCATCGCGCCCGACAGCGGCGTGATGGGCCCGCACGGCTCGCAGAACGACTTTCTGCTCAAGGCGCCGTTCAATGCCGGCGATCCTTCGCTGTGCTTCAAGTGCCATGACCGCGAGGTCTACTCACCCACTGGCGACAGCAAGAAGGAGGGCTTCTACACCGGCTTCTGCTGCCGCAACGAACGCGGCGACAACCGCGACCAATTGCACTGGTACCACTGGAACAAGGTGCTCAACCACGATCCGGGGCGCACGCTGAAGTGCAACTGGTGCCACGCCGCCGTGCCCCATGGCTGGAAAAACAAGGCGCTGCTCGTCAACCTCAACGACGTCGGCCCCGAAGCGCTGCAGCCCAGCGGCAACCGTGAGTACCGCATCCCGACGACGCCCAGCGGCCAGGTCGCACTGGCCTTCACCCAGGAGCCCTACTACCTGAACGCCAAGCTCAAGGTGCGGAATTTCGCCACCAGCGGCAATTGGACCGACACCAACTGCGGCTCGAACAACTCGGCCCTGACCTTCGGCACGGCCGGCAACAACACCGACAACGGCAAGAACTGGATGAAGGACACCTGCAGCAACCCGCCATGAGAACACTGGTCGCCCATTTCGGATCGATGCGCACGACCCTGGTCCTGATGGCGCTGCTGGGCGTCGTGGTGCTGGCCGGCACGCTGCAGGACCGGCTGCTCACCGGCGCGCTGACGGCCCTGGCGCTGCTGCTGGCGCTGCAGCTGCTGGTCCATCTGGTGCGCAGCGCCCAGCTGCGTCGACACGCGCCGCTGCTGTTGTTTCATCTGGCCCTGCTGGCACTGGGGGTCGAGGTGGGGCTGTCGCGGCTCCTTTCACTCGACGGGCGCTTCGAGCTCACCGAAGGCCAGGTGTTCGACGGTCGTCTGATCGACGGTCGCCAGGGCGTCTTGCACCGTGGCGACCTGGCCCGGGCGCGCCTGGTGCAACAAGGCTTCGAGATCGATTACGCACCTGGCCGGCGCCGCGGCGCGACACGCAACACGGTGCGCTGGGTGGAGGCCGACGGCCGCGAGCGGCAGACCGTGATCGGCGACCACCGGCCGTTGGTGATCGATGGCTATCGGGTATCGACCACACCCAACAAGGGCTTCGCACCGGTGCTCCGCTGGCAGCCCACCACCGGCGCCGCCGTGGTCGGCAGCATCCACTTGCCGAGCTTTCCGCTGTTCGAGCTGCAGCAGTCCCGCGAATGGCATCTGCCCGATGGCCGCCAGGCCTGGGTGATGCTGGACTTCGACCAGCGCCTGATCGACCCGGGGGGACCGTCCGCATTCGAACGCCCGCGTCAACACAGGCTGGTCCTGCGCATCGGCAGCGAACGGCTGCTGCTGGAGCCGGGCGGCCGAGTGGCGGTGCCGGGGGGCGAGCTGCACTACCTGGGGCTGGCCACGTGGATGGGCTATCGCGTCAGCCACGACCCGCTGCTGCCCTGGCTGCTGGTGACCGCCCTGCTGGGCACGGGTGCCCTGGCCTGGCACTACGCCCGCAAGTTCCGGCGGCCCGCACCAGCGCGCCTGGCGCCCCAGGGCTGGACGGGGATTCACCATGCCTGAGGGATTGATCGCCGCCTTGGGGCTGTATGCGCTGGCGCTGCTGATGGCGACCCGGCCGCGGTCGGGCTGGCCTCGCTGGGCAACCTGGTTCTGGGCAGCGCTGCTCGTGCACACGCTTGTGCTGGCACAGCGCTGGTGGACGCTGGGACACGGCCCGTTCACCACCTTGCACGAGATCCTGTCCAGCAGCCTGTGGAGCCTGGCCCTGATCTACGCGCTGTGCGCGACCCGCGTGCCCGAGCTGCACCGCGCAGTCGTCTTTGCCGCTCCCGTGTGGCTGCTGCTGGGCCTGTGGTTGCTGGTCGCCGACCCGTCGCCGGGCCATTTGCCACCCACCTACGACACGCCGCTGCTGTACCTGCACGCCGTGGTCGGCAAGGCCTACCTCGGCCTGCTGCTGGCAGCCCTGGCGCTAGGCCTGCTGCCCCTGCTCGGCCGTGGCACCGATGAGCCGGCTGCCGCGTTGCACCGCGACCGCCTGGCCCACCGCTTCGCCGCCTGGGCGTTCGTCTGCGAGACACTGATGCTGATCGTCGGCGCTGTCTGGGCGCAGGATGCCTGGGGTCGGTGGTGGGCCTGGGACCCGCTCGAGTCCTGGGCCTTCCTGAGCTGGCTGGCACTGGCCGCGGCCTTGCACGCCCGTACCACGCTGCGGCCGCGGCCGCTGAGCAACGGCCTGGCGCTGACAGCCTGTTTCGCACTGGCCTTCCTCACCTTCTTTGGCGTGCCCTTCCTGTCCGTTGCGCCACACAAGGGGGCGATATGACCGGCTCGAACGTGGGGCGTGTGCTGACCGCCGGCGGCCTGCTCTTCGGCGTGGCCCTGATCGTCGGCCTGCGCAACCCGGCCCCCCCCGATCCGCGGCAACAGCCACAGGCGCACGCCAGCCAGGCCCGGGCGGCCGAGGTGCGCAGCCGCTTCGACGCAGCCGTGCTGATGCTGCACGCGCGGCAATTCGAACACGCGGTGACGGCCTTGCACCGGGTACTGGAACTGGAGCCGCGGCT
>DAORNK010000065.1:0-9732 GCA_035440985.1 Rubrivivax sp. | reverse complement strand
GGCCTGGCGCTCGCCTGGGAGGGGCTGGGCGACCTGCGCATGGCCACGGGCGCGATGCGCAGCTACCTGCACCTGGCCCGCGACGAGCGCGATCTCCACCTGCGCCGGGCGCGGGCCGCACTGTGGGAATGGGAGGCGCGATTGCGACCGCCCTCGCCGCCGCCGCGCTGACCGGCGCGGCCGGTGGCCGGAGATTTGCTAGCTTGCGCTCATGTCCTGCATGAACCGCCCGCGTGGTAGCGCCATTCCCGTTTGCGGGAAGGCTTCGCCTTCCGCGGAGGGCAGGCGATGCTGATCTTCTGGGCCGTGGTGGCGCTGCTGCTGGTCGGCTGCCTGCTGCTGTTGCTGCCAGCCTTGTGGGCGCCCAGGCCCGACAGCGACCCCACGGCTGCGAATGTGGCCGTCTATCGCGATCAGCTGCACGAAGCCGAACGCGACCTCAACGCGGGCCTGCTCACGCCCGAACGCATGGAGCAGGTCCAAGGTGAGGTGCGACGCCGCGTGCTGGAAGACGCCGATGCGGCCGGTCGCATCCGCGCGACCCATGGGCCCGCGCGCCGCACGGCGTTGCTGCTGGCGCTGCTCGTGCCGGCGGCGAGCCTGGGGACCTATCTGATGCTGGGCAAGCCCAGCGCCGCCACCTCCGCAGACCCGGCTCTGGTCAGCGCCGCAGGGGGGCGCCATCAACTCAGCGGCGTGCAGATCGAAGCCATGGTGTCGGCCCTGGCCGAACGCGTGAAAGCCGAGCCCGGCAACGCCGAGGGCTGGCTGATGCTGGGCCGCAGCTACACCTCACTGGGCCGCTACCGGGATGCCGCCACGGCACTGCGCAAGGCACAGGCCCTGCTGCCCGGCAACGCTGGCTTGCTGACCGATCTGGCCGACGTGCTGGCCATGGCACAGGGCAAGAAGCTCGCCGGCGACCCCGCGCGCTTCATCCAGCAGGCGCTCGACATCGACCCGCGCCACATCAAGGCGCTGGCGCTGGCCGGCAGCGTGGCCTTCGAGGCGCGCGACTACGGCAACGCGCGCGCCTACTGGGAGCGACTCATTGCGGTGGCACCGGCCGATTCCGACTTCGCTCGCTCGGCGCGCGGCAGCATTGCCCAGGCCACCCGTCTCGAAGCGGGTTCGGTTGCCCCGGCCATCGCCACGGCGGCCGTGAACCGCCCCGCTGACGCCGCATCCGCTGATGCCGCATCATCCGGCGCGATCAGCGGCGAAGTGGTGCTGAGCCCCGAGCTGGCCGCCCGCGTGGCCGCCGGCGACATGGTCTATGTCTTTGCCCGCGCCGTGCAAGGCCCACGCGTGCCGCTGGCCATCGTGAAGCAGGCGACGGGAAGCTGGCCCCTGCGCTTCAGACTGGACGATTCGATGGCCATGGCCCCGGATCTCAGGCTGTCCACCGCTGCGCAGGTGGTGGTGGGCGCGCGGGTATCGCGCAGCGGCAACGCCACGCCGCAGAGCGGCGACCTGATCGGGCAGAGCGCTCCGGTGGGGAACCGCACGCAGGGCCTTCGAATCGTGATCGACCGCGTGCAGCCTTGAGCCAGCCAGTTTGGCCGCGCGCAGGCGCGGCCTCGGTCCGGCCTCAGCCAGTCCGCAAGCATGCGGCCTGGCCTTCGGCAGGCACTCGGCCGCGCGCAGGCGCGGCCTCGGTCCGGCCTCAGCGCTTGGGTGAGCCGGCTTCGTAGGCGCGGGCGTCGGCGTGGCCTTGCGCGGCGGCACGACCGATCCAGCGGGCGGCTTGCTGCGCGTCCTGAGTCACGCCGCTGCCTGTGAGGAACAGGATGCCCAGGCTGTACTGCGCGTCGGCGTGACCCTGCTGCGCGGCCGCGAAGTACCACTGTGCTGCCAACCGGCTGGGATCCGTTTCGGGCGCGGCCGCGACCAGACCGTAGGCGTGGAGGTTGCCCAGTTGGAACTGCGCTTCGGCCAGCCCCTGGTGGGCGGCACGTTCGAACCAGTCGCGTGCCTGGCTGTCGCTTTCGCGCACGCCGTGCCCGTGGTAGTAGAGCATGCCCAGGCGCAACTGTGCCTGAGGCTGGCCGGAGCGCGCCAGCGGTTCCAGCAGGCGCACTGCCGTCTGGTAGTCCTTGCGCTGCACTGCCGCGATGGCGTCTTGCAGGGCTTCGGCCCGCACCGGCAGCACCAGCAGCGAAAGGGCCGCTGCGCAGAAGGCCTTCGACAGTGACATGTTTTCGCGGCGCAAGCGGCCGCCCGCAAGGCAATGGGCACGCGTGATGCAAGCGTCGTACCTGCGTGCCGTGGCCCTGGTGGCACGGATTTCGCACTCCACCGGCCATGGTCGGGATCCCTGGGTTGAAGTCCGCGCGCGCCGCACCGACGGCCCTCGTCGTCTGCCTGTTGCTGGTGGCAGGGTTGCCGGGCGCCGTGCTGGCCGGGCCGCCTGAGGACTATGCCCGCGGCTTGGCGGCCTACCAGCGTGGCGACGTGGTGGCGGCGATGTCGGTCCTGCGCGGCGCGGCCCGAGCCGGGCATGCGCCATCGCAGGTGCTGCTGGCTTTCATCCTGGACCGGGCCGACTTTGCCGAGGATGCCTTCGCGCTTTACCGGGACGCCGCCGCGCAGGGCGACGCGGAAGGGGATTTCAACCTCGGCAACGCCTATCTCCTCGGCCGTGGCATTGCCAAAGATGAGAAGCGGGCGCTGCAGCATTTCTCGAAAGCGGCTGACGCCGGCCATGCTGGCGCCGTCGTGCTGATCGCCGAGTGGACCGCCAAGGACCATCCCTTGCTGGCCGACCGCCCGCCCGCGCAGGCGCTGGCTGCGGTTCGCCGCGCTGCCGAGGCCGGCCACCTGCCTTCGATGGAAACACTGGCCCAAGCCTACCGAACGGGCCGCTGGCAGCTGAGCGTCGACTCCCAGCTGGCGATGGACTGGCAAGCGCGCGCTACGACATTGCGCGCACAGCGAGCGGCCGTCAAACCACCACCGCCGCCGAAAGCGGCGTCATGAACCTGATCCGCCTGCTCGTGTCGTTGCCTGCGGCCCTGGCCATCGGCGGCGCGGCCATGGCCGCCGACCCGCTTGCGGGCGCCGAGCTCTACCAGCGCCACTGCACCCAGTGCCATGGGACCAACGGACGACCGGTGCTGCCCAACGCCCCCGATCTGTCGCGCCCGACGGCGCTGCTCAAGCCCGACCTCAACCTGCTGGCGGCGATCCGCGGCGGCCGTGGTGCCATGCCGGCCTACCAGGGCCAGCTGCGTGACCGCGAGATCCTCGACATCGTGGCCCATCTGCGAACCTGGCGATGAACATCCCGCGTTTCCTTCTGGCCACGATCGCTGCGCTGGCGCAGTGGGCCGCCGCACCGGCCTTCGGCCAGACGGTGGCGGCGTCGACCACGGCCCTGCGCGTGAAGGAGAGCTTCGACGTCGGCCCATCCGTCTACGTGCGCGCGCTCACCGTCGAGCCGGCACGCGGCGCACTCTGGGTCGGCACCTCCAGCGGTGTGCACGAAGTCGATCTGGCCAGCGGCCAGCGGCGCAACACCTTCACGCGCAAGGAAGGGCTGGCCAACGAGTACGTGTTTGCCGTCGGCCTGGACCGGCAAGGCCACAAGTGGTTCGGCACCAATGCCGGTGGCGCTTCGCGCTACAAGGACGGGCGCTGGAAGACCCTGTTTCCGATGCACGGGCTGGCCGACTACTGGATCTATTCGTTCGCGCAGCAGAAGAACGGCGACTTCTGGATCGGCACCTGGGCTGGGGTCAACCGCATCGATGGCAGGACCGGCAAGATGAGCACCTACGTCAAGGAACTCGTCAACGAGTGGGTCTACGGCATTGCCGTCGATGCGCGCGACCGCGTCTGGTTCGGCACCGAAGGCGGCGTCTCGATGTACGACGGCAAGCGCTGGGTCGCGTGGACGCACAAGAACGGGCTTGGTGCGGCCAACGACGACAAGCTGCCAGCGTCGACCAACACCGGCCTGGGCACGCGCACCCGCCACGACCTGTCGGTGAGTGCCGACGGGCCGGCCACCTACAACCCCAACTACGTGTTCTCGATGCTCGCCGCGGCCGACGGCAGCATCTGGGCCGGCACCTGGGGTGGCGGTGCCGCGCGCTGGGATGGCAAGGCCTGGAGCAACCTCACGGTCAAGGACGGGTTGGCCGGCAACATCGTCTACAGCATCGCGCAGGACAAGCTCGGCGCGCTGTGGTTCGGCACCAACCGCGGCGTCTCGCGCTACGACGGCAAGGGCTGGCAGAACTTCGGCACCAAGGATGGCCTGCTGGAGACCAATGTGTTTGCGTTGGCGGTCGGCCCGGACAACGACGTCTGGGTCGGCACCCGGCGCGGTGTCGCCCGCATCGGCAAGTGAAGTGAACGACAAGGAACGGCCATGGCCGTGAACATGAAGATCGCTGGACTCCTCACGATTGGACTGGCCGCTGCGCTGGCAGGCGCCTACCAGGTCGGGCGCAGCGCCGCGCTGTCACAAGCCCCGGCCCCGGCAGCGGCCCCGCCCACCGCGCAGGCCGTGCCAGTTGCACAGGCGAGTCCTGCGCCGGGCGTCGGCCTGCCCGCCAACCACCCCAGCGCGGCGCCACCGCAGATGGGCGGCAAGGTTGGCGCAGATCCGGACCAGGCGTTCACGCACTTCCGTGTCGGCAACAAGAACGTCAAGCGCATCTTCGTCGACGCTGACACGGTCTGGGTCGGCACTTCCGGCGGCGTGGTGCGCTACGACACACGCAGCGACGAATACAAGCTGCTTGACGTCAAGAGCGGCCTGCTGTCCAACGGCATCTTCCACATCGGCAAGCTGGACGGTCGCATCGCTGTCGGCACCTACGGCGGCGGCTTGTCGCTGCTGGACGCCAAGGGCGAGGGCTGGGAGACCTACAACATCCCCGAGGGCCTGGGTGACGCCTTTGTCTACGATGTGGTGAAGGCGAAGAACGGCGACGTCTGGATTGCCACCTGGTCGGGCGTCAACCGCGTGCGCGGCGGCAACCTGAAGGACCGCTCGAAATGGGAGCTCCACACGGTGGAGTCGACCAAGGGGGGCCTGCCCAACGACTGGGTCTACGGCCTGGCTGAGGGCCAAAACGGCGAGATCTGGCTGGCCACCGAAGGCGGCCTGGCGCACTTCAAGGAAGGCCGCTGGCAGAGCTGGAACCATGCCAAGGGGCTGGGCGCACCCTACGAGAAGGTCAAGGACCACATCCAGTTCAAGACCGACCCGTCCAAGGTCAGCGATCACCACGCCCGCCAGAAGGAAGAGATGGGCCTGCAGAAGGTCGACGTCGCCTACAACCCCAACTACATCGTCTCGATGGTGGTCGATGCCCAGGGCGTGGTCTGGGCTGGCACCTGGGGTGGCGGCCTGTCGCGTTTCGACGGCAAGACCTGGACCCATTACACCGTCGCCGAAGGCCTGCCCGGCAACCATGTGTTCATGCTGCACATCGACCCCAAGGGTCAGTTGTGGATCGGCACCAACGACGGCCTGGCCAAGTGGAAGGATGGCCGGTTCGATGTGATGACCACCGCCGATGGCCTGTTCAACAACGCCGTCTTCTCGATGGCCACGGCGCGCGACGGCACGCTGTGGGTCGGCAGCTTCGGGGGCGTGGCGCGCATCAAACCCCGCTGACCAAGACCATGCGCCGGGCGAAGGCGCTCCGCTGGTGTGCCGATTCGCACGGCCTGTGAGCTCAAGATCGTTGCCGGCGCGCCGAAACGAAGGTGTCAGGAGACACTTTCGTGCGCCGGCTCTTTCCCTACCTGCTGCCTCTGCTGGCCCTGCTGCCCGTCGACGAATCGCGAGCCACCACGACCTGGATGTGCGGCCTGGCCGAAGACGGCGTGCGGCTGGTCTGCCTGTCTGATCCCGACGAGGCCGACGAAGTGACGGCTCCAGCGTCAGGGCGGGCAGTGACGGTACAGGTGCGCGGCACCCAGTTCCCACTGGACCCGCGTCGGATCTGGACGGTCGACCTGTACGCACCACCGAGCGAGCGCGAGCGGGTCGAGCAGTTGGCCGAAGCCACGATCTGCTACCGCAGCCCAGGGTGCAGCGTGATCCTGGCGCCCAACCGCTACCTCGCGCCCACGCGCACAGGGCCGCGGCGCGGCCGCGGCCTGGCCGCCGTGATGTAACCGCAGGCCGGGCCACCAGCGGCCCCGTGCGGCACCGAACTGACAGGCCTTGCCCCCCTTACTCCGGCCTTTGCCCGCGGCCCGCCGGGGCGACGATTGGCCTCAAGCGTGCCTGTCCGTGTCCGATATCACATCCACCATGCGTGCATCGTTCCGCTTCTCCCACTGGGGCCGTCGCTCCACGCTGCAGGATTCCAGCAGCCTGCGGGTGCAGGTGTGCCCGCCGTCGCTGCGTCACGCCCCACCCAGCCTCTGGCAACGCCTGGTGTTCTGGATGATGGCCCCGGCGCCCCAGGATGCTTCACCGCCCCTGAACCGCCTGCCGCTTGTGCGGGCGGAGTTCCTGCGCCTCGTGCAGGACATCACCAGCGAGGACGCCGACCGGCTGCGCTGGCGCATCGGCGAGGCCCGTTCGCTGCGCGAGCTGTGGCACCTGCGCGCCGACACGTATCGCGTGGTGGGCGTCAGCCACAGCCAGACCGAAGCCGAACGCCGCCTGACGCAGCTGAACCGCCACTTTCCGACCCGGGCCCCGCGCTCGCAGTTCGCCCCGCTCTGACCCGGTGCCCGCCATGCAAGCCGCCGCCGAACCTCGCCAATTCACGCCCGGAGCCCTGCCGACCGAGACCGGCCTGCCCGGCGACCGCCACAGCCGCATCGCCGCCCGGCGCGCCTTCGTGGCGCTGAAGATGACCTTTTTGCATGCGCTGGAAGACACGCCGGCCGACGAGTGGCTGCGCCACCAGATCCGCAGTGCCGAAGAACCGGTGGACTTGTGGCTGCTGCGCGCGCCGGTGTTCGCTGCGCTGAAGGGCCAGGACAGCGATCGCCGCAGCCGCCGCCAGATGCTGCGCCGCGGCCTGGACTCGGTGTTCCCGGATCTGGAACCGACCAGCGCCTTCGCTTCGTTCTAGGGTCTGTAACGCGCGGCAAAGGTGCGGCGGAACTTCTCCAGCTTGGGGGCGACCACGAAGGCACAGTAACCCTGCCCAGGGTGGTTGGCGAAGTAGTGCTGGTGGTAGTCCTCGGCCCGCGTGTAGCGCGCCACCGGCTGCAATTCGGTCACCACCCGGCCCCCCAGGGCCTGTTGCAGTTCGGCCAGCACGTCACGGGCCACGCCGGCCTGTGCCTCGTCGTGGTAGTAGATGCCGCTGCGGTATTGCGTGCCCACATCGTTGCCCTGGCGGTTCAGCGTCGTCGGGTCGTGCACGGTGAAGAAGATCTCCAGCAGTTCACGCAAGCTCACCTGGCTCTCGTCGTAGCGCAGACGCACGACCTCTGCGTGGCCGGTCTGGCCGCTGCAGACCTGGTCGTAGGTCGGGCGCTCGGTCAGACCGTTGCAGTAGCCGCTCTCCACCGCCGTCACGCCCTGCACGTGCTCGAAGACGGCCTCCAGGCACCAGAAACAGCCGCCGCCCAGGGTGATCTCACGTTCGCTCAAGCTCACTCTCCTTCCAAAAGGGGGGCGTCGGCCGCGTGGCGCGACTCCTTACACTCCTGAACCATTATCCGGAGTGCGTGTCGATGGCCTGCCAGTTCCGTTGGGATGACCCTCTTCTGTTCGACGACCAGCTCGACGACCAGGAGCGTGCGGTGCGCGATGCCGCTGCGGCCTATTGCCAGGAGCGGTTGCAGACCCGCGTGCTGATGGCAGCGCGCCACGAGCACTTTGACCGCGCCATCATGACCGAAATGGGGGCGCTGGGCCTGCTGGGCAGCACCATCGAAGGCTACGGCTGTGCCGGACTCAACCATGTCTGCTACGGCCTGGTGGCACGCGAAGTGGAACGCGTGGACAGCGGCTACCGCAGCGCGATGAGCGTGCAGAGCTCGCTGGTCATGCACCCCATCCACGCCTACGGCAGCGAGGCGCAGCGCCAGAAGTACCTGCCGCGGCTGGCCACCGGGGAGTGGGTGGGTTGCTTCGGCCTGACCGAGCCCAACCATGGCAGCGATCCGGCCGGCATGCTCACCCGCGCCAGGCCGGTGGACGGCGGCTACCGGCTCCAGGGCAGCAAGATGTGGATCACCAACAGCCCGATCGCCGACGTCTTCGTGGTCTGGGCGAAGCTGGCCAGCGCGGAAGGCTCGGTCGGCGGCCAGGAGAGCATCCGCGGCTTCCTGCTCGACAAAGGCATGAAGGGCCTGAGCGCGCCCCCGATCGAAGGCAAGATGAGCCTGCGTGCCAGCGTCACCGGCGAGATCGTGATGGACGATGTCTTCGTGCCGGCCGAAAACCTGCTGCCCGGCGCGCAAGGCCTGAAAGGCCCGTTCGGCTGCCTCAACAAGGCGCGCTACGGCATCGCCTGGGGTGCGCTGGGGGCGGCGGAGTTCTGCTGGCACGCGGCACGCCGCTACACGCTGGACCGCCGGCAGTTCGGCCGCCCGCTGGCCCAGAACCAGCTAATCCAGAAGAAGCTGGCCGACATGCAGACCGAGATCACGCTGGGCCTGCAGGCCTGCCTGCGCGTCGGGCGCCTGCTCGACGAACACCGGGCTGCGCCCGAGATGATCAGCCTGATCAAGCGCAACAGTTGCGGCAAGGCGCTGGACATTGCACGGGCCGCCCGCGACATGCACGGTGGCAACGGCATCCACGACGAATATCACGTGATCCGCCACATGATCAACCTGGAGACGGTCAACACCTATGAAGGCACGCACGACGTGCACGCGCTGATCCTGGGCCGTGCCCAGACCGGGCTGCAGGCCTTCTTTTGATCCGGGCCGAGAGTCCCCGCACATGAACGAGATCTTCCTGACCCTGGGCGTCGAAGCCTGGAAGCCGCTGGTGGGCGCGTTGCTGCTGCCGCCAGTGCCGCTGCTGCTGCTGGTGCTGATCGGCGCCCGGCTCATGTACCGCCGACGCCTGCTGGCCTGGCTGCTGATCCTGCTGGGTGTGGCCGGGCTCTGGTTGATGTGCACCGGCGCCATCGGCAAGCTGTTGCTCAACGGCCTGTTGCGCCCGCCACCGGCGCTCAACAGCACTGAAATCACCGAGCTCCGCAAATCCCCCCGCACGGCCATCGTGATCCTGGGCGGTGGCCGCCGTGAGCTGGCGCCCGAGTACGGCGTGGCCACGTTGACGCCGCGGTCCATCGAGCGCCTGCGCTACGGCCTGTGGCTGGCGCGCGAGACCGGCTTGCCGGCGGCCTTCAGCGGTGGCATCGGCCACGGCGCCAAGGCCGGCGCAACCGAAGGCGACATCGCGGCCCGCATCGCCGAACGTGACTTCGGCAGGCCCTTGCGCTGGCTGGAAACGTCATCGCGCGACACGCGGGAGAACGCGCTGCGCACCGTCGCGCTGCTGCAGCCACAGGGTATCGAGAAGATCGTGGTGGTGACGCACGCCAACCACATGACCCGCGCGCTGCGCAACTTCGAACGCGCCATCGCGGGCCAAAGGATCACGATCGTCGGCGCGCCGATGGGTGTCCCCACGCCAGGTCCGCTCGAACTCTCCGATTGGCTGCCCAGCGTGCGCGGGTTCGATGCCACCTGGGTCGCGCTGCACGAATGGCTGGGCCTGCTGGCCGGCGCCTGAGAGCTTGTGAAGATATGAATCGTGCCCGCGTAGGCCCCTGCATAGGGCCA